>NZ_JAKGBU010000005.1:12854-29967 GCF_021555155.1 Rhizobium alarense
GCCAGGCCATCATGACAGCTCCTGCGATAATCGTGCAGAGGACCACGAATAGCAGCCAGCCGAGAAGGATCGTAGCTGCGATGGTCGATGGGAATTCAATTGACCCATGGAAAGGATTCGTGTCCGAGAACCATACGATCGTCGTCTATGGTGAAAATGCGGAGAATCTCAGCCTTCTAGTTGCGCTACTGAACACCAAGGCCGTGGACGAGCGCTACCGCGCTGTTTCTGGAACTGCCACCGTATCTGTGAAGCTTCTCCGCGAGCTCGATTTGCCAGTGCCTGAGGTGTTCCGCGACGCGTTGGCGAAATCCTTCGATGTAGAGGAGGCGGCTGTCATTGCCTACCAGCGTAGCGGTTGCTCGCGCCTTGCGGAGGCGTCGTGATGAAGGGAGACCGTTCCGACTTCAGGCGCGCTCCTGGAACCGCTCTTTCCGACCGACTTCGACAGCAGCAGGAGCAAGCACGGCGGAGATCGGAAATGGCGGCCGCGCAGTCCGCACGGACGTCCGCGCGGGTGACTGGCTCTCCAGACGTGGTAAACCAAAATACAGGCGCGAGGAATGCGGCCGCCTGGCTGTCTGCACTGTCGAAGGTGCCGTTGAAGATGGTGGGCCAGGAGAGGTCACCCCTTTCCACGGTCTATGAGCAGATTGTTCGGGCGGCGATCGAAGTCATGAACAGTGCTGAGCCCACCGTGGTGATGACGTGGCCAGCACGCGACGTGTGCCTCTCTGCGGTGACCTCATTACTGGCTTTGGCTGACGTCGCGGTCGCGCCGGAAACGTCGATCGAAAAGTTCGGAAGCCTACAGCCTTCATTCGAGCGTCCGGATGGGTTCAGGGCGCTCATTTATCCTTATGCCCGCACCAGCCACGAACTCGCTCGCGACATTCAGATCGACCGCGAGTATCTTCATCGGACTCATCTCGCGCACCTGACCCGCCATACGGTAGGCCACGACGGTGCTCCAGCGCTGAAGGACTACCACCAAATACTCAGCCGCGTGGGGACGTTGTCGGGCAAAGGAAAGGATGGAACTAGACATCCCGAGTTCGAACATCCGACTCTCGACGAGATACTGCCCCATGGAAGCTGCGACGGAAAATCTCATCCAAAAGGCACGCTTCTATGGAAGACGAGTTCTAGGACCGACCTCAAGCAGCATAACACAGTGCGGCGACTGGCTGACGATGGTACCGCCGCGGAATATTTCCTGTTCGGCGCCAAAAAAGGCGAAGAACTGCTGATCCGCAAAATCCAGGGCAAGCTGGATCTCGTGATATTCGATCTCACCCGCACAGGACGAAACCGTCTGGGCGAGGACTGGGCAAGCCGCGTAACCGCGACGTTGAAGGTCTTGAGAAAAACCCATCCGGAAGCCGGAATCCTTGTGGTCACCGAGGATCCGTGGACCTTCGACAAGTCCCGCTTCGAAGTATTCAATACGAACGAGGCGACGCGTAAGAGAAGGCCGCCGCCCACTCGATCCGCTACAGTGACGTCGTTGTCCTCGTCGATCCTCGTATCGAAGGAGCCAGACCCTTCCTGGGCAGGATGCAGGCGGGTCTCCGCGAAGGGATTTAATGGCCCTTGGAAACAGGTGACGGAGGATCTCCGGGCTATTTCTGGCAAGCTACGGCGGGCAGGGGACGCTTCGGGCGTCGCTGAAATCAATACCATCGTTGGAAAGCTTCGCAGAAACGCTTCGCTGCCAGGATCTCTTCGAGCTTTCAGCGACTACCTTTATGACGAGCATGGAAATGCTGCTGCCGTCGATGTGATCTCGGGGTACATGATTTCGGGGCAGGTGCATACCCTGATGCAGCCGTCGTCGGCAGCATATCAGATCGTCGGAACGGAATTGGAAGAGACACTGGGTTCTGCGGCGGCCTCAATGAAGGCGTTCGAAGAATCCACGCCAATGGCCTATATCCTTGAGGAGATCGTAGCCGGCCTGATCAATGCCTCATCGAAGGCACTGTTCATGTTTCCCAAGCAGACTCTCGCCGAATTCGCAGCCACCGAGTTAGCGCATCGCATTCCCTCGCTCCAGAGGCGGTTCGACAACGGCATGATCGTGTTTTCCGGCCCCGGGGGATTGAGTGATATTGCCACTAGGTCTTCGTCCGAGCGTAACAAGTTCAAGAAGATATTCCTTATAGCTCCGGCAAGGGACGGGGTGCTGACGTTCTTTTCCAGGCCGTGGCTTCCCGACGAAGCTGTTGTACTCGCCGATGGCGACACTCTCCGCTTCTCCGCACGCGATGCTCTGCGGCTGGCCGACCAGATTCGCGAGCAGGAGATTGCGGCGCGGCTGCGCAAATATGCCGCGGCGGCGGAGGCCGAAGTGAAAGGACTGGGCGATTTCACGATCGCGCCGACAGATACGCCGTCACTGCCCGAGGAGCTGTTCTTCCCCTCCGAATCGGTGATCGATCTCGCTGGCGCACAGGCCGACGGAGAGATCATCGAACTCACGATGGAGCGCGGTCAGAAGATCATCGCCCGTCCGGGAACCGGCCTCGTTCTGCGCGATCGATCCCACTTGCTCGAGACTTTTCGCCAGGTCGAGGCGAGGGACGTGGCGGAGCAGGACGAGATTTGCGTCATCAGTTCCGGTTTTATTGATCGGGCCAGACTTCTCCTGAGCGTTCCTGCGAACGCTGCAAGTACCATCCGGACGTATCATGAGATGGTTATCGATAAATTCTCAAGTTTGGGTGGGTACAGCGATTCCGACCGCTTGAGAACTCTCGTCAGCCGCATCGATGATCCCCAGGTGGATGTCAACCGCGTGCGTTATTGGACGCACATCGGTGATCAGTTGGACATTCCGATGGAGAAAGTGGTCTCTCATGCGCCCCAGAACTTCGAGACATTCCTTAAGTTCACCAACGCGCTCGGCATCGGGCAGAACCTTGCCAAGAGATTCTGGCAGTGGGGTGTCGTCGCGCAACGGAATAGCAAGGTAAAGGCCGGAATGGCGTTCCACGACGCCTATCGGAACATCCTTACGGATCCCCATGCAGCTTCTGCTTTCGTTCGCGACGAAGAACAGCGGGCGGCGATAAAGCGGCTGCGCCTCCTTGCAGACGAGCATGTCTCTCCCGTTCAATCCATCAGAAGGATCTAGGCATGGTACAGCCCAAGGATTCAGTTGAACTGTCCGGCATCGACGTCGAACTGAAGGAGGCCGTCTGCGATGCTCTGGTCAATATGGTCACCGGACGAGCCAGTGGCACCGACGAGGTAGGCCGAACGGTCCACGGCCGCTCGCCCCGCCGGTCGATTTTCTCTGGCCAGCTACTACCACGCCGATCAAGGGCAGATGAGGACGAGACTTCCGATATCAAGATCGCGGCCATCGGCTTCGACTTCAACATGCGTTCCGGATCGTCGGCAACATTGACGGCGATCCCACGATTCTCTGTCTACGTCCGGATCCTTCCAGAATGGGAGGAAATATCCAGCGACAGGTATGGCATCGAGATCGACTTCAAGCTGAACGGCGAGATCAAGGCGGCGATCGATGCGCAGATTAGAGAGCGTCGGACGGCCAACTACGAGAAGGAAGGCATCGCGCGGCCCAACTGGAAGGCCCTAGACTCGCAACAAGCTGCCGACATTCGGAAGCGTAGGCGCGAGATTCAAGACGACGTGCGGACGAGCGTGTACGCCGAGCACGGGATTACACTGAGGGGCGATGACATCAAGTCCTTCGATGATGAAAGATCCGAGGAGGAGCAATCTATCGACGTTCCTTCGGGCGAGGAAACCGGCGACGAGACCATAACAATTCCCACTCCGGCGATCGGACGTCTTATCACCGCCGGTAGAGCAGTCCCTGCGGAGCATCTGTCTCCTGCACCTATTCCAGGAAAATGGCGACGAGTGGATCTTGTGCTCCCGATCTGCACATGGTCCGCGTCGGCGACGGATGGCGAATTACATGCTGTGTGTGAGGAATTTTCCGTAGAATTGCGCCGTAGCGTGGCGACGCAGCTCGCAAACTGGCTGGAGAACGAAGGCGAGAGTATCGTATGGCGCGACAGAAACGTGCGTCCTGCGGATGCCCGAAGTGAAGGCGATTGGAATCGCTTCATCGCCGAGATCCGTCAACAACGAGCATCACCCGACACCCTTCCTGATTTCTCGGCGCTTGCATTCAGGATCGAACAGCAGCGTGATTTCATGGATCCTTCCCAGATATCGGTTCGTGTGACGCTGGACAATGGATCCGCAGAACTGAGTGCCCGGGATGCCGGCATCAAATGCAACGCGCTCTTCGGCACGGGCATCACGCTCCGGCTCCCGAAGGATGCCCATGTGCCGCTCCATCTCGACCGAGTGGAGCCGTCGTATCGCTTCCGAGATTTCCTGTTCTATCCCGCGATCGGGCTAAACTGCGGCATCGATAGCCACGATGAGGGAGAGGACGTGGTCATCGAGACGACCTGGGCGCCACGTTTTACCCAGCCCAGAATTGTGCCTCGCGGCATCGAGGTCGAATGCCGCTTCAGCGCTCTGGCGGAAGATCACGACGTTGCCAAGCTACTTGATCTCCCAAGGGAGTATCTGCAGTGGATCGCCGAACAAGAAACCTCGCTCGGTGGTGCCATTGCAGCGAGCCTGGCACCGGAGGATGCGCGCCGCGAGATAGCGCGCTTCGAGGAGGATCTGGCTGGGCAGAGGATCGAGGCGAAGCATATCGAGCGCGGGGTGAGGGTGCTCATTGAGGCCCGTGCCGCGGCCACGGCTCTTGCCGACACTCTTGTCGGTGCCGAGCGCGAAAGACTGCGCCGAAAGGCTGCGCCCTGGTTCGCATGGCGTATGACCAACGAATCCTTCGCCCGGCGTGACGCGAAGTATCCGAAGCGTGGCTGGCGTCTCTTCCAGCTCGCGTTCATCCTCGCCCATATCCCTACCTTCGCTTCCCGCATGAAGGAATATGCGGACGAGTTCGATGTCGAGCGTGACGAACAGGCCGCGAGCCTGCTCTACTTTCCGACCGGCGGCGGGAAGTCCGAGGCCTTCTACGGGGCACTGCTATTCGCCATCTTCCTCGACCGCCTCCGGGGCAAGGATCGAGGTGTCACTGCGATGATCCGATATCCGCTGCGCCTTCTAACCCTGCAGCAGGCGCAGCGCCTGCTTCGGCTGATCGCTAATGCCGAGCTGGTCAGAAAAAAGAAGAGTGTCGGGACATGGCCGATCGAGATCGGCTTCTGGGTCGGCTCGGCGAACACCCCGAACCGCTACAGCGCAATCAGGGCGGATCTGCCTGATCTGGGCGATCCCGCCAACGACGATCCCTTCGAAGAGGGTGTCGCCGGAGACAGCGATAGCGGAAGGCGAGCTCTGAGGTATCGCGAAGCCGTCGCTGCCTATAACAAAGTGCCCCGGTGCCCGTGCTGCGAAAAGCCGACGGGGCTGCGACGATTCAGATCGAAAGACGCAGCAGCGGAACGCGCTGCGATAGTCTGCTTCGATGCGAGTTGCCCCTGGAACGATGCCCACGGCATTGTGACACCGCTTCCTTTCCTTCTTACCGACGACACCATCTACCAGCGCGCTCCGGCGATTGTTCTCGGCACCGTCGACAAGCTGGCTATGCTCGGCCAGAACACCTCCACCATCACCAACGTCCTGGGAATGTTCGGCCTCGCAAGATGGAAGAGTCCCGAAGGCCACCTCAGTAGTCCAAGCGACATCCGCAAGCTCCAGGCGGGACCGGATGCCGCCGGCGCATCGGGCGTGTTCCCCGCATACCATGGCGGAACGCCAGTCTTTCACGACCCGTTCCCGTCGCTGATCATCCAGGACGAGGCGCATCTCCTGGAGGACAGCCTTGGAACCTTCAGCGGACTTTTCGACACCCTGCTCGAACAGACTTTCCGGACGATCGACGAGATTGCCGGGGATGACCTCCAAGTGTGCTGGTACTTGAATGCGGATGGAAAGAGGGTGCCCCGTCTCCCGAAGATGATCGCCGCAACGGCGACGATTAGCGATCCTGACAGGCAGCTCAAAACGCTCTATCAGCGGAAACCTCTACGCTTTCCTTACCCAGGACCCGACATCTATCGGTCGTTCTTCGCAGAGGCCGAGAGCGCGCCCTCCGGTAACGGCGACCGAGTTGCACTTTCGAGGTCGCTTCCGTCGCACCTCGTTCCCGAGGCGACGGCGCCATGGATGAGGCTCTACGTCTCGCTGATGACGAACGATGCCACGCACACGGTGACGACTGTAGGCGTGCTGAGTTCGTTCCATACGATAATCTCGCATCTGTGGGCGGCCCTGCTGGACCCCGGCAGAGCTGCCTCGGCGGTAGCGGAACTGCACAGGGCGATATCTCCCGGAGTTGCGGGCGACTGGCGACGCGCCGCAATCGACCGCGCCGTCAACGACGGACGGATCGATGAGATCATGGCATTGGTGGACCTGCATCGGATCGCGCTCTGCTACGTCACCAACAAGAAGGGTGGAGACCAGGTCATCGATGCGCTCCACTCGGCAGTAAGGCAGAAACATCACGCGTCCGGGCTGGAACACGATCGGTTCATCAGCCGTCTCATCTCCGGCGGTGTCGACATGCAGGAGATCCAGCGGGTCATGAAGCAGGCGGAAACGCCGTTCGAGGCTGGGTATCCCAATGTGGGCGAGACGTTGCGGAGCATCGTCGCCACATCCGCGATCAGTCACGGCGTCGATGTCGACCGCTTCAACAGCATGTTCTTCGCGGGACTCCCCTCCGATATCGCGGAATACATTCAGGCATCGAGCCGTGTCGGACGAACGCATGTGGGATTCGTCATGCTGCTTCCCACACCTCAAAGCCGCCGCGACCGGTACGTGGTGGAGACGCACGACATATTTCATCGCTTCCTTGAGCGGATGATCGCTCCGCCCGCGGTGGAGCGCTGGGCTGAAAATGCGATAAGGCGCGTCCAGGCATCCTACGTGCAGGCATGGGCTATGCTCAACGATGCCAGCGAATTCGTACGGCTGGATGACAGCAAGAAGGCCGACCTCAAGACCTTCGATTCGACGAAGTTGCTGTCCACCCAGGCCAGCAAAGACATTGTCGGTTTCTCCAATGATCTCGCCAGCTTCATGCTTTCGTCCATGGGCGTTGCAGGGCGGGATGGCTCTGGATTCGGGAAGCCTCCATATCCTGATTTCTACCGGGATGGCGCAATGAATGCTGCCCATGAGTTCGGGAAGGCTATGAGGTCGTTCCTAGTCGCTGCCCAGTTGAAGGACTACTGGGGGGACTACGATGCAGTGTTCAAGAAGCCCATGACCTCGCTTCGAGACGTCGACGAAGCAGGTGTCATCACCGCATCGGTGATCGATCCGGGAACGACGGATCAACGTTCGGTGAGAGCGGAGGATGTCGCGGCGGTGATGAAGGCGATCCGCGGGCAGCGAGGCGATACGGCCGAAACGGATGCCGACGTAATGGGAGAGGCGTGACATGTCCGGAAAGACGAAGACGTTAGACATGGGGAGTGGCCGCAGGAGCTATACCCAGACAATGGATGCCGATGAGAGGAAAGTGGAGCCTCCCAAGATGCTCCGTTCGCGCGCGCAGATAGCGACTTCGTATGCTCCTGGCGTACTGATGACCTGGGAGGGAGGAAAGGGTATCTGCAAGGCGGTCCCGTATCTCAGCGAGTTCAGTCCGCGCCTGTCTACCAACGTGGCCCACACTATCTTCGAAGGGATCAATGAGTTCGCCGCGAACTGGATCAAGCGGGTGCAGGACGCATGTCCGACTGCTCCCGCCGAATTCGCTCTTGACGACGCATTCTATGACGCCATGGTCCAGACCGTCCGCATCAATCACACGGATTTCACCCTCAATAAACCGGATGTTGTCGGATATCTGCCATATCCTCTCCTCTACCAGTGCGGCGAGTGTGGCAGCGTCCGGGAGTTCGCCAGCGTTTCCGATCAGGCGGCCCGAAAGCTTCCCAAGAAATGCAACGGCCATGACGCGCGGTGGACGCAGGTCGATGTGGTCTATGTCCATTGGTACGGTACCCTCGAGCCGCTTAGCCCGTTCAACTACACCTTCGACGACAGCGCGCAGGAAATCAGGCACCTGCGAAGCTGCACCTGCGGTTGGCAGCAGTTCAAGCTCAAGAACAAGGCTCCAGTGTTTTCCGAGTGGCGATATGTCTGCGAAGGCTGCGGAGAGTCACGGGAGCTGAAGAAGGCCGAGCCGCGTGTACTCTTGAAGCTCTCCTTGGATCAACAAAAACCCGATGCCCAGCAATTCGAGTGGATACAGGTGAACATGCTTCCCGTTTCCTACCGGGCAAGCAGTGCGTTTTATCCGCAGCGGGGTAGCTTCATCGAGCTGCGCGAGACCACGGTCGTCCAGTTGATGAGCCCGGAGAGGCGCGAGGATCTGCTGCGGAAGTTGGCGGAAATCCATTCAATACCCTACGACGATCCTTCGGATGAGGAGATCGAGACGGCTCTTGCGCGGAATGGGAGGACGGACGAATGGGAGGAGTTCGTTATGTTCCGCAAGATCGTGCAGCAGCGTCTTCAGAGAGGGGAGGACGCCTCGGCGCCAGTGGCGGAGATGCGCAGACTCCGCGAAAGATGGTTCGCAGAGGAGATAGTGGCCCGCGGCGCACTGAAAAGCGAAGCGATCGCCAGGCGTGTCGATCTGCGGGCGGATTGGGCGAGAAAGTTCGACCCAATTCGACTGACTGCCGAGCACGCGGCGTTCATCGACGAGCACATCAGGGAGGGGATATCCAATCACACCGCTGTCGACGTGATGAAGCCAGACTTGACCCTAAGCGAGCACGCGGGCGTCGCCGACGAGATGGAGAGATACCGGAAAGAGGTCGGTGCCGTCCTCGGGAAGACTGGCATCGCGCAGATGGTTCTCCTGCGTGGCCTTCCCATCTGTGAATACAGTTTCGGCTTCACCCGGGTCTCCTCCACGCCTGTCTATGAACGCGAGTATCAGAACCGCCAAGTCGCCATGCCGGTTCGCCTTGTTGCCTTCGACAGGATGAAGAACGGTAAACGCCCCATCTACGTGACCCAGCAGAAGAACGAGGCCCTCTACATCAAGCTGGATGAGGCCCGCGTGCGTCGTTGGCTGCTGAAAAATGGGATCATCGATATGCCGCCCGACGATGTCGGTCTCGGACAAGGCTATCTCGAACGATATCAAGATTTCGGTCAATTCCTCGACAGGTACAAGGACAAGGAGCGGCAGGGGATGCCCCGCGAACTGGCCCCGTTCGTGTACATGCTGCTGCATTCGTTCTCGCATCAGCTCATCCACTCGCTGGCCGACGCCTCCGGGCTCGACCGCGATGGCATCGGGGAATACATCTTCCCCGCCGATCTTGCGTTCACCATCTATCGAAAGGGCATGACCCCCGATCTCGGAAACATTTCGGCGATGTGGCGCAACCATGCCATGGACTTCCTGCGCAGATCGATCGATCCGAGAATGCTGCGATGCGGGTCAGGAAGTCTTTGCGACAGCCGCGGCGGAGCATGCCCTGCATGCATTATGGTCAGCGAGGTGTCTTGCGGCGCTTCCAATCTGCTGCTGTCGAGATCGGTTCTGAAGGGCGGCCCGGCTCCGGAATGGGAACTGGCGAACTCCCCGGACATCATCGGGTATTTCGATAGGGGGCTTGACCAATGAGAGCGAGGGAATCCCTGGCGCAGCAGGCAAAGGCGCGGTTCGTAGTCACCATGCCGCCGTCGCCGAGCCGCCTCGAGAGCGTCCTTGTGTCGACGCCAGCAGCCCGGCTTCTGACGCTGACGGACACTGCGGACGCGTTCCGACATCTGGCTGTAAAGGCGAGGGACCGGCTGATTGTGATGACACCCTATCTCGATGCCGTCGGCAGCGCCTGGATCTTGGACATGTTCGAGCACACTTCCGCGCCAGAGCGGATCCTCATCGTGCAGTCGGCAGAGCAGCTAGCGCGGCCAGGCATCGATATCCAGCAACTCCGCGAACGCGCGACACGCATCTGCTGCTACGGCGGCGGAGAGACCGACGAGACCTTCCATGCGAAGATGGTGTTGGCGGACGGAAGCCACGCCTATGTCGGATCCGCGAACTTCCTCTCGCGGTCGAAGATGGCGAATCTCGAATGCGGTCTCATGGTGGAGGGCCCTGTGGTCACGTCGATCGCGACGCTGATGGAGGCAGTCCTGGAAACGTTCGATCTGGACTGATCGACCTATAGCCAGCGAAGGAGACCTTTCTTGAACATGCTTTTACACCGTTGCGCCGGCCGCGTGGAGACGCACAATGTGCTAAACAGCATCGAGGCGAACGCATGCAAAAAGTAATTTCGGTATTCAATGATCTTTTTTCTGGAACTTCCACGAACGGCTTCACAACGTTCTTAAATGATCCTTGGACGGCCCATGCGATGTTCAATGTGATTGTTGTCTTCTTTTTGGCAGTATTGATCTCGATTGGGCGTTCCGTTGAGATAAACAATCTGGTCCTGATCCATCAGAACTATAGGTGGGGCACCCGAACGATTACCGTTTGGTTGATGCTGATATTCGCCTTTGTGGTCGCTGGCGGAGTGTTTGTTTTATTGGTTGAGTTCACAGAGAATTCCACAAGGGTTGCAAACGATTCCTTCGCTGGATTGAGCCATTCTGCGAGCGTCCTGTTTGTCGCTGTGGTGGTTTTCAGAAAGGCATCCGTCAACGGCGATCTTCGTGATGGTTTGGCCAGGTTTCTCGCCTCCAGAACGCCTATTTCAATCACCCGTGCCTAGCTTCGTGCTGGCCAATCTGAAGGGATCAGCTTCTCGCCCGTCTCTGGGGTCCAGCGCCCCTTTACCGCCGCGACGTAGTCTGCATCCTCATGTAGGTACGCGTGCTCGATAAGGATGACCTGGAGTCCGGCTCGACGCGCGGTCTCTTCGAATAGAAAGCGTACGATGCGCTGCATCGCCTGACGGTCGCTGTCCGAAGCCATGTCCTTCAGGAGCTTTTCGCCGCCGCCCTCGGGATAGTAGGGTCGGCTGATCTGGTCGATGACGAGCACACCAGGAACCGGGGCTTTGATCGTCTCGAACAGCTTCTGCAATGCGAACGCCAGCGACAGGTGGATGGCGAGATAATTTTGATCCGAACCGATCTCCGCCAGCGCAAGAACCGAACGCTGCTGCGGTTCAATCAAAGACAAGTTCGGCGTCGCGCTGAACACCGCGCGCGCGCCTGTCGCGGGAACCTCCGTCGGCAAGTCAGCCAGCATCTCAGTGGTGAAGTTGCTGACCAGACTTTCCGCATCCCTCAGGCGTTCACGCTTCGCGTCTGGATCCACCTTGTCGCGGAGCTGGGCGATCTCGGCCTCCAGCGCGGTGATGTTCGTCGTCGGAACGGCATAGTCCTGCGCCGTCGTTTCAAGGAACTCGTCGATGCGTCCAACTATTCGAGCCCTTTCCTCCAGTAGCGATCCGGATCGAACAGAGTCCTCGAATTGACTGAGAAGATCCGCAATCTGCACCTCGACCTCCCGAAGTCGACCCGACTTCGACAGGATGGCGGCTTCTACCTGCCCGGACTGATCAGCGAGGCGGGGACGCGTCACGTCCACTGACAGCACCTCTTCGGCAACGATGGAAAGAGACTTGCGGATCTGTTCCGCCATCGCGCGGCCTGCAAGGTTCTCGGCCTCGCATACAGGGCACTTTCCATCTTCCAGGCTCAAGTGCTGAATCAGGTTCAACTTGTGCGCCTGGCCTGAAACCGCGGTCTCGTATCCGGCTGCATCTTGCAGTGTTCGCTTGAGGGCCCGGCGCTTCTCACGCAGATTCTGAAGATCGATAACGAGCTGCTGCCGCTCGTCTTCCAACAGTTCGAGTTCGCCCCCTGCCGTCTCGATGCCCGTTTGAGTATTGTTGGAGACGTTCCTCAACTGACGGATAAGGAATTCGTCAGATGCATCCGGGGATGGGCTGCTTGTCAGACCGACCCCCGCGGCCCGGCTCAGTAGAGCCATTGACCGCTGGGTCAGCAGTCCTTGACTGCGTTCAAGAGCCTTCGCCTGCCTCTCGATCCTGCCGAGCGCGGCTTCCAACTGGCGAAGCCTGCGAGCTGCCAGGACACTCTCCTGATTAACTGCGCCAAGGAAATACGGCATCGTCGCTTTTATATCTCTAACCTTTTCCGGCCGGTTCATGTCATGAAGCAACGTTGTCTTGCTGATGATTACGTCGCCAGACAAGAACAGATACGGTGTCACGTCGCGAACGGTGGCGCGCCCCTGTTCGGCCTTGCCTTGAGCAGAGGGATCATCGGTGCCAGCAATCCCGAAACAGCGTTCGATCATCTCGCGCGCGGCGTCGCGCGTGGTCGGTCCTTCCAATCCATCCTCGGTCTGAGGGAGTGAGAGGTTTCTCCCCGTCCGGACGAACATCCTGCTGGTGCCGCTCCCCGCTTTTGGAATCTTTCTGCCGACGATCAAATGGCTCTCGCCAAGGGCCCAATGAATGGCCACGGCTTCCGCATGACCGCGAACGAAAAAAGGAAGATCGCACTTCGAGGATCCAAGGCAGTAGTCGATCGCCTCGATGATCGCAGACTTGCCCGTACCAGATGCGCCAGTGATCACGTTGACCTTGTCCGGATCGAACCCGATCAGCCGCCGCCTTCCTTCCACCCCGTAGAAGGCGATTCCGAGTATGTTCCAACGATTCAAGGTACGACTCCAAATGCTGAGAAAACCGACGCGGCCGATCCCGCCTTGCCCATCCAGGTGCCGAGCCTCTGCGCTCGACGAATAGCGCTCTTAACTTCTTCAGGAAGGTGATCGGCCTTCGTCATAGACGGAACAGCAGAGCCCATGGTGAGTGTGCCGTCATCGTTGAGTGCCAGCGCACGCGACGTCACGCCAAACCTGACGGCCGATGAGACGATCTGCTTGGATGCGTCGAGGCGGTTGCCGAGCTCGATACGCACATCCGGGTATCTGTTCAGCCACGCGAGCAGCCCGGTCGCCGCGTTCGTCGCCGAGAAGCTCGGCTCCATATCCTGAGACAGCGCGATAGGAAGGGCGAGGTACAACAGGGCGAGGGCAGGGGGCGTTTCGGAGGCCGTGACGTGCGACCTGCAGAAACCGAGGACCAAGAACGTGCCGAAGGCGGGATTCGCCTCGGCGAAAAGGTCATGTGCAATAGTCATTCATCAAAACCCAGCAGCTTCCGATATTCGGGATGCCAACCGACTCGACCACCAATTGAAAGAATCTGATAGGATCCTCTGACATAGCTGGGTCTGGTCACGCCCGGATCAATGGCGTTGACCGCGTTCGGAGCATCATAGTGACTCCATATCAAGAGCTTGTGGCCCATCTCCTTCTTGACCGCATCTGGCTGCGCACCGCAATCAGAACATATATCGAGGTGGCGGTCCGACCATTCCTCCGCCAGATGATCATCGTGGCGAGCGATGAGTTCCCGCCTGGAAGGATTCTCATTGGACCACCGAGACCGGTTCTCACGTGCCCGCCACTCCTCGCGCACAGCCCGGCCGACCTCTGCATCGGTGCCATCAACTAGCGCGATCTGCTGGTGCAACATAGGGTGGGATTGATAGGAGTTCGGAGGTATTTCCGCAGAGAAATTGTCGATCAGCTTGTCGAGAGTTACGTCGGCCACGATCTCCATGTGCTTCGAGACGAGCTCGAAACGGTGGATTGCCTTGTCACGCTTACCTGCCATCGCAAGCAATATCTGGCGGTTCCACCATTCGACGAGGTGCTGCGCGACCTTTTCGCGCTTGCCACTGACTACCCCGGTTAAACTCCTTGCAAGGTCGCCCTCGATTTCCGAAATGTTCTTCTGTCCAGACTTTATTCGCGCCCTGGAAAGCAGTGCTTCCTGCTGGGTCTGGCCGAGATTCAAGAAGGCCTCGCAAGCGGCGGCGCGTGGTTCGTGCGGCAGGGATTTCTTCTCCGCCGCTTTGGCATCAGCTCTTTCCTGGAGAACCCTTTTCGCCTCTCCCTGAAGAGCAATCAGAAGGACGTCTCTACTTTCACCATCGGTGAGTAGCGCCTTGAGCGGAGATTCGGCTGAGATTTCCGCGACCGTGACAAGGTGCAGCCATGTCTGGCTCAAATTCAATTGCGAAAGGACGTCGATCCAGGCCTTCAGAGTCTTCCAAAGCTTGACACTCGTTATGGTTATCGCCGCCGGCTTTGCGGCCATCGAATGCTTGAGTTGCTCCAGGATCGTCATGCCGTTCACCTCAAGAACGACGTCATCGAGCGTTTCAAGGTAGACGACGGCGTCGTCATCGGTTTCGCGCCAGAGCAATAGAAGCGCGTACTGGCCTTGGTACAGGAATCCTAGAGCAGCGTCGTCTGCGCTATGCTGGTTTTTCGTATTCAATCGCGCCCCTCAGGGAAGAAGGAAATGAAAGCGTTCGGGCAACTCAATAGTGATCTGCAGTACTCGCATGCAAAGGATTCGTTCGGTCAAATGTTTGTATATTTTCGAAGAAGACTTTGCTCAAGTCGCAACCTACGCGATATTCACGTTATCCAAGTCGCGGATAGCAGATCAGGCGGATAGGGGAGGGTAAACACACCAGCGAGGCGATCATGCGCTTTTTGCGTGTCGCATTTGACTTCCTCGCCAACAAGCTTCTCGATAGCGTGCTCGCAGCGAGAAAGTGGGAGATTCGGCATGGATGATGTTGCGCGGCAGCAGCAAGAGTACCAGGTGCGTTTAAACAGGATCTGGACTGAAGCGATCAAGTCAGCATTCGGCGACACGCCTCCAGCCTCGACGAGCTGGCAGGATCCGTATGAGTGTTGGCAGGTCCTTGAGCACTTCATGCTCGGGAACTATTCCTTCCTGCCTCCAAACGGACATCTCCCGCTCCGTGGTGTCCATGTCCACGAGGACGGGAAACGACTGCTTTTTGACCTGAGCGAAAGTGGTTTCCTTGAGGCATCGCCGGCGCTACTGCACTTCGAATACATTGCAGAGGCTCCGATCGAATCCTTCTTCCTTCTGGATTTGAAGGCAATGCGCTCGTCCGAAGTGTATGAGAACGCCGAGATCGATGAGCAGGTCGTTCGGATCGACGGCGAAGATTACGAATATGGCTTGTGGGAACACGGTGTCTGGCATTTCGATGAGGAAGGAAATGAAGTTCCTGTCCCGGAAGACGCGAAAACTGTTCTCCGTCTCCTTTCCGGAAAAGTGCTGATAGTATCTCAGGGAAGCATGTGGAACCACACCAACGAAACCTGGGACGGTCGCCACACTCGGATGTCCGCGTCTGACATCCGGACGATAATCGAGCGTAGCCTGCCAGCGTCCTCATCCAGCTCCTGAATCTTGGTGGTGTCAGTCTCGCACTAGCCGCAGCCACCGCGACAGATGCCGCGAGGATCGCCCGCAGGACTGAGCAATCGCCTTCATGCGCGAGCTATTTCTCGTGCTCCGCGTCGTCGATCAGAAACAAACTGTAGATGCCGACCACTTTCTCTGCCGCTTTTTCATGGGTGGCGGAGCCGTGGGATAATCCGTCTCGGTTCACGGACATGGGGTGCCAGTTCACGGATATGGGGTATTCATCATGGAATGGCGCACCCGACAGGATTCGAACCTGTGACCTTTGGAATCGGAATCCAACACTCTATCCAGCTGAGCTACGGGTGCATCCGTGTCGCCCGGACGGGGCCGGGTCAACTGGTTCGCGGTTCATAACAAAGGACGGCCGCGGGTTCAATGGTGTAGCGGCGGTTGCCGGCAAGGAAATTGTGCGGCGCGCCTCGGGAGAGCGACGATGCCGCGCCCAAGGGACGGGCGCGGCATTTGTTCGACAGGGGGTGCCGCCGGCTCAGGCGACCTGCATGGCGCCCGGCCCGGGGATCGCCTTTTCCGGCACCTTGCCGAGGATGATCATGCCGAGCACCTCGTCCTTGGTCACGTCCTCGGTGCGGGCGTGGCCGACGACCTGGCCGTTCTTCATCACCGAGACGCGGTCGGCGAGGTCGAAGACGTCGTGGATGTCGTGGCTGATCAGGAAGATGCCGATGCCTTCGCGCTTCAGCTGCTTGATCAGTTCGCCGACCTGCGCCGTCTCCTGCGGCCCGAGTGCCGCCGTCGGCTCGTCCATGATCAGGATGCGGGCGTTGAAGAGGATGGCGCGGGCGATCGCCACCGATTGCCGCTGGCCGCCCGACAGCGCCTTCACCGGCTCCTTGAAGCGCTGGAAGTTCGGGTTGAGCCGCCCCATCACCTCGCGCGCCTTGGCCTCCATCGCCACGTCGTCGAGCGTGCCCCAGGGCGTGCGCAACTCGCGGCCGAGATAGAGGTTGGCGGCGGCGTCGACATTGTCGGCGACGGCGAGCGTCTGGTAGATCGTCTCGATGCCGTATTTCTTGGCGTCGCGCGGGTTGTTGATGTCGGCCGGCTCGCCGTTGATCAGGATCTCGCCGCGGTCGCGCCTGTAGGCGCCGGAGAGGATCTTGATCAGCGTCGACTTGCCGGCGCCGTTGTGGCCGAGAAGCGCCACGACCTCGCCGGGATAGAGGTCGACCGAGGCGTCGTCCACGGCATGGATGCCGCCGAAGGAGATGGAAATGTTCTTCATTTCCACGAGCGGAGTGCGTTGATCCGTCATTGTTCCAACTCCTCTTACTTGGCCCTGGAGCGATAGACCGTGTCGAGCCAGACGGCGACGACGAGGACCATGCCGACCACGATTCTCTGGAAGGGCGTGTCGATGCCGAGCAGCACCATGCCCGACTGCAGCGACTGCATGACGAGGGCGCCGAGCATGGCGCCGGCGATCGTGCCCATGCCGCCGGCAAGCGAGGTGCCGCCGATGACGGCCGCCGCGATCGTGTAGAGCTCGTCGAGCTCCCCCTGGGCATTGGTGGCGGCATTGAGGCGGGCGGTCGAGATCGCCGCGGCAATGGCGCAGAGCGCACCCATCAGCGCGAAGATCTTGACGGTCACCCAGCGGGTCTTGATGCCGGCGAGTTCGGCCGCTTCCGGGTTGCCGCCAAGCGCGAAGACGTAGCGGCCGAAGCGCAGCCGCGTCGAGATGAAGGTCATGACGATGCCGACGCCGA
>NZ_JAKGBU010000005.1:30067-33453 GCF_021555155.1 Rhizobium alarense
GCCGACGCCGACCAGGAAATACTCCGCCCACATGGGACGCAGCGGGAAGCCGAAGCGCTTGCGCTGCTTGCGCGAGTTGAGGATCGTCAGGACGATCGCGAGGCAGGCGAGCGCGCCGATGACCCAGCTTGCCGTGGCGCCGATCGAGCCGTCCGTGCCGCCGCCCATCAGGCGGAAGGTGGAATCCATCGGCGCGACCGTGCGGCCGCTCGTCACGAACCAGGTCGCGCCGCGCCAGACGAGCAGGCCGCCGAGCGTCACGATGAAGGACGGCACGCCGAGGAAGGCGATGATCGAGCCCTGCAGCGCGCCGATCGTGGCACCCAGCGCCAGGCCGGCGGCGAGCGTGACGATCCACAGCAGCGGATGGTTGAAACCGAGCAACTGCGGCAGCAGTTCGGCCTGCAACACGCCCATGATCATGCCGACGAAACCGAGGATCGAGCCGACGGAAAGGTCGATGTTGCGGGTGACGATGACGAGCACCATGCCGGTCGCCATCACGGCGACCGACGCGGTCTGCACCGAGAGATTCCAGAGGTTTCGGGGCGTCAGGAAGAGGCCGCCGGACAGGATGTGAAACCCGATCCAGATGATCAGGAGAGCGCCGATCATGCCGAGCAGGCGCGTATCGATCTCGGTCGCGCGGAAGAAGCGCTTGACCGGATGTTCGCTCGCCTGTCGGGCGCGATTGGCTTGTGTGGTATTCGTGATATCGGCCATGGCCTTGCCGTTCCCCCACCTAGGTTGATCTTTTTCATTCGGGCGCTCGTCGAGGACGCGTCGCCGATCGCATCCTCCACCCGGGACCCTTCTTGCACAAGCGCCGCAACGATTTCGCGTTGCGGCGCCTCAGAAGGTCGTCAGTTCTGGTCTTCGCGTCTTAGTCGCAAGCCGCCGTCGTGCCGGCGGAAACGCCCTGGCACGCCGCTTCCTTGGAGATCCAGCCGGCGTCGATGACGACGTTCAGGTTCTCCTTGGTGATCGGCATCGGCGCGAGGAAGACGGACTGCATCTCGACGCCCTTCGGGCCGCCGGAGAAGGCCTGCACGCCCTCGATTTCTTCCATCGTCTTGCCGGCTGCCAGCTGCGACGAGATTTCTGCGGCGCGCTTGCCGAGTTCGCGGGCGTCCTTCCAGACCGAAACGGTCTGCGTGCCGAGAGCGACGCGGTTCAGCGCCGCATGGTCGCCGTCCTGGCCGGAGACCGGAACGGAGCCTGCGAGACCCTGCGCGGCGAGCGCCGCGACGGCACCGCCGGCGGTGCCGTCGTTGGAAGCGACGACCGCGTCGACCTTGTTGTCGTTGGCGGTCAGGAACTGCTCCATGTTCTTCTGGGCATTTTCCGGCTTCCAGCCGTCGGTATAGGCTTCGCCGACATTCTTGATCTTGCCGCCGTCGATCGCTTCCTTCAGCACTTCCATCTGGCCGGAGAACAGGAAGTCGGCATTCGGGTCGGAGGACGAGCCCTTGATGAAGACGTAGTTGCCTTCCGGCTTCGCCTTGAAGACTTCGCGCGCCTGCATGCGGCCGACTTCCTTGTTGTCGAAGGTGATATAGAAGGCGGCGGGGTTTTCGATCAGGCGGTCGTAGCCGACGACCGGGATGCCTTCGGCCGCGGCCTTCTCGATCGCCGGGCCGATGGCTTCAGAGTCCTGTGCCAGCACGATGATGGCATTGGCGCCCTGCGCGATCAGCGATTCCACGTCGGTCAACTGCTTGGCAGCGGACGACTGGGCGTCAGCGGAAATGTACTTGTCGCCGGCGGCCTCGAGTGCGGCCTTGATGGCGGCCTCGTCGGTTTTCCAGCGCTCTTCCTGGAAGTTCGACCAGGAGACGCCGACGGTCATGCCCTCGGCGGCGGCGACCGAATGCAGGGATACGAGGATGGCAGCCCCTGCCATCAGCTTCAAAACGGATTTCATGATGTCCTCCCGAGTAAAACCGGCCGCCCTGGACGAACCTCCCGCCACAGTCGACGACCAGCCACAAAACACTGTCGCAAACAGAAGCCCCAAAATGCTCCGGGATTTTTTCTCGACAGTCGAGAAAATAGATGTCAGATGTTTCCGGGGCTGTCAACACGGCTTGTGGAGGAGCCTGCCCCGACCCGTGCGGGATGCTTTGGGAGGAGCATGTGTTGCACCGCGAAGCCACGATCGGATCGAAGGCATGCTGACGAAGTCCAGCACGGAACTGGTGCGCCAGCAGAACAGCGCGCTCGTCCTGTCGGCGCTCCGGCGCCACCGCGCCCTGTCGCATACCGAGATAGCCCAGCAGACCGGCCTTGCCTCGGCGACCGTGTCGGCCATCACCGCCGAGCTCGAACGCCAGCGCATGATCGAGCGGCAGGAACTCCGGCCGGCCGGCGCGCGCGGGCGGCCGCGCGTGCTCTTCAGCCAGCGGCGGGACGCCGGCTACCTCGTCGCCGTGCGGATCTCGTCCGATGCCGTGCAATATTCTCTGGCGGATTATGCGGGCACCCTGATCGACCGCCTCGACGAGGCGCGAGACCATGCCAGCCCGTCGACGAGCCGCTTCGTGGCGGCCTTTCGCGAGGCGCTGCAACGGCTCGCGCGGCGATCCTCGCTCGCTCCGGAGCAGATCCTCGTTGTTTCCGTCAGCAGCAAGGGGCTGGTCGACGCCGACCGGGCCGTGCTGCTCTGGTCGCCGGTCTTTGGCGGCGACGTCATCGACTTCGCCTCGGTCCTGCCAGAAGGGTGGGTGGCGAAGGTCAGCCTGAACAACGAGTCGCTGCTTATGGCGCACGCGCTTGCCAACCGCACCGATCTCGGCACGGCGCCCGGCCAGCACGGCGTCGCCGTCCTGTCGCTCGGTCACAGCATCGGGCTCGGCATCGCCCGGCGCGAGCGCGGCGGCGACCTGCAGGTCAGCGCGCCGAATTTCGGCCATATGCTGAACTTCGCGGACGGCAAGCTCTGCCGCTGCGGTTCGCTCGGATGCGTCGAGGCGTCCGCCGGCTTCTACGGCATCCTGCGGACCGCCTTCGAAGTGCCGCCGGACACCATCCCGGCGAAATTCGTGCCGATTGCCGAAATGGACAAGATCGCGATGCGCGCGCGGCAGGGACACCGCATGTCGGAATATGCCTTTCGCCAGGCGGGGCTCGCGCTTGGGCAGGGCATGTCGCGCGTCATCAGCCTCTACGACACGCTTGCCATCGCGATGACCGGTCCCGGCACCCGCTATCTCGACCTGTTGTCGCGGGGATTCGACGAGGGCCTGCGCCAGTCTCAGCACGTTCGCCTGCAGGGCATGCCGCCGGTGACCGTGGTCGCGGAGGAATCCGCACTCGTCTTCGACGGTCATCTCGACCGCGGCCTCGGCGAGATCGACCAGCAGGTGGCCGCGACGGGCGCGCTCGGT
>NZ_JAKGBU010000005.1:33553-37426 GCF_021555155.1 Rhizobium alarense
CGGGCGCGCTCGGTGTCCTGCAGAAGCCCGTGCAGCCGGAGACCATCCGCCAGGCGCTTGCCTATGCGCGATCCGGCGCAGTCGCCGGTCCGATCAACGAAAAAAGGCCGGGCACGAGGCCCGGCCAGTCGCTCTGGGAGGAGCCGGGCGATCAGGCGACCGCGATCTGCCGTTTCTCTTCGACGGATTTGACAGCGGCGTCCGCGAGTGCCAGTGCCGCCAGGCCATCGGCGCCGGAGGGCGAGATCGCCGCGCCCTTCTCGACAGCCGCAATGAAGCTCGCGATCTCGTTCGCATAGGCTTCGGTATAGCGGGTCATGAAGAAGTCGTGCAGCGGCGGGCGGGTATAGCCCTCGCCATTGGCGACTTCGATGGAGACCGGGCGCTGGTTTTCGGCCGAGACCATGCCCTTGGAGCCGTGCACCTCGATGCGCTGGTCGTAGCCGTAGGTGGCGCGGCGCGAGTTGGAGATGACAGCCTGTTTGCCGGACTTCGTCTGCAGGATGACGGAAACGCTGTCATAGTCGCCGGCCTTGCCGATCTCCGGATCGACCAGCACGGCGGCGGTCGCCATGACGGAAACCACCTCTTCGCCGAGCAGGAAGCGCGCCATGTCGAAATCGTGGATCGTCATGTCGCGGAAGATGCCGCCGGACCGCTTGATGTAGTCGACCGGCGGGGCGCCGGGATCGCGCGAGGTGATCGTCACCATCTCGACGTCGCCGATGCGGCCGTCGTCGATTGCCTTGCGGACGGCCATGAAATGCGGGTCGAAACGGCGGTTGAAACCGACCATGAGCTTGCCTTTGGTCTCCTCGACCACCTTCATGCAGGCCCTGACCCGGTCGACGTCGAGATCGATCGGCTTTTCGCAGAAGATCGCCTTTCCGGCGCGCGAGAAGCGCTCGATCAGGTCGGCATGCGTATCCGTCGGCGTGCAGATCACGACGGCGTCGATGTCCTTCGACGTTTCGATTTCCTCGATGGAGCGGACGGCGCAGCCGTATTGTTTTGCGATGGCGTCCGCCGCGGCAGGGAAGGCGTCGGCGACGGCGACCAGCACGGCGTCGGCATTGCCGGTCACCGCCTTGGCGTGGACCTTGCCGATGCGACCGGCACCGAGAAGACCAAATCTGACAGTCATGTTGTCCTCGTTGTGTATGGGTGGGAGATAGGCAGCAGGAGATAGGCAGTAGGAAATAGCACGGCGCTGACGAAGGCTGTATTTCGACTGCCTACTGCCTAATCACGTCTTGCGCTTCTTCTGCCGGTAGACGTCGATGACGACGGCCGCCACGATGATCATGCCCTTGACGATCTCCTGGTAGTAGGCATCGACGCGCAGGAAGGTAAAGCCCGAGGTCATGACGCCGAGGATGACGGTGCCGATGACCGTGCCGGTGATTCGCCCGACGCCGCCGGCGAGCGACGTGCCGCCGATGACGGCAGCGGCAATGGCGTCGAGTTCATACATGACGCCCATGCCGGCCTGCGCCGTCTGCGCACGCGCTGCCGTCACGACGCCGGCAAGACCGGCCAGCGCACCGGCGATGGCATAGACCTTGATCAGGTGGGTTTCCACATTGATGCCGGAGACACGCGCCGCCTGCACGTTGGCGCCGATCGCATAGGTGAACTTGCCGTAGCGGGTGTAGCGGAGCGCGATGTGGAAGATGACGGCGACGACGAGGAAGATGACGACCGGCCAGACGCCGCTGCCGATGAAGTTGAACTGGTCGGAGAGACCGGAGACCGGCTGGCCCTTCGTGTACCATTTGGAGACGCCGCGGGCCGATACCATCATGCCGAGCGTCGCGATGAAGGGCGGGATCTTCGTGCGGGCGATGAGCTGCCCGTTGACGAAGCCGGCGAGAAGCCCGATGCCGACGCCGATGGCGACCGGCACGATGAACGGCATGTCGGTGAGCGACGGATAGAGCGCCCGTGGCCAGGTCGAGGCCTGTGCAAGGCTCGCCGAGAACATCGCCGTCATGCCGACGACCGAGCCGGACGAGAGGTCGATGCCGCCGGTGATGATGACCTGTGTCACCCCGACGGAGATGATGCCGATGACCGAGACCTGCAGGATGATGATGGTCAGCCGCTGGGGGTTCATCAGGAAGCTCTGGCCGACGAAGATCCAGCCGAGAATCTCGTAAGCCAGCGCGATGCCGACGAGGACGAGAAAAATGCTGAGTTCCGGCGGCAGCCGGCGGGCCGATTTCTGCGCGGCGACCTGGGCCTGCGCGGCGGAATTCGTGCTCATGATTACCTCCCTTGCGGCCGGTCTCCGGCCCTGTCTTCTTTACTGGGCTGCCAGTTCCATGACCTTGATCTGCGTGGCTTCCGCCCGATCGAGGAAGCCGGTGACGCGGCCTTCATGCATCACCATGATGCGGTCGCTCATGCCGAGAACCTCGGGCATTTCCGACGAGATCATGATGATGGCGACGCCGTCGCGGGCGAGTTCGGTGACGAAGCGGTGGATTTCCGCCTTGGCGCCGACGTCGATGCCGCGCGTCGGCTCGTCGAGGATCAGGATGCGCGGATTGGTGAGCAGCCAGCGGCCGATCAGCACCTTCTGCTGGTTGCCGCCCGACAGGTTCTCGATGCGCTCGCTGAGGTTCGGCGTCTTGACGCGCAGCTTGCGGCTCATCTCCTCGCAGACCTTCGTCACCTCGCGTTCGCCGACGAAGCCGTTCCTGACGAACTTGTCCTGAAGAACGGCGATCTGCATGTTCTCCAGCACGTTGAGGATCAGCAGGCAGCCGGTATCCTTGCGGTCCTCGGTGAGGAACGCCATGCGGTTGCGGATCGCCGTGTTGGGCGAGTCGATCGAAACCTGCTTGCCGTTGATCTCGATCGTGCCGCTGGTCGCCGGCGTCACGCCGAAGAGGGTCTCGGCGACGTTCGACCGCCCTGAACCGACGAGACCGGCGACACCGAGGATTTCGCCGGCGCGCACGTCGAAGGAGACGTCGTGGAAGACGCCCTTGAGGTTGAGGTTCTTGACCGAGAGCACGACGTCGCCGATCGGCACGTCTTCCTTCGGGAACATCTGGGTGATCTCGCGGCCGACCATCATGCGGATGATGTCGTCGCGGGTGACGTCGGTGGAGGCGTGCGTGCCGATATATTTGCCGTCCCGGAACACCGAGAATTCGTCGGCGATCTCGAAGAGTTCGCTCATCTTGTGAGTGATGTAGACGATGCCGATGCCCTGGCTTCTAAGGTCGCGGATGATCTCGAAGAGATGGGCGACCTCGCGCTCGGTCAGCGCCGAGGTCGGCTCGTCCATGATGAGCACGTCGGATTCGTAGGAAACGGCCTTGGCGATCTCGACCATCTGGCGGTTTGCGACGGAGAGGTCGCGCACCTGCGTATCCGGGTCGATCGCGATCTTGAGACGCCTGAAGAGGTCTGCCGTCATGCGGTGCATTTTGCCGTGATCGACGAAGCCGAACCTGTTCTTCGGTTCGCGGCGGATCCAGATGTTCTCCGCGATCGTCATGAAGGGCATCAGGTTCAGTTCCTGATGGATCATGGCGATGCCGTTCTCCAGCGCGTCGAGCGGGGACTGCAGGCGGATCTGCTGGCCCTTCAGGCGCACTTCGCCCTGGTCGGGCGTGTAGATGCCGGCGAGGATCTTCATGAGCGTCGACTTGCCGGCGCCGTTCTCGCCCATCAGCGCATGCACGGTGCCGCGCTTCAGCTTGAATTCGACGTCGTCGAGTGCGACGACACCGGGAAACGCCTTGCGGATACCCTCGGCGGCCAGCAGGTATTCGGCATTCGGAACGGCGCCGCTGGCACGAACCGCGGCCATGGTGGTCGGACTGACCATCGTCTCCTCCCTCCGGAGCAACCTGAAAC
>NZ_JAKGBU010000005.1:37526-47680 GCF_021555155.1 Rhizobium alarense
GGCGTGCGCGCGTCTCCTTGAGCATTACCCTAGTCTCATTTCAGCCGATCGGGCAGGGCCGATCAGTTCTTCGTCTGGAAGTCCGCGAGGTTCGCAGGCGTCACGAGCTGGAACGGGATGTAGACCTTCTGGTCGACAGCCTCGCCCTTGGCGAGCTTCAGGGCCGCGTCGACGGCACCCTTGCCCTGGCCGGCGGCGTCCTGGAAGACCGTCACGTCGAGGTCACCGGCAGCCATGGCCGCAAGCGCGTCCTGGGTGGCGTCGACGCCGCCGATGACGACGGTGTCCATGGCGCGGCCGGCAGCCTTCAGCGCCTGGATCGCGCCGATTGCCATTTCGTCGTTGTTGGCGACGACGGCGTCGAATTCGAGGCCGGCGGAGAGCCAGTTGGTCATCAGGTCGGCGCCCTGGGTTCGCGACCAGTTGGCCGTCTGCTCCTCGACGATTTCGAGACCCTTGCATTCGTCGGTGGCGAGAACGTCATGGATGTCCTGCGTGCGCATGCGGGCGGCCTGGTTGGACAGCTCGCCCATCATGACGACGATCTTGCCCTTGCCGCCGAGCAGCCGGCAGACTTCCTTGGTTTCAAGCGTGCCGGATTCCTGTTCGTTGGACGCGACGAAGGCCTGGTTGTCGGGCAGTTCGTTGACGTTGACCGGTTCGCGGTTGACGTAGACGAGCGGGATCTTCGCCTCCTCGGCGAGCTTCGACATGGCGGCAGTCGCGTCGGTGTCGACGGGGTTGACGACGATCGCGCTGACGCCGGCTGCGATGAAGTTCTGGATCTGGCTCTGCTGCTTGGCGACGTCGTTCTGGGCGTCCTCGATCTGCAGTTCGACGCCGTCGAGCGTCTTGGCGTAGTCGGACATGCCGTTGCGCAGGACGGTCAGGAAGTTGTCGTCGAACAGAGCCATGGAAACGCCGATCGTCTCGGCATGGGCGGCCGTTGCCATCATGGCGGCAAAGGTCGTGCTCAGGATAAATTTCTTCATTGCTTTCTCCTCCTCAAAGCGGTGTCCGGCGGCACCTGACTATCCGGATCGCTGCCCGTTGCGGACAGCCGGCCCTTGCTCCTCCCGGGATGCTTCGGGCCAAAACAGAATAAACAAACCGCGAATTCCATTCTTCGGAATGTTTATTCCATTTTCTCGTCAAGACGTCAAGCCCGTTCCATTTGCCGACGTCTAGAATTCACAGATGGACGCGTACCCGGTCGGCGGGACGGCTTCAGGCCGCCGCGGCGATGAACGCCATGCTCGCGGCGACTGCCGCTTGCGGGTCTGCCAGACCATGTACCGAGGGTGCGAAGGGTTCGAAGGAAAGCGGGCCGGCATAGCCTTGCGCGCGCAGGGCGCGGATCTGGCCGGCGTTGTCGAGCCGGTCGCCCTCACCGACGAGCACACGGTGCGGGTCGCGCATGTCGGAAACGCTGACGGTCGGGTCGTCGACTCCGGAGATGTGGACGAGGCCGGTCAATGCGGGGAACAACTCCGGTTCGCCGGCGAGATGATGGTGGAACGTGTCGTGGACCAGCCGGAAGGTTGCTCCGCCGCCGATCGCGGCGATCGCTTCCGCTGCTTCGCGCTTGGAGCGGAGCGAGCAGATCTCGAAGCCGAGCGGCTCGACGAGGCCGACGACGCCGGCGGCGTGAAGCATCGGTTTCAGGGCAGCGAGGGCGGCGCGCAGATTCGCCTGGCGTTCGCCGTCTGCGGTTCCGGTGCCGTCGTTCTTGGGCACCAGCACGAGTGCCTTTGCGCCGCAGGCGGCGGCATAGGCGATGAGATCCCTCGCTTCGTCGGCGCGGGCCGGCGACCATTCGTTGAAGCGCTGCAGCGCGTTGATCGAGATGATCGCCAGGCCGTGGCGTTCCGCCAGCGCCTTCACCTCCGCCGGCGTCGTGCCGTCGAGGATCGCGTTGCCGTCGAGGTCGTTGCGGATCTCGACGGAGCCGATGCCGAGCGAGGCGGCGAGCGCGAAGAAGGCGTCAAGCGACAGGCCGGGCGCGGTCATGTGGTTGAGGGCGAAGGGCAGGGACGGCATGCGGTTGGTTCCTCCTGGGGCAGGCCGCCACCGTGGCGGCCTCGTGTATGCGCGGGAGGATCGGGCAGGGGTTTGCCGGACGTCAAAGGTCAAATTGCACGGACGGCTTTCATCCCTGAGAGGATTGGCGTCGCCTATGAAAGAACTCTCTCAGGAATGCCGTCAGATGTTTTCCGGCGTGTAGATGTCGAACGGCAGGAATGTCTGGCCCGAGGGGCCGGTGGCGGCGCTTTCGATGGTCGCGATCATCAGGGAGACCAGCTCGCGGCAGAGCGCGGGAAGCGGGGTGCTGATCGCCATGGTGACGACGTCGTCGGCAAGGCCGGCGCGCGATTCCGGCGTGAGTTCGTTGACGATCACCTGGAGCTTTCCGGCATAACCCTCCTCGCGGATCGCCGAAATGGCACCCTCCATGCCGCCGCCCGCCACGTAGAGGCCGATGAGGTCGGGATGCTGGTTGAGCAGGTTGGCCGTCGCCTCATGGGTAATCTCGCTCGTGTCGAGGTTGACGAGCGTATCGAGCACCTCGAACTCCGGCCCGTTCTCGCGGAAGAAGGAGCGGAAGCCGATCTCGCGCAGTTCGTGGCCATGGAAGCGATGGCTGCCGACGAAGATCGCCACCTTGCCGGGTTTCTTCGCCCCCTTGGCGATCATCCAGGCGGCGGTGCGGCCGACCTTCAGGTTGTTGAGCCCGATATAGCCCTGGCTGACCCCCATGGCGAAGTCGGAGAGCAGGCAGAAGACCGGGATGCCGCGCTGTCTCAGCTCCGAGACCGTGTTGGTGGTGGCGGGATAGTCGGGTGCCACCACCGCAAGGGCCTGGTTGCGGGCGGCGAGATGCTTCAGCATGTCGGTCATCGCCGCAGGCGTTTGTGCCGCGATGAACTCGACCTGCGCCATGACGCGGGCGGTCGTCACCGCATGGCAGGCCGCTTCGATCTCGCGGGCGAAGCTCTGGTAGAAGAACTGGTTCGGCCGCTGGAAGCTGAAGCCGAGGCGGTATTGCGGCAGGTCCTCGAAGACCCGCTGCCGCAGCAGCCCCACGGCATGGTAGCCGATCGTCGTCGCCGCATCGTAGACCCGGCGCGCCGTTTCCTCCCGCACCCGGTGCCGCCCGTTCAGAACGCGGTCCACCGTTGCCACGCTGACGCCGGCGGCCTTGGCGAGATCGGTAATGGTGGGCCTCGACGACATGGCTGTTCCTGACGGAAATGCATCATGGATGAGTGTGTTTTTTGATATGTTTTGATAGATTGTATCACGCATGCATTGATGGAAGCAAGCGCCGGCGGTATCTTTTCGGCATCGAACAGCATGCAATGCGAGCGCCCGGCGGGCGCCTTGCCGGAGGGAAGCATGACGCCGACAAAGAGGGATTACAGCCTGCTCGGCCGCGATGCGCAGGCGGCCGTCGAAACCGGCCTTGCCGCAGCGGAATGGTATCACACGGACATCCCGCGCAAGGAGATGAAGGAGCTCATGAAGCGCTCCGACGGGCCGGCGATCCGCGACACGGCGATCTGGTTCGGCGGCCTCGCCCTTTCCGGCGCGCTCGGCATCTATTTCTGGGGCACCTGGGCGGCCGTGCCGTTCTTCCTCGCCTACGGCGTGCTCTACGGCTCGGCCTCCGATTCGCGCTGGCACGAATGCGGCCACGGCACCGCCTTCAAGACGCTGTGGATGAACGATGCCGTCTACCAGGTCGCCTGCTTCATGATCATGCGCAACCCGGTGACCTGGCGCTGGAGCCACACGCGCCACCACACGGACACGGTGATCGTCGGCCGCGATCCGGAGATCGCCGTCATGCGTCCGCCGGACCTCCTGCGGCTCGTTCTCAATTTCTTCGGCCTGCTGGATGCGGGCCACGCGATGATCGACATGCTGCGCAACGCCGCCGGCGTCATCAGCGCGGAAGAGAAGACATTCATTCCGGAGACCGAGCAGCCGAAGGCGATCCGGGTCGCCCGCATCTGGCTTGCGATCTATGCCGCGACGCTCGCCGCCTGTCTTTATCTCGGGTCGATCCTGCCGGCGATGCTGATCGGCCTGCCGCGCCTCTACGGCGCCTGGCACCATGTCCTGACCGGGCTGCTGCAGCATGGCGGGCTTGCCGACAACGTCACCGACCACCGGCTGAACAGCCGCACGGTCTACATGAACCCGGTGAGCCGCTTCATCTACTGGAACATGAACTATCACGTGGAGCACCACATGTTCCCCATGGTGCCCTACCATGCGCTGCCGAAGCTGCACGCGATGATCCGGCACGACCTGCCGGCGCCCAATCCGTCGATCTGGCACGGCTATCGCGAGATGATCCCCGCCTTCCTCCGCCAGTTGCGCAACGAGGACTATTTTCTGAAGCGCGAACTGCCGCCGACGGCAAGGCCCTACAAGGAAGAATTCCACGCCGAGCCGGTCGCGCAGGCGGCCGAATAGGCGAGGCGGCCGCAGCGCGGCGCGACGCAAAGAAAACACCGGAGGAGATTCCCATGACTGGACCCTGGATCGAGGTCTGCGGCGCAGACGACATCGACGAGGAGGACGTGATCCGCTTCGATCACGACGGCCGCACCTTTGCCGTCTACCGCAGCCCCGAGGACACCTATCACGCGACGGACGGGCTCTGCACGCACGAGAAGGTCCACCTCGCCGACGGGCTCGTGATGGACGGTATCATCGAATGTCCCAAGCACAATGGCCGCTTCAGCTACAGGACCGGCGAGGCGAAGGGCGCCCCGGTCTGCGTCAATCTCAAGACCTACGCGGTCAAGGTCGAAGGCGGCACCGTCTTCATCGCACTGTCCTGAGGAGGGCCGCATGGCGAACTTTGTCATCGTCGGCGCCGGCGAGTGCGGCGCCCGCGCCGCACTCGCGCTCCGCGACCGCGGCTTCGACGGCACGATCACGCTGATCGGCTCGGAACCCCATCTGCCCTACGAGCGGCCGCCGCTTTCGAAGGATGCGCTGGTCGCCGGCGCCGGGCCGAAGCTCGTCGCCGAGGCGGAGCGTTACGCGGCGGCCGGCATCGACGTGCTGACCGGGCGGATCGTCGAGGCGATCGATCGCGCCGACCGCTCGGTCAGGCTCTTCGACGGCCGCGTCCTTCGCTATGACAAGCTTCTGCTCGCCACCGGCGCGCGGCCGCGCGCCCTGCCGGGCATGGCCTGCGGCGAGGGACGGATCCGGTCGCTCCGGAGCCATGGCGACGCCGAGGCGATCCGCCGGCATCTCCGCGCGGGCAGCCGCGTGGTGATCCTCGGCGGCGGCTTCATCGGCCTGGAACTCGCTGCGAGCGCTCGACGGCTCGACGCGTCGGTGACGCTCCTCGAGGGACTGCCGCGCATCCTCTCGCGCGGCGTACCGATGGAGATCGCAGAGACGGTCGCGGCCCGCCATGCGGCGGAAGGTGTCGACATCCGCTGCAATGCGCGGATCGAGGCGGTCGCCGAAAGCGCTGGCGAGGTCCGGATCGTGCTTGCGGACGGTACCCTCGTGGTGGCCGACCTTCTCGTTGTCGGCATCGGCGCCGTGCCGAATGTCGAGCTGGCGGAAGCGGCGGGGCTTGCGGTCGACAACGGCATCGCCGTCGACGCCGCGCTGCGGACCAGCGACCCGGACATTTTCGCGGCCGGCGACTGCTGCTCCTTTCCGCTGCCGCTCTATGGCGGACGCCGCGTGCGGCTCGAGTCCTGGCGCAACGCGCAGGAACAGGGCCTGCTCGCTGCCGATGCGATGCTGGGCGGCGGCGAGACGATCTCGGCGGTCCCCTGGTTCTGGTCCGATCAGTACGACCTGACGCTGCAGGTCGCCGGGCTTGCCGACGGCGCGGTCGCCACCGTGCGGCGCGGTACGGCGGAGGCCTTCATCCTCTTCCATCTCGACGCGGAGGGGCGGCTGATCGCGGCGAGCGGCATCGGCCCCGGCAATGCCGTCGCGCGCGACATCCGGCTGGCGGAAATGCTGATCGCGGCGGGCGCCCGTCCCGACCCCGCGGCACTCGCCGCGCCGGAGACGAAACTGAAGACGCTGCTTGCAGCCTGAGGCGGAGGAACATCCCATGAAGCAAATGAGACCGACCGTCGCCGATCTTCTCGCGATGAAGGGCAAGCGCCAGCTTTCCATGCTGCGTGTCGTGACGCTCGAGGAGGCGGAGGCGGCGGAGCGGGCCGGGATCGACCTCGTCTCGGTGCCGCCGGCGCTGCTCGGGCCGGAATTCCGCGAGGCGGCACCCTCCGTCTTCGCCTTTCCCGGGCTGGAATACGGCGACTTCGCCACCGCGGAGGACTATCTGCGTGCCGCGTTCGGTGCGTTGCGGGCCGGCGGCGATGCGGTCTATTGCGCGGCGGGGCTTTCGACTGTCCGGCGCATGCGGGAGGAGGGGATCCCGGTCTGCGGCCATGTCGGGCTGATCCCGTCGAAGGCGACGTGGACCGGCGGCTTCCGCGCGGTCGGCAAGACGGCTGCCTCGGCGCTCGACGTCTGGCGGCAGGTGAAGGCGCTGGAAGAGGCCGGTGCCTTCGCCGCGGAAATCGAGGTCGTGCCGGGCGAGGTGGCGGGCGCGATCAGCGAGCGGACCTCGATGCTGATGCTGTCGATGGGCGCCGGCACGGGCTGCGATGCGCAATATCTCTTCGCCGAGGACGTGCTCGGCCAGAACCGCGGCCATTATCCCCGCCACGCCAGGGTCTACCGCAATTTCGCCGCCGAGTTCGAGCGGCTGCAGCAGGAGCGCGTCGCGGCCTTTCGCGAATATGCGGCCGACGTGCGCTCCGGCGCCTATCCGGAAAAGGCGCATCTCGTCGCGATCGAAGCGGCGGAACTGAGGGCTTTTCTCGATGCCCTGCCCGGTTGAGTGCGCCGGCCGGTTCCCAGCCGGCGAAAAACCGCCTATGAAGCCGGTGGCCGCCGCGGGATGCCGGCGGCGGCACGCGCCGTCTGCGAGGTGGCGCGGTTCGGCCCGGGAGCAGCGCTGCATGAAATTCATCGACCCCGACCATCCGTTCTACAGGCCGCTCTGGGTTCGGCTCTTGCTGGTCGGCTTCTGCGCGGGCTGGACGGCGCTTGAATTCTACAATGGCGAGCAGACCTGGGGCACGATCTTCCTCGTCGTGTCGGCTTATGCCTTCGCCCAGCTCGTGCTGTTCTACAAGCCGTCCGGCGGGAAGGCCGGGTCCGGTCGCGACGGCGACGCCAAATAGCCTCAGAGTCCCAGCTTCCGCTCGACCGCGATCCGCCGCATCGTTTCGTCGATCAGCATGTTGGCGATCTTCATGCGGATCGTCGCGTTTTCCCGCATGCGGGGATGGACGCTGTCGGGATGGTTGGCGCGGGCGAAGGCGCGCCGCAGGCCGGCGAGTTCCTCAGCACTTTCGCGCCCGGTTAGGGCGAGATCCTCGGCGACGTCCTGCGGACTGACGCGGGCGAGATGCGGCGGCAGTTCCGGCTCCGGCGGAGCGGCAGGCGGTTCGGCCGGTTCGGGCCCGGTCTCCCGCGTCGCGCCGGCCATGTCCAGATAGGCGGCCTCCGCCTGCCGGCCGAAAACGAAGCCCTTTCCGGCGGCGATGCTGCCGGCAAGGCCGGCCGGCGGCGCCCAGGGCGAGGGTGCGGGCCCGTCGACATCGGGCTCGCGCTCGGCCGCCTCGGCGGCAAGCCGCGCCACGACGGTCTCGAAGACGGACTGGCCGAAGATCATCGCGTCTATCCCGGTCTGCCGCTCAGGCCGCGGGCAGCATGCGGCTTCTCTGGAGAATCAGATCATAGAGCAGTTTGGCGCTCGGCGGCAGCGCCCGTCCCTTCACCGAAATGAGGCTGTAGGGCTTCAGGTCGATCTCGAAATCCGTCTGCAGGATGCGGATATTGCCGGCCTCGGCGCCGTTTTCGGCGATAAAATCCGCCATGTCGCGGGCGACCGGCGCGACGGCGTTCGAGCCGCAGACGATCGCGACGGTGAGCAGGATCGACGAGGTGTTGACGACCGTGGTCGGCAGCGCCACGCCGGCGGCGATGAAGAGCTCTTCGATGCGGCGGCGCAGAAGCGTGCCGGGCGGCTGGAACACCCAGTCGTAGCCCGGCAGGTCGGCGAGCGAGACCACCGGCTTCATGGTCAGCGGATGACCCTTGCGCACGATGAGGCAGGCCTTCTCGATGCCGATCTCGCGCACGTCGAACTGACGCGGGCTCATTTCCTCCGGCACGCGGGCGATGATGAAATCGTGGCGGGCGGCGAGCAGTTCGCGGGCGAGCACGTTGCTCGTTTCGACGCGGACATTGACCTCGAGGCCCGGATAGGCGGCGCTGACCTGTTCGATCGCCGGGACTGCCAGGCTGATCGCCGGTGCCGTGACGCTGCCGAGAAAGACGGTGCCCCCGACGCCGGAACGCAGTGCGCTGATCTCGCGGTCCACCTCGCGCAGTTCGAGCAGGATCGCCCGCGCCCGCCTGGCGAAGGCGCGGCCGAAGGCTGTCAGCGCCACACCGCGCGACACCCGTTCGCAGAGCTGCGACTTGAGGATCGTCTCCATTTCCGTCAGCATGCGCGAGGCGGCCGGCTGCGAGATATTGAGGGCATTGGCCGCCGCGCTGATCTGCTTGTGGTCCTCGATCGCGACGATCATGCGCAGGTGGCTGAGCTTCAGCCCGGCGCGCAGCAGACCGAGGCCGAGCTGGTCCCCGCTCGTCTCCTCGGAGGGCGAAAAAGGCTGGTTTTCCGGAGCCTGCATGGCGGAATCCTGTCCGTTGAGCGAAAAATCATATCTTTCCGCCAAACTATACCGAAAATGGTATGCCTTTAGAAGTTTATTGTATTTGACAGTTATGGCCATTCGGTAGAGGTTGCGCCGAAGTGCGCTCGCGCCCTAGGGAGTGTGAGGCCGGGAGGGGTATCGATATCCTTTTCCTCCATTGGAGGCCGTCGTCTGCGAAAGCGGGCCGCGAAGCACTGATCATGGCCCGGTCGCAACGGCGGGGCCGCAGCACTACAAGGGAGAGACCATTCTATGAAACTCATCACTTCGCTTCTCGCCGCCGCTGCGCTCAGCGTCGCGTCGTTCGTGGCGCCGTCCTTCGCCCAGGACAAGGGCATGGTCGGCATTTCCATGCCCACCAAGACCTCGACCCGCTGGATTTCGGACGGCGAGACGATGGAAAAGCTGTTCCAGGAAGCCGGTTATACCCCGGACCTGCAGTTCGCTGACGACGACATCCCGAACCAGCTCGCCCAGATCGAAAACATGGTCACCAAGGGTGCCAAGGTTCTCGTCATCGCGGCGATCGACGGCACGACGCTGTCGGACATCCTGCAGAAGTCTGTCGATGCGGGCGTCAAGGTCATCGCCTATGACCGCCTGATCCGCGACTCGGGCAATGTCGACTACTATGCCACCTTCGACAACTTCCAGGTCGGCGTTCTGCAGGCCACCAGCCTCGTTGAGGGTCTGAAGGCGAAGTTCCCGGACACCAAGCCGTGGAACGTCGAGCTCTTCGGTGGTTCGCCGGACGACAACAACGCCTTCTTCTTCTATGACGGCGCGATGTCGGTCCTCCAGCCGCTGATCGACAGCGGCGAGATCGCCGTGAAGTCCGGCCAGATGGGCATGGAAACCGTCGGCACGCTGCGCTGGGACGGCGCGGTCGCTCAGGCCCGCATGGAAAACCTGCTGTCGTCGACCTACACGGATGGTCGCGTCGATGGCGTTCTGTCGCCCTATGACGGTCTCTCCATCGGCATTCTGTCGGCGCTCAAGGGTGTCGGCTACGGCTCCGGCGACATGGCGATGCCGATCGTCACCGGCCAGGACGCGGAACTGCCGTCGGTCAAGTCGATCCTCGCTGACGAGCAGCATTCGACGGTCTTCAAGGACACGCGCGAACTCGCCAAGGTCGCCGTCAGCATGGTCAACGCGATCATGGAAGGCAAGGAGCCGGAAGTGAACGACACCAAGACCTACGACAATGGCGTCAAGGTCGTTCCGTCCTACCTGCTGAAGCCGGTTTCCGTCGACAAGTCCAATGCCAAGGAAATCCTCGTCACGGGCGCGGCCTACTACACCGAAGACCAGATCAACAACTGATCCGTCCTTCATCGCGGGGTCCGCGCTTGCGCGGACCCC
>NZ_JAKGBU010000005.1:47780-63716 GCF_021555155.1 Rhizobium alarense
CCGGCCGCAGAACGAATAGGTTCGGCACGGACGATCGATCGGCCGAGAACGGCCGCTGGAAACTGGTAAATGAGCAAAACCCTTCTCGAAATGCGGAGCATCACGAAGACGTTCCCGGGCGTCAAGGCGCTCGACGACGTCAATCTGAAGGTTCGCGAAGGCGAGATCCACGCCCTTGTCGGCGAAAACGGCGCCGGCAAATCGACCCTCATGAAAGTGCTGAGCGGCGTCTACCCGGCCGGAAGCTACGAGGGCGAGATTCATTTCGACGGCGAGCTTCGCCGCTTCTCGACGATCTCTGACAGCGAGCATCTGGGAATCATCATCATTCACCAGGAGCTGGCGCTCGTCCCGCTCCTGTCGATCGCCGAGAATATCTTCCTCGGCAACGAGGTCGCGACGAACGGCGTCGTCGATTGGAAGCAGACCTTCCGCCGCACGCAGCAGCTCCTCGACAAGGTCGGCCTCAGCGAGCCGCCGGGCACGCTGATTACCGATATCGGCGTCGGCAAGCAGCAATTGGTCGAGATCGCCAAGGCGCTGTCCAAGAAGGTGCGGCTGCTCATCCTCGACGAGCCGACGGCCTCGCTCAACGAGAAGGATTCCGATGCGCTCCTGAAGCTGCTCATGGAATTCCGCAATCAGGGCATGACCTCGATCATCATTTCGCACAAGCTGAACGAGATCAAGAAAGTTGCCGACCAGATCACCATCCTGCGCGACGGCGGCACGGTCGAAACGCTCGACTGTCACACGCAGGACATCAGCGAGGACCGGATCATCAAGGGCATGGTCGGTCGCGAGATGGAGGACCGATATCCGGCGCGCGAGCCGAATATCGGTGAGGTGCTGCTGGAGGTGAAGAACTGGAACGTCTTCCACCAGCATCACCGCGACCGCCAGTTCCTGCATGACGTCAGCTTCAACGTGCGCGCCGGCGAAGTCGTCGGCATTGCGGGCCTTATGGGTGCCGGGCGGACCGAGACGGCCATGAGCCTCTTCGGCAAGTCCTGGGGTCACAAGATCACCGGCGACGTGACGATGCGCGGCGCGCCGGTCGATGTCAGCACAATCGAGAAGGCGATCAAGGCCGGGCTCGCCTATGTGACGGAGGACCGCAAGCAGCTCGGTCTCGTGCTGATCAACAACATCATGCACAACACGACGCTCGCCAACCTCAAGGGCGTGTCGCAGGCGACAATCATCGACAACCGCCAGGAGGCGAAAGTCGCATCGGGATACCGCTCGAAGCTCAGGATCAGATCGCACTCGATCTATCAGGAGGCCGTCAACCTTTCGGGCGGCAACCAGCAGAAGGTCGTGCTGTCGAAATGGCTGTTCACCAGCCCCGAGGTACTGATCCTCGACGAGCCGACGCGCGGCATCGATGTCGGCGCGAAGTTCGAAATCTACACAATCATCAACCAGCTTGCCGCCGAGGGCAAGGGCATCCTGATGATCTCATCGGAGATGCCGGAACTGCTCGGGACCTGCGATCGCATCTATGTCATGAATGAAGGGCGCATCGTGGCCGAGCTTTCCAAGGCGGAAGCAAGCCAGGAATCCATCATGCGCGCCATCATGCGCTCCGGGGAGAAACACTAATGGCCACCGACACGACGCTCCAGAGAACCCAGCCTTCGGTGGGAGACTATCTGAAGAAGAACATCCGCGAATACGGGCTGCTCGTCGCCCTCGTCGTGATCATGATCTTCTTCCAGGTCATCACCAACGGCGTGCTCTTCCGGCCGATCAACATCACCAACCTGGTGCTGCAGAACTCGTTCATCGTCATCATGGCGCTTGGCATGCTGCTCATCATCGTGGCGGGGCATATCGACCTGTCGGTCGGCTCGATCGTCGCCTTTATCGGCGCGATCTCGGCGATCATGCTCGTCAAATGGCAGGTGCCGGCCGTCGTGGTGGTACCGGCCTGTATCCTCGTCGGTGCCGCCATGGGGGCCGCCCAGGGCTATTGGGTCGCCTACCAAAAGATACCGGCCTTCATCGTCACGCTCGCCGGCATGCTGGTCTTCCGCGGCATGACCTATGTGGTGCTCGGCGGTCGTCCGGTCGGCCCGTTCCCGAAGGATTTCCAGATCCTCTCGACCGGCTTCATTCCGGATTTCCTGTCCTTCACCGATCCGGAAACGAGCATCATCAAGAATTATGTCGCCCTGGTCGCCATCGTTCTGCTTGTCGCCTATGCGGTCTATGCCGGCCTGCGCGAGCGGCGGCTCAACACGCTGCACGAGACGGAGAACGAGCCCTTCGTGTTCTTCGCCGTGCAGATGGCGGTCATCGGGCTTGTCGCCATCTTCCTCGGCTTCCAGCTCTCGACCTACCGCGGCCTGCCGAACGTGCTCGTCGTCATGGGCGTGCTGATCGCGCTCTACACCTTCGTGACGACCCGCACGACGATCGGCCGGCGGATCTACGCGATGGGTGGCAACGAGAAGGCCGCGAAGCTCTCGGGCATCAACACCGAGCGGCTCACCTTCTACACCTTCGTCAATATGGGCGCGCTCGCCGCACTCGCCGGCATGATCATCGCGGCCCGCCTGAACTCGGCAACACCGAAGGCCGGCGTCGGCTTCGAGCTCGACGTCATCGCCGCGTGCTTCATCGGCGGCGCTTCGGCCTCCGGTGGCGTCGGCAAGATCACCGGTGCCGTCATCGGCGCCTTCATCATGGGCGTCATGAACAACGGCATGTCGATCATGGGCATCGGCATCGACTACCAGCAGCTCATCAAGGGCCTGGTGCTGCTCGCTGCCGTGTTCTTCGACGTCTACAACAAGAACAAGGGCTGACCAGAGACGGCCGGCCCAAGCAGGCTGCAGCAAGAATTCAATGGCCGCCCGGCGGCCGGTGCGGGGGCGCGAGTCCCGGCTCATGCGGAGCTTTGGCCGGAGAGCCGGGCCGTTAGGAAGGAAACGAAAATGCTGATTTCGCAGGTTGGCAACGCCGACGGTTCGATCACCGTGGTCGTGCGCGAGGACGGCGGCAAGGGCCGCGCGGTCAGGAATGCGCCGAGCGTCTATGCCCTCGCCATGGAGGCTGCCGACGGCGGCCTGTCGCTGAAGGCGATCGTCGATGCGAAGGGGCTCGGCGACGCGGTCGATCTCGATGCGGCCTATGCCGCGGGCCGGCTGCTTGCGCCGATCACCCATCCGGATCCTGCGCACCTGCACCTGACCGGCACCGGCCTTACCCACCTCGGTTCCGCGGCGACGCGCGATTCGATGCACAAGAAGACGACGGAAGCGGCCGAAGAGACGCTGACCGATTCCATGAAGATGTTCCGCATGGGCCTTGAAGGCGGCAAACCGAAGGCCGGCGAGACGGGCGTGCAGCCGGAATGGTTCTACAAGGGCAACGGCACCCAGTCGGTCGCGCCCGGCGCCGCGCTTACCTCGCCCTCCTTCGCGCTCGACGGCGGCGAGGAGCCGGAAATGGCGGGTATCTACGTGATTGCCAGCGACGGCAGCCCGTTCCGCATCGGCTTTGCCGTGTCGAACGAGTTCTCCGACCACGTGACGGAACGGATCAACTATCTCTACCTCGCCCATTCGAAGCTCAGGCAGGCGAGCTTCGGGCCGGAGATCCGCGTCGGCGCCGCGCCGGACGACATCCGCGGCTTCTCGCGCATTCTGCGCGGCGGCACGGTTCTCTGGGAGAAGCCGTTCCTTTCCGGCGAGGCGAACATGTCCCACACCTTCGCCAATCTCGAATATCACCACTTCAAGTACGGTCTCTTCCGCGCGCCGGGCGACGTGCATGTGCACATGTTCGGCACGGCGACGCTGTCCTTCGGTGACGGCATCCGCACGGAGGAGGGCGACGTTTTCGAAATCGGCGCGGGCGGCTTCGGCCTGCCGCTGCGCAATCCGCTGGCGGTCGCCCCGCAAGAAAAGATCGTAGTCCGCCAATTGTAACCGACGCGGGACCGCCGAGCGGTCCCTGGAATGACAGGAGGCCAACAAGCCCATGACCATCCACCAGAACCTGATCGCCGGCGAATGGGTCGGCTCGGACGCCGTCAAGAACATCAACCCGTCGAACACCAATGACGTCGTTGGCGAATACGCGCGCGCCTCGGCCGACGATGCGAAGAACGCGATCGCGGCCGCGAAGGCTGCATTCCCGGCCTGGTCGCGCTCCGGCATTCTCGAGCGCCATGCGATCCTGAGGAAGACCGCCGACGAGATCATGGCCCGCAAGGACGAACTCGGCCGGCTGCTCTCGCGCGAAGAGGGCAAGACGCTGGCCGAAGGCATCGGCGAGACCGTGCGCGCCGGCCAGATCTTCGATTTCTTCGCGGGCGAGGCGCTGCGCCTTGCAGGCGAGACCATCCCCTCCGTGCGTCCGAACATCGGCATCGAGATTACCCGCGAGGGCGTCGGCGTCGTCGGCATCATCACGCCCTGGAACTTCCCGATCGCCATTCCCGCCTGGAAGATCGCGCCGGCGCTCTGCTACGGCAACACCGTCGTCTTCAAGCCGGCCGAACTCGTGCCGGGCTGCTCCTGGGCGATCGTCGACATCCTGCACCGCGCCGGCCTGCCGAAGGGCGTCCTGAACCTCGTCATGGGCAAGGGCTCGGTCGTCGGCCAGGCGATGCTCGACAGCCCGGACGTGCAGGCGATCACCTTCACCGGCTCGACCGGCACGGGAAAACGCGTCGCCGCCGCCTCCATCGAGCATAACCGCAAGTTCCAGCTCGAGATGGGCGGCAAGAACCCCTTCGTCGTGCTCGATGACGCGGATCTGACTGTCGCGGTCGAGGCGGCCGCCAATTCGGCCTTCTTCTCGACCGGCCAGCGCTGCACGGCGTCGTCGCGCCTGATCGTGACGGAAGGCATCCACGACAGGTTCGTCGCCGCGATGACCGAGCGCCTGAAGGGCATCGTCGTCGACGACGCGCTGAAGGCCGGCACGCATATCGGTCCGGTGGTCGACGAAAGCCAGCTCAAGCAGGACACGGACTATATCGAGATCGGCAAGCAGGAGGGCGCCAGGCTCGCCTTCGGCGGCGATCTCCTGAAGCGCGACAATCCGGGCTTCTATCTCCAGCCGGCGCTTTTCACCGAGGCCACCAACCAGATGCGCATCTCGCGCGAGGAGATCTTCGGGCCGGTCGCTTCGGTCATCCGGGTGAAGGACTATGACGAGGCGCTTGCCGTTGCCAACGACACGTCCTTCGGCCTCTCTTCCGGCATCGCCACGACGAGCCTCAAGCATGCGACGCATTTCAAGCGCAATGCGGAGGCCGGCATGGTGATGGTCAACCTGCCGACGGCGGGTGTCGACTTCCACGTGCCGTTCGGCGGCCGCAAGGGCTCGTCCTACGGCCCGCGCGAGCAGGGCAAATACGCCAGCGAATTCTACACAACCGTCAAGACCGCCTACACGCTGGCGTGAGACAAAGGCCGCCCGGTCCGGTGCATATCGGCCCGGGCGGTCCCTTCAGGGATTTCGATGAATGAAGAAGAAAGCTGAGTGGCCGCGTAAGCTCCGGTCGCAGGAATGGTACGGTGGCACGAGCCGCGACGTGATCTATCACCGCGGCTGGCTGAAGAACCAAGGGTATCCGCACGATCTGTTCGACGGACGCCCGGTTATCGGCATCCTCAACACCTGGTCGGACATGACGCCGTGCAACGGCCACCTGCGCGAACTCGCCGAAAAGGTGAAGGCCGGCGTATGGGAGGCTGGCGGTTTCCCGCTGGAGGTGCCGGTGTTCTCGGCCTCCGAAAACACCTTCCGCCCGACCGCGATGATGTACCGCAACCTTGCCGCGCTCGCGGTTGAGGAAGCGATCCGCGGCCAGCCGATGGACGGCTGCGTGCTCATGGTCGGCTGCGACAAGACCACGCCGTCGCTGCTCATGGGGGCAGCCTCGGTCGATCTGCCCTCGATCGTCGTCACCGGCGGCCCGATGCTGAACGGCTACTTCCGCGGCGAGCGCGTCGGCTCCGGCACGCATCTCTGGAAATTTTCCGAAATGGTGAAGGCCGGGCAGATGACGCAGGCCGAGTTCCTCGAGGCGGAGGCCTCGATGAGCCGTTCGTCGGGCACCTGCAATACCATGGGCACCGCGTCTACCATGGCGTCCATGGCGGAGGCGCTGGGCATGGCGCTCTCCGGCAACGCCGCAATTCCGGCGGTCGATTCCCGCCGCAGGGTCATGGCGCAACTGACCGGACGGCGTATCGTCCAAATGGTCAAGGACGACCTGAAACCCTCCGAGATATTGGTAAAGGAGGCCTTCGAGAACGCCATCCGCACCAACGCGGCGATCGGCGGCTCGACCAACGCCGTGATCCACCTGCTCGCCATCGCCGGGCGGGTCGGCGTCGACCTGACGCTGGACGACTGGGACCGCTGCGGCCGCGACATCCCAACCATCGTCAACCTGATGCCGTCGGGCGAATACCTGATGGAGGAGTTCTTCTATGCCGGCGGCCTGCCGGTGGTGCTGAAGCGCCTCGGCGAGGCGGGCCTTCTGCACAAGGACGCGCTGACGGTGTCCGGCGAAACGATGTGGGACGAGGTCAAGGACGTCGTCAACTGGAACGAGGATGTGATCCTGCCCGCCGAAAAGGCATTGACGCAGTCGGGCGGCATCGTCGTGCTGCGCGGCAATCTCGCGCCGAAGGGTGCGGTGCTGAAGCCGTCGGCCGCCTCGCCGCATCTTTTGGTGCACCGGGGCAGGGCGGTCGTGTTCGAGGACATCGACGACTACAAGGCCAAGATCAACGACGACACTCTCGATATCGACGAGACCTGCGTCATGGTCATGAAGAACTGTGGGCCGAAAGGCTATCCGGGCATGGCCGAGGTCGGCAACATGGGGCTTCCTCCAAAAGTGCTCAAGAAGGGCATCACCGACATGGTGCGCATCTCCGACGCGCGCATGTCGGGCACGGCCTATGGCACCGTCGTGCTGCACACGTCGCCGGAAGCGGCGGTCGGCGGACCGCTTGCGGTCGTCAGGAACGGCGACATGATCGAGATGGACGTGCCGAACCGTCGCCTGCATCTCGACATTTCCGAGGAAGAGTTGGCGCGCCGGCTTGCCGCGTGGAAGCCGAGCCACGATTTGCCGGCCTCCGGCTATGCCTGGCTGCACCAGCAGCATGTCCAGGGGGCCGACACCGGCGCCGACCTCGACTTCCTCAAGGGATGCCGCGGCAATGCAGTCGGCAAGGACAGCCACTAGCGGGCCGGAAATCCAAGACATCCAACCGGTGAGGGGGCGAGTACAACTCTCAGCCCCCAACCTGAATCCGGAACACTTTCTGCCGCAGGTATCAGTCGCAAAACGTGGACTTTTGCACCTGACTTTTGCGACAGAAGTTCCCTCGGCTTTCCAGTGGCGGCATCCTTGGCGCGAAGTCAGGATTTACGCGACAGATAGGCAGCTTTGCGCAAACAGCGCCATTGCCAAAAAGAACGCGATCGAGAATTTCTGCATAAGCTTTATTCATGAGACCGATAGATGCTGCACGATGGATTCCTGGTGACACAGGCAATAGGCTGATCGGCATTAAGATCAGGCAGCTGGATTCAGCCGGTTTGGCGGGGTTAGCTCAATATTGAAAAGGTTTTCTATGCCTCTTCTCGATGCGAAAGCGGTTCACCCGATTACCCTGCCCGATGGCACTGTCTATTCGGATACGGTGTACCTGAAGAACGTCATCGACCATCCGCGCATGGAGGTCGGCGACTTCAGCTATTATACGCATTCCGGAAAGCCCGAGGAGACCGCTGCAATTCTGGCGCCGTATCTCGGTCACAGCGTGCGCGAGCGGCTGGTCATTGGCAGATTTGTCCAGATCGCCAGGGGGAGCTACTTCATCACCAGTTCGGCCAATCATCCAATGACGGGCTTCACCACATACCCGTTTCGCATCTTCAAACCCGAAACCTTCGGCTACAAGGATCTGCCCGTAAAGGATACGGTTGTGGGGCACGACGTATGGATCGGCCAGAACGCGGCGATCATGCCGGGTGTCCATGTTGGTGCCGGCGCGATTGTTGCGGCCGCCTCCGTGGTTGTCCGCGACGTGCCGGCTTACGCAGTTGTTGGAGGAAATCCAGCTGCGATCATCCGGATGCGCTATCCTGACGAGATCATAGGCGAGCTTCTTGACGTCGCATGGTGGGATTGGCCGATCGATAAAATCGAAGCCAATTTAACGGCACTCAGCAGCGGCGACATGGCTGCATTGAGGCTAGCCTGAGTTGTTGGCATGCTCATCCGTTTTGGGCCACACCGCACGGACGCCGTGTCGCAAACTCCCGATCAAGGCGACAGTTTTGCGGCCAAAATTTCGACATCGCAAAACGAACGTTCCGCGACAGGCGAGTGCGCTGAATGCTTCACGAAAATATTTCCGGCAAGACAGACCGCCTGAAACGTCCAGGCCGCCAGAGGAGAATCCGGCATCAATCTCTGCCTGGATTCCGCATTTAAGTCAGGCGCTGGCAAGTTCGGGGCTGGGGGCAAATCCCCGCCGTCTCTTTTGACCACCGGCACTGACCGGCGTTTTTCAATTCACCCGGCACGGCGTCCGTTGCTCCGACGGCATTTCCCGCGGAGCGCGCGACGCGCGAGCCCCTCTCAGTTCTGGCTCTGCGACTGGCTCTGTCCCGCCTCTTCCACCCGGATCGCCACGCTCATCGTCTCGGCGGTCCTGCCCATGACCATGCCGGAGATGGGCGCGGCATCCTTGTAGTCGAGGCCAGTGGAAAGGCGGACGTATCGATCGTCCGGGCAGATGTCGTTTGCCGCGTCGAAGCCGACCCAGCCGAGACCCTGGAGGTGAACCTCCGCCCAGGCATGGCTTGCCGTCTGCTCCGCGCCTTCGTTCATCAGCAGGTAGCCGGAAACGTAGCGCGCGGGCAGCCTGGCCTGCCGGGCGGCCGCGATCAAAATGTGGGCATGGTCCTGGCAGACGCCGACCCTGCGCTCCAGCGCCTGTTCCGCCGTCGTCTCGGACCCCGTCTCTCCGGGCTTGTACTCGACGGAGGCGTGCACGGCCTGCATCAGCGCGTGCATCCGGGCGAGGCCGCCGTCGCCCTCGATGGAGCGGGCGAACTCCTTGACGAGCTTGCCCGCCTTTGTCAGCGGCGTCTCGCGCAGGTAGAGCCAGAGCGGTACGAAGCCCTGGTGCGGCCCGAAGACGCCGGCACGGTCCTCGGTCTCCACCTCGCCTTCCGCCACGATGCGGATCGTCACCTGGTCGGCATTCGTGCTGACAAGGTCGACGTGGTTGCCGAAATGGTCGACATAGCCCGCCTCGAGATGGGCGCCGTGCACGGTCGTCGTCCAGTCGAGCACCGTCTGGCCGGGCTGGCTGCGCGGCGTCAGGCGCAGGCGCTGCAGCGAGTATTGTACCGGGTCGGCATAGTGATACTCGGTCGTATGGCTGATTTTCAGTCGCATCGTCTTTCGCCCTCCACCTGTCGCAGCCCGCTCTATTGATAGAAGCGGTAGCCGTCCGAGATTTCCTGTCCCAGCCGGTTGTTGTGGACGATGAACTCCTCGATGAATTCGTGCAGCCCCTGTTCCATGATCTCATGGATCGAGCGGTTGCGCAAAAGCATCAGCGTCGCCGACGCCGTTTCATGGGCATTGTGCGTCTCGCCGTAGACCTGCGCCAGATAGCCGAGATTGCTGACGATCTTGTCGTAGCTGTAGGCGAGCGACCGCGGCATGCGGCCGTTGAGGATCAGGAAGTCGGCGATGTTGGCCGGCGTGTATTCACCGTCGTAGACCCAGCCGTAGGAGCGGTGCGCGGAGACGGAGCGCAGGATCGATTCCCACTGCAGATTGTCGAGCGACGAGCCCACCTTGGCGATCGCCGGCAGCAGCACGTAATATTTGACGTCCAGGATGCGCGCCGTGTTGTCGGCCCGCTCGATGAAGGTGCCGATGCGGGAGAAATTGTAGATGTCGTCCCGCAGCATCGTCCCGTGGAAGGCGCCGCGGATGAGCCCGGCACGCCGCTTGATGACGTCGATCACCTCCGGCATGTCGGCCGGCTTGACGCGGCGCGAAAGCAACTGTTTCAGCTCGATCCAGCACTCGTTCGTCGCTTCCCAGGTCTCGCGCGTCAGCGCGGTCCTGACCATGCGGGCGTTGTTGCGGGCGGATTCGACGCAGGACATCACGCTCGACGGGTTCGCCCGGTCGCGCAGGAGATAGTCGATGGCGTCGGCGCTGCTCAGCGTGTCGTGGACCTTGTCGTAGTCCTCGCGCACGCCGGCGCTCTGCAGAACGCCGTCCCAGTCGTCTTCCGTGGCGCCGGAGCGGGTGAGCGCCATGCGCAGGCCGGCGTCGATGAGCCGGGCGATGTTCTCGCCACGCTCGATATAGCGGAACATCCAGTAGAGTCCGTTGGCAGTTCTTCCGAGCATGGCCGATCAGTCCTCCAGAACCCAGGTGTCCTTGGTGCCGCCACCCTGGCTGGAATTGACGACCAGCGAGCCCTGCTTGAGCGCGACACGGGTCAGTCCGCCGGGGATGATCTGCACCTTGTCCGAGACGAGGACATAGGGACGGAGATCGACATGCCGGGGCGCGATGCCCTTGTTGACGAGGATCGGAACGGTGGAGAGCGACAGCGTCGGCTGCGCGATGTAGTTGCCGGGGCGGGCCTTCAGCTTTTCGGCGAAGACGGCCCGCTCCTTGCGGCTGGCGGTCGGGCCGACGAGCATGCCGTAGCCGCCCGAGCCGTGTACTTCCTTGACCACGAGTTCCTCGATATGCTCCAGCACGTATTTCAGGCTGTCGGCCTCCGAACAGCGCCAGGTCGGCACGTTCTCGAGCAGCGCCTTGCGGCCGGTATAGAATTCGACGATCTCCGGCATGTAGGAATAGATCGCCTTGTCGTCGGAGATGCCGGTGCCGGGCGCGTTGGCGATCGTGATGTTGCCGGCGCGGTAGACATCCATGATCCCCGGAACGCCGAGCGCCGAATCCGGGCGGAAGGTGAGGGGATCGAGGAAGTCGTCGTCGACGCGGCGGTAGAGCACGTCGATTGCCTCGTAGCCGCGCGTGGTGCGCATCTTCACCTTGCCGTCGATGACGCGCAGGTCCGAGCCCTCGACGAGCTCGACGCCCATCATGTCGGCGAGGAAGGAGTGTTCGTAATAGGCGGAGTTGTAGATGCCGGGCGTCAGAACGGCGACGCGCGGCTTGCCGGTGCAGCCCGCCGGGGCGAGCGACGCAAGGCTCTGGCGCAGGAGCTTCGGATAGTCCTCGACGGGGCGGACGCGGTTCCGGTGGAAGAGCTCCGGAAACATCTGCATCATCGTCTCCCGGTTCTCCAGCATGTAGCTGACACCGGACGGCGTGCGGGCATTGTCCTCCAGCACGTAGAACTGGTCCTCGCCGGTGCGCACGATGTCGGTGCCGACGATATGGGTATAAACGCCGCCCGGCGGCTTGAAGCCGATCATCTGCGGCAGGAAGGCCTCGTTGCGTTCGATGAGTTCGGCAGGAATGCGGCCGGCCTTGACGATCTCCTGCTTGTGGTAGATGTCATCGAGAAAGGCGTTGAGCGCGATCACGCGCTGTTCGATCCCCTGGGCCAGCTTGCGCCATTCGCGGCCGGAAATGATGCGGGGGATGATGTCGAAGGGGATGAGCTTTTCGGAGGAGTCGGCGTGGCCGTAGACTGCGAAGGTGATACCCGTCTTGCGGAAGAGGTTCTCGGCATCCCTTGATTTTGCGATCAGTCTGGCCCGGTCCTGGGCGGAGTACCAATCGTGGTATGCTTCATAAGGCTGCCGCGGATTGGAGTCCGCGTTTATCATTTCATCAAATGCCAACGGCGTGTTCCCCATTTTTCGCCATTTGAGTACAACGCAGATGGCAATGCAAGAACCATGCTCAGTTGCGGTTCAAGAATCTTGCCGGCCGCTCTTTTGTCGTGAGTTTGCGCATTTGCCGAATTGCGCGGCATATTTCCGGCGGCCGGCAGGCAGAAGATGCAAGATGAATTGCGCCGGCGGCCATTGCAGGCTCGAGCCTCTGCCGATGTGCTGGGCGAATGCCGATTTGTTGGGCTGTCCTGGCGTGCGCCGGGCTGACAATAGCCATCAATTTTATTCCTTTGACCATCGATGCCGGCCCGCCTACAGGCTGCGGCTCACCCATCGCCTTTTCCCGGAGTCCCCATGACGCTGGACCGCCTGGCCCCGGCCATTTTCGTTCTGCTGTGGTCGACCGGCTGGGTCGTCGCCAAGTTCGGCGGCATCGTCTCCGAGCCGCTCACCTTCCTGTCGGTTCGCTATGCGGTGGCGGCGGCGCTGTTTGCCGGTCTCTGTCTCGCCATGGGCGTCGCCTGGCCGCGCGAGCGCCGCGTGATCGCGCATGCGGTCGTGTCCGGAGCCTTCCTGCACGGCTTCTATCTGGCGGCGGTCTGGTGGGCGATCGGGCAGGGCGTGCCGGCGGCGCTGTCCGGCATCATCGCGGCGCTGCAGCCGCTGATGACGGCCTTTGCCGCCCCCTATTTCATCGGCGAGCGCCTGACGCGCCAGCAGAAGCTTGGCCTGTGTCTCGGTTTTGCCGGCGTGCTCATCGCCGTGCTGCCGAAATTTTTCGGCGCCGCTTCCGCCGAAGTGGTCGGTTTCGCCCTGCTCGTGAACGTGCTCGGCATGGTTTCGGTCACCTACGGCACGATCTATCAGAAACAGCATCTCCACAGCGGCGACATCAGGGCGATCGCGACGCTGCAATATATCGGGGCGCTGGCGGTGACCTTTCCCGTCGCCATGGCCCTGGAGACGGTGCGGGTAGAGCCGAACTGGGGCTTTCTTGCCCTCATTCTCTGGTCGGTCGTCGGCATTTCGATGGGGGCGATCCTGCTCCTTCTCTATCTGCTGCGGAGGGGCCAGGTGGCGCGGGCGGCGTCGCTCATCTATCTCGTGCCGCCGCTTGCCGCCCTGCAGGCGGCCGCCGTCTTCGGGGAGGAGCTGACGCTGCCGATGATCGTCGGCACGGTGATCGTCGTTTCGGGCGTCTATCTCACCAACCGAAAGGGGCAGCCGACACCGCCTGCCGAGTAGCAAAACGCAAAGCGGCGGGTCGAAGCCCGCCGCCGTCGTGGTTTCTCTTCCCGGTCAGGCCGGCTCGCGCCGCTGGCCGCCGGCATTGCCGCTTCCCGAAGGCTTGCGGTTGCCGCCGTTGCCGGGCTTGCCGCCGCCATGGTTGCGGTTGCGCCAGTCGCCATGCTTCTGGGCCGCGCGGCCATGGGCGCGCTTCGGCTGGTGCGCATCCCGCGCGCCCGCTCCCGCCGCGTCCGGCCGGCGCTCCTGCTGTTTGCGACCGCCCTCGGAGGCCGCGCGTGCGCCGTCGTCGCCTCGTCCCTCACCATAGGGCTGGCGGGCGGGACGCGCATTGCCGTTCGGCCGGCCGCCGCCGCGGCCCTTCCTGGATTTGCCGCCGGGACCTGCGAGGCTCTCCGTCGGCGCCTCGCCGCTCGCGACTGCGATCTTGATGCCCATCAGCTTCTCGATGTCGCGCAGCAGGTGCGCTTCGTCCGGTGCGCAGAAGGCGATGGCGATGCCGGCGCGGCCGTTGCGGGCCGTACGGCCGATGCGGTGCACATAGGCGTCCGGCACTTCCGGCAGGTCGTAGTTGTAGACGTGGGTGACGCCCGGAATGTCGATGCCGCGGGCCGCGACGTCGGTCGCGACCAGCACGCGGATCTCGCCGTCGCGGAAGGCCTTGAGGGCGCGCTCGCGCTGGCCCTGGCTCTTGTTGCCGTGAATCGAGGCGGCCTTGAAGCCGATATGGTCGAGATGCTTCATCAGCTTCTCCGCACCGTGCTTGGTGCGGGAGAAGACGAGCGACAGGCCGTCCGGGTTGGCGGTGAGCGTCTGCTTGAGGATCTGTGTCTTCTGGTCCTTGCCGGGCACGAAGTGCACATACTGCTCCACCTTGTCGGCAGCCTTGCCGGGCGGGGTGACCTCGACCTTCTTCGGGTTCACGAGGTATTCGCCGGCCAGTTCGGCGATCAGCTTCGGCATGGTTGCCGAGAAGAGCAGAGTCTGGCGGGTCTTCGGCACGAGCTTCGAGATCTTGCGGAGATCATGGATGAAGCCGAGGTCGAGCATCTGGTCGGCTTCGTCGAGCACGAGATAGCGGGCCTGCGTCAACGTCACGGCCTTGCGGGAAATGAGGTCGAGCAGGCGGCCGGGCGTGGCAACGAGGATGTCGGTGCCGCGGCCGAGCATCTCCGACTGCTTGTTGATCGAGGCTCCGCCGACGACGGTGACGACGCGCAGCGGGGTCTTCTTGACGAAGTCGCGCAGGTTGTCGGCGATCTGGTTTACGAGTTCGCGCGTCGGCGCGAGGATGAGGGCGCGGATGTTGCGCGGATCGGGTCGGCGGCTATCCGCAAGCAGCTTCTCGATCATCGGCAGGCCGAAGGCGGCCGTCTTGCCGGTACCGGTCTGGGCGAGACCGATCAGGTCGCTGCCTTCCAGAACGAGCGGAATGGCCTTCTCCTGGATCGGCGTCGCCTTTTCGAAGCCGAGTGCCGAGAGGGTGGCGACGATGGTCTTCGAGAGGCCGAGGTCGTGGAACGTGGTCAAATCAAATGCCTTTCGGGGCGCCAAACGCAATGTCCCGGAGCACACCATGCGCTTCCGGTTTCGTTCGGCGTCAAGAACCCCGCGTGAATTGGGAACTTGTGGGTTTAAGTGATTGCGTCTGCGCAGTATGCCGCACGACAGCGCGGTTCAGTCCGTTGCGCTGTCCTTCTTCAGCGGCCCGTTGATCTGGGGCGCAGGGGCTCGCTCACGCGGCGGCCGGAAGGTGACGCTGTCCTGCATGTCGTGGTTTCGGGGCGAAAAGTCAAGCGCTAGTTTTCGCAGGTGCGAAATCCGAGGGCCCTCCGTCCATCCGCAACAGGAAGTCGGCGGTCGCCGCGACGGTGCCGTTCACGAGGATATCGACGCGGTGCGCGCCCGGATAGTAGCGGCGCGTCGTGATCGGGCGGATCGCATGGTCCCGGGCGATCGCGAGGCTCGCGCCAGCCGGCAGCTCGAGCTGTTTCCACTTGAAGACCTTCGGCACCAGCGTGCCGTTCGCCTTTTGGTGATGGATGGCATAGTCGATCATCAGGTTGCGCGGCGCGTCGCTGCGGTTGACGAGGGTGACGGCCATTGCGAGCGTGCCGCCGTAGTCGATCTCCGCCGCGGCGAGTATCAGGTTTGCTTCGACGCCGGCGGTGCCGCCGAAGCCGAAATTGCCGAGCGCTGCGGCGTTGCCCTGCTTCAGAAGCGTTCGCGAAGCGTGACGCAGCAGCTGCCGCCGCTCGGCCGAGGCGGCGGGCAGGTGGGCGGCGACGAAATCCGTGACCACGTCCGGATGGTCCTTTGCGATGTCGTTCAGGCTGTTGGCGACGGAGCGGCGCACATAATCTTCCGGATCGTCGACAAGCGCGGTCAGGATCGGCAGGATCGGCAGCGGATCGCAGATCAGCGCCGGCAGCCGCATCGCCCAGGGCAGGCGCGGCCGCGTGCCTTCGCTGGCAAGACGCCGTACATGATGGTTCTCGTCCGTCACCCAGGTCGCGATCTCGGCAAGCGCGCGGTCCTGATCCGTCGCGATGAAGCGGCGGATGCCGAATTCGGCCGTGAAATGCGGCGTCAACCGTTTCAGGAGGGCAAGCGAGCGGTCGAAATGGCCGAGGCCATGGAGCGCGACGAACTGGTTGACCGGCAGCAGCGCCCATCCGGCCAGACCTCGTTCGCCGGCGTCCTGCGGCAGCGCCCGTTCCAGGATATCGGCCGCCAGGGGGAAATCGGCCGGCAGGGTGCGGTCGAGCGCCGCGCGGATCTGCTCCGCCCGCTGCATGAGTTCCAGCGCCTCCATTCCGTCGGCGGCGAGCGCGGCGAAGCGTTCCCGCTCGA
>NZ_JAKGBU010000005.1:63816-101008 GCF_021555155.1 Rhizobium alarense
GGGCGCGGGACAGATGATCCGCCATCTCGCCGACGAGACCGGGATTGAGCAGGTTCTTGAGTGGTTCCGCCATGGATGCCTCCGTCGCGAGCCTATCGAAATCCGGCAACGGGAGACAGGCCGGCCGCCACTTTCCAACAGCATAGTTCGGCGGTTTTGGCCGGCTGCCGACCGGAACCGGGGACGGCGCTTTGCGTTGGGTCAATGCGCCACTTCGCCATATTCCTCATGAATAGTGATGGGCGCCCGCGTTCGACCGGGCGTGGAAACGCAAGCTTTCTGACGGGAGTGAAGAATGAACAGCACCACATGGATCCTCGCCGCCGACGGCAATCAGGCCCGGCTGCTGAAAGGCGTCAACCTCCTGAAGGACACGCCGCAGAGCCCCGAACAGGAGGTTTTCCGGTCCGAGACGAAGAAGGTGCAGGACATCATGGCGGACAAGCCGGGCCGCAGCCATTCGTCCGCCGGCCAGGGGCGTTCCGCCATGGAATATTCGAGCGACCCGGTGCGGGAGGAACAGCAGAAATTCACGTCCGCGGTGGCAAGCCGCGTCGACGGCTATGCTGCCGAAGGCGCCTTCGACCGGCTGGTGGTCTGCGCCGCGCCGCAAACGCTCGGCGATCTGCGTTCGATGCTTTCGGCGCGGACCCGCGACAAGACGATGGCCGAGATCAGCAAGGATTTCAGCAATCTGCCGACCGAGAAGCTGATCTCGTCGGTCCGTTCGATCATGTTCGACGCCTGAGTACCGAACTGGCGCGCCGACGGCTCAGAAGTCGGTCGGCACGCCGCCTTCGGCCTTGCGGCGGGCCACGAAGTCGTCGAGTTCCTCCTCGGTCGCCGGATCCATCGCAGGGCGCTCATAGGTGTTGAGCTTGTCCTTGAAGACACGGTTGGCGTGGTCGTAGGTCGTCGGCCGGCCGGCCTCGCTCCAGGTTTCGAAGTTGCGCCAGTCCGACAGGATCGGGGCGTAGAACGCCGTCTCGTAGCGCGCGAGCGTATGCGCCGTTCCGAAGAAATGGCCGCCGGGGCCGACGTCGCGCACCGCGTCGAGGCCCAGCGCATCGTCGCTGACGTCGAGCGGCGTCAGGAATTCCGCCACCATCTGCAGCATGTCGACGTCGAGGATGAATTTCTCGAAGGAGGCCGTCAGGCCGCCCTCGCTCCAGCCCGCCGAATGCATGATGAAATTGCCGCCGCCCTGCACGAGCGCCCAGAGCGAGAAGGCGGATTCGTAGGCCGCCTGCGCGTCGAGCGTGTTGGCGGCATTGGTGTTGGAGGTGCGGTAGGGCAGGCCGTATTTGCGGGCGAGCTGCCCGCCGGCAATCACCGCCTTCATATATTCCGGCGTGCCGAAGGCGGGCGCGCCCGTCTTCATGTCGACGTTCGAGGTGAAGCCGCCATAGATCGCCGGCGCGCCCCTGCGCACCATCTGCGTGAAGGCGATGCCGGCAAGCGCCTCGGCGTTCTGCTGGACGACGGCGCCGGCGATTGTGACCGGCGCCATCGCACCGGCCAGGGTGAAGGGCGTGACGACCACGACCTGGTTGCGCGACGACATCTCGATGATGCCCTGCAGCATCGGTCCGTCGAGGCGGAGCGGCGAGGAGGTGTTGATGATCGTGAAGAGCGAGGGCTCCCGCTCCATCTGCTCCATCGAGATGCCGCGTGCGATGCGGGCGATCTCGATGCCGTCGGTGTTGCGCTGCTTGCCCAGCGAATAGACATGGAACGCCTTGTCGGTGAGCCTCGCGAGGTCGGACAGGCAATCGAGGTGGCGGACGGAGGGATGAAGGTCCACGGGCTCGACGGGATAGCCGCCCGTCGTGTGGATGATGTCGTAGCACTGCGCGAGCTTGACGAGCTTGCGGAAGTCCTCCTGGTTGCCGGCGCGCCGTCCGCCTTCGCGGTCGGACACGAAGGGTGCGGAGGCGATCTGCGCGAAGACGAGATTGTTGCCGCCGATCGTCACGTTTCGCCGGGGGTTGCGGGCATGCAGGGTGAAGGATGAGGGTGCGGAGGCGATCATCTCCGCGATGAGGCCCCGGTCGAAGCGTACCCGGTCCGTGCCCGGCGTCACGTCGGCGCCGGCCGCTTTCATCCGGTCGCGTGCTTCCGGCAGGATGATGTCCATGCCGATTTCCTCGAGGATGGTCAGCGAGGCCTGGTGCACCGCCTCCAGCGCATCGTCCGACAGCACTGAGGATGGCGTCATCGGATTGACGAGGCCGAGGTAGCGCGCGGCGCCGTCCGGCTGGCGCTGCCGCTCGGCACTGCGCCCGCCGCTGCGCCGGCGCCGTTCGATCGGTGCCGGACTGCCGTCCGGTTGCGATCCGAGGTGGGTTTCCAGATTGACGATGTCGCCCATGTCCGTTCCCGATGGTTGTCTCGATGCCGTCACTCTGCCATGCAGGCGTGGCGCGATGCGCCGCCATTTGCGACAGCGGAGAGGGCAGGCGAATAAGCCGGCGCCTCGAAGTCTCGAAGGGGAGTCGCGCCTGCGCGCAGGCGCGTGCCGGAGTGGATGACCGATCCTCGCAACGATCCGTTAACCATCTGTTCAATCGCCCATGCTACGCCTTGGGGGGTATCTTTCCCTCCGGTCCTTTCCTCGGGAATGTGTTGCGTGGCTGAACATCAGGACGAGCGGCTGGCCGACGTTGTCGCGTTTGTCGAGGCGCAGGCGCATCCCGCCTACGTCAAGAGCAGCGAGATGCGTTTCCTCGCGGTGAACTCGGCCTATGCCGAGCTCTTCGGCCATGCCCGCGCGGATTTCGTCGGCCTGCGCAGCGACGAGATGGGCGAGATCCTGGGACACGAGGATCGCGACGAGCACGAGCGCCGCTGCCTGATCTTCGGGGCGACGGAGACGGCGCGCTACTTCCATCCCTTCGGCGGCGGCAGTTTCGTCATCACCATGGAACGGCGGCGCCTGTCGGAACACTGTGCCGTCCTCGTGGGCAGCTTCATGCCGGCGACCGACCGGCTTGCGACCGTCATGGGCATGATCGCCAGCCAGGTGGTCGCCGAGGACGAACATGTGGCCACGCTTCCGGTGCTCGCCCCCGCTGCGAATGCCGGGGACGGTACCCGGTCGTCGCATGGCACGGCGATCGAGAGCGCGCTCGACACGATGGGCGCGGGCGTGGCGGTGTTCGGTGCGGATGACCGGCTCGCCTATGCCAACGGAAGCATGCGAGGCTTCTACCGGGCGTTGATCGGTGATCTTGCCGACGGGCCGGTTTCATTGAAGACCATCACGACGGCGCTCTACGACGTCGAGACGGCCCGCGACGGCGGCGAACGTCCGCAACGCGAGGCCTGGGTCGCCGATCGCCTCGGCAAATACGACCTGCCCCTCTTCGAGAGCGTCAGCCGCACCGCGGCCGGATGGATGCGTCTCATCACCCAGCGCCGGCCGGACGGCATTCTGGTCGCGCTGCGCATGGACGTAACGGCGCTCAAGGAAAGCGAACATCGCGTCCGCCAGCATGCACAGGAAATCAGCCTCTACCGGGCGCTCATCGACGAACTGCCTGTCGCGAGCTTCATGCGCGACGACCAGGAGCGCATGGTTTTCGCCAACCGCGCCTTCATCGCGCTGAACGGCCGCCCGATGGAGGAACTGGTCGGCAAGACGGCGCTGGAGATGTATCCCGAGGACGGCGAGGCCTTCCACGAGCGGAACCAGCGTGTACTCGAAACCGGCGAACTGATCGAGACCGAGATCGACTACCGCCGGCCCGACGGCGCTTTGGTTCCCACCATCACGCGCCTCTACCGGGTGACGACGCTCGACGGCAAGCACTACCTGATCGGCTCCATAACCGACACGTCGCTGCTGAAGAAGCGGCAGGACCAGCTCATCGAGGCGCAACGCCATGCCGAAGCGATCCGCTCCGATCTCGAGAACATCGTCGAATCGCTGCAGGTCGGCATCGTCGTGATCGACGGCAACGGGACGATCGAGCTCGCCAACGGCGCTTTCTCCACTCTCTGGAAGGGCGCGCTGCCGCCCATGGAGGGCCGGCCCTTCGGCGAACTGCTACGGTTCAAGGGGACGCAGGGCGACCACGCGGCCGAGGATCCGACCTGTGCCGAACAGTGCCTCTGCGAGATACGGTCCGGTTCGGCCCCGGCCCGCGAGGTGAGCTACGCCAACGGCAGCACGCTGATCGAGGCGGGACAGCCGATTTCCGGCGGGCGCTGCCTGCTGACCTTCATCGACATCACCGAGCGCCGCGAGCGCGAGCGGGAGGTTCTGGAGACCCGCAGCGCGCTTGAAGACGTCGGCCGCCTCGTCAAGGACGCCGTTTCCGCCATGGGGCAGGGGCTGCTGATCATCGACGGCGGCAGGGTGGTGCTCGCCAACGAGGCACTGTTCGACATGGTGGCGCTGCCGCGCGACCTCCTGGCGCCCGGCGCCTCAATCGACGACATTTTCGCAAGCTGCGAAGAGCGGGGCATCCATGGCTATGTCGGTGATCAGCGCATCGAGGCACGCCAGTTCCACGAGCTGATCGCGCCGGACCGGCACGCCTCCATCACCATCCTCAGCGGTCTGCAGCGGTGGATCCAGCTCGACGCGACGCCGACCGGTCACGGCCGCCTCGTGCTCGTCTTCTCCGACATCACGGAGATGAAGGACCGCGAGGAGGAACTGCGGCGGCTGGTCGAGCGCGCCGAGATGGCTGACAAGGCGAAGTCCGAATTCCTCGCCAATATGAGCCACGAAATCCGCACGCCGATGAACGGCGTTCTCGGCATGGCGGAACTCCTTGCGAAATCCGACCTCGATACACGCCAGAAGACTTTCATCGACATCATGGTGAAGTCCGGCAACGCGCTTCTCACCATCATCAACGACATCCTCGATTTCTCCAAGATCGACGCGGGGCAGATGGTGCTGCGCAAGGCGCCCTTCAATCCGGTCGAGGCGGTGGAGGACGTCGCGACGCTGTTGTCCGCCAAGGCGGCGGAAAAGGACGTGGAGCTCATCGTCCGCAGCGCGCCGGACATGCCGAAGAGCGTTGCCGGCGATGCCGGGCGTTTCCGCCAGATCGTCACCAATCTCGTCGGCAACGCCGTCAAGTTCACCGACCGCGGCCAGGTCGTCATCCACATGTCCGGCCGTCCCGCCGGCGAGGGCAGGGCGACGATCGAGGTTCGTGTCGAGGACACGGGCGCCGGCATCCCGGCAGACAAACTCGCCTCGATCTTCGAAAAGTTCTCGCAGATCGATGCCTCCTCGACGCGGCGCCACGAGGGCACGGGGCTCGGCCTTGCCATCACGCAGGGCCTTGTCCGGCTGTTCGACGGTACGCTGACCGTCGAAAGCACCGTCGGTCGCGGCTCGGTCTTCGCCGTCGGCCTGCCCTTCGATGTCGGCGAGCAGGCCTTCGTGCGCGACATGCTTCCCGAGGCGCTGCGCGGCGCGCGCGTCCTCGTCGTCGACGGCAACGATGCGACGCGCGATCCGATGCGCGACCTGCTGGCCGGCTGGGGCTTCGATGCGACGGGCGTCGCGGGCGAGGCGGAAGCCCGGGCCCTGCTTGCCGCGGCGGCCGGGCTCGGCATCTGCGTCGACGCCGTGATCCTCGACCACGTGGCGATCGACGCGGACGGCGCGGAGGCCCTGTCGGCGCTGCGACGCGACTTCCCCGCCCCCGCGCTGGTGATGCTCTTCGGCGCCGGCAACGCCGGTTTCGGCGCGCTGGACGCCCTGCCGATCGATGCACAGGTGATGAAGCCGGTGCGCCATGAGATCCTGTTCGACATGCTGTGCGAGCTCGTGCGGACGCGCCGGCGCCGGCAGACGCAGGAGAATGCCGTGCCGCCGCCGGCAATGCGCGGACCGGAACAGGACAAGGCGGCGGCGCAATCGCCGCCCGGCGCGCCGGTCGACATCCTGGTGGCGGAAGACAACGATGTGAACCAGATCCTCTTCCGCCAGATGCTCGAAGGCGCCGGTCATTGCTTCACGATCGTCACCAACGGCGCCGAAGCTGTCGAGGCCTACAAGCGGCTGAACCCGCGGATGATCCTGATGGACGTCTCGATGCCCGTCATGAACGGCCACCAGGCGTCGCGCGCGATCCGCGACATCGAGAAGGCAACGGGCGCCCATGTGCCGATCGTCGCCGTGACCGCCCATGTGCTCGACGGCGATCGCGAACTCTGTTTTGCCGCCGGCATGGACGATTTCCTCAGCAAGCCGATCAGCGCCGACCGGCTGGAGGAGATGGTGATGCGCTGGCTGTCCCGCGACGAGGAGCCGGCGCTGCGGCATGCGACGCTGCACTGAGGACGCCGGATCTCTGGCGCACCGCCGTCAGTCGCGGCGGCCGCGCAGCATTTCCCGCTTTCCCGCGAAGCCGGGAAGGCGCTCCACTGCAAATCCCGCCGCGAGCAGGTTGCGCCGCACGAAGCCCGCGGCCGCATAGGTGGCGAAAGTGCCGCCAGCCCGGGTCAGACGGAAGGTCGCGTCCATCAGTTCGGCGGACCACATGTCCGGATTGCGCGACGGCGCGAAGCCGTCGAGATACCAGGCGTCGAAGGAGGCCGGCCATGTCTCGATCCGGTCGAGCGCCGGGCCGACCGCCACGGTCAGGGTGGCGTCGTCGGCCAGGCGGAGTTCCACGAGATCATCGGGCTCGTCCGGCCAGGCGGCCACGAGCGCCCGGCGTTCCGCGTCGATCTCGGGCCAGCGCGACAGGGCGCGGCCGATATCCGCGGCGGCCATCGGGAAGCGCTCGAAGGAGGTGAAGGAAAGACGGGCGCCGGGGCGGCGAACAGCCTTCCATTGCCGCCACGTCTCGCAGAAATTGAGCCCCGTGCCGAAGCCGAGCTCGCCGATCGCGAAGCGCCCGGCAGCGGCCCAGCGTTCGGGCAGGCGGTTGCCCGCCAGGAACACGTGGCCGCATTCGAGCCGGCCGTCCGTGCGGCAATAAAAGTGATCGCCAAAGGCCGGCGAATAGGGCATATCGCCCTCATGCCATTCAAGCCCCATCGTGCCGGCCCCCATCGCGCCGGCTTCGGCTGCATCGTCCGAGATCTCTGCCATGACGCTCTCCGTTAGCGCCGGCGGCACAAGTGGTCAACCGTCGCCCGATCTCCTCGTCGTCGGCGGTGGCGTCATGGGGCTCTGGGCGGCGTTGAAGGCCGCCGATGCCGGGCTGGATGTGCTGCTCGTCGAGCGGTCGCGGATCGGCGCGGGCGCCAGCGGCGGGCTGCTCGGCGCGCTGATGCCGCACATGCCGGATCGCTGGAACGACAAGAAGCAGTTCCAGTTCGACGCGCTCGTGTCGCTCGAGGCGGAAATCGCCGCGCTCGAGGCGCGAACCGGACTGTCGGCAGGTTATCGCCGCACGGGGCGGGTGATTCCGCTCGGCCGGCCGCATCTGCGGCAGATCGCCGAACGGCAGGCGCAGGACGCCCGCACCGTCTGGCGGCAGGGCGAGCACGCCTTCCGGTTCGAGGTGACCGATGCGGCGCCGGCGGAAGGATGGCCGGCGGCAGGCGCGGCGGACTGCGGCTTCGTCGTCGAGGCGCTTTCGGCACGGCTCGACCCGCGACGGCTTCTTTCGGCTCTCAAGGTGGCGATCGAACAGGCGGGCAGGGTGCGGATCCGGGAGGGCACGGCCGTGGTGTCGCTGGACCCGATGGCGCGCTCTGCGTCGCTTGCCGACGGCACGACGATCACCTTCGGCCATGCGATCCTCAGCGCGGGTGTCGAGAGCTTCGATATTCTGGCGCGCATCGGGCCTCCTCCGGCACGGCCGATCGGCGTGCCGGTCAAGGGGCAGGCGGCGCTGCTGCGCGCGGATGCCTCCCCCGGCCTTCCGATCGTTTTTCAGGGCGGACTCTACGTCATCGCCCATGACGCGGGACATGTCGCGGTGGGCAGCACCAGCGAGCCTACCTTTGCCGTGCCCGGCGGCACGGACGAACACCTCGATGCGGTGATCGAGCGGGCGCAGAGGCTCGTTCCCCTGCTCAAGGGCGCTGCAGTGCTCGAACGCTGGTCAGGGCTTCGGCCGAAGGCGATCGGCCGCGACCCGATGGCGGGCCGCCATCCGCTTCATTCCTCGTTTAGTGTCTTGACCGGCGGCTTCAAGATCAGTTTCGGGGTGGCGCATGCCCTCGCCGCGGCGGTCGTCGGGGAAATCGCAAACGGCAGTCCGCCCGGGCTGCCACAGTCCTTCACCGTTGCCGCGCATCTGGAGGCGGCGCGCTGAGGCCTTACATCCAGTAGGGCGGCACGCCGTAATAGTCGTGAATCACCTTGCCGTTGCGGCGGTTCCACTCGTATTCCGCATCGCTTTCGTAATGCGGCGCGTTTTCGACCTGCGCCCTGGTCACGTCGACGCGGTAGCCGCCGAGCGATTCGTCGTAGTTCAGCTTGCCCCAGGGAAGCGGATAGCGGTCGTGTCCGATGCCGAGGAAACCGCCGAAGCTCAAGACGGCATAGGAGACGCGGCCGCTGCGCTTGTCGAGAATGAGTCGCTCGACGGTGCCGATATGTTTGCCGTCCGCACCGTAAACACTGGTGCCCTCGACCTTGTCGCTTGCAATAAGCTCCTGTGTTTCCTTGATAGTTGCGTCCTGCATGATCATGGCATGTCTCCTTTCCTTTCGGGCAGGAAGAACGTCGCCATGCCACTATTGTTCCGGAAGACCGTGGGATTGCGACGATGCCGCGACGGCACTGCCAACGCTTCACGCAAACGTCGTCAATACTATGGAAAATCGCCGGAATTCCTTCGTGAAGCTGTCATGCAAATCACCTACCCCTCGGCTCGCTGCGCCCGGATCCGGGTCGCGGCTGATCCGAGGAGCCGCGCACCATGCGCTACGCCATCTATTTCACGCCGCCGGCGCACCATCCCGTGACGACCACGGCCGCCGCCTGGCTGGGGCGCAACGCCTTTTCCGGCGACTTCGCGGAGACGCCGGACGTGCCTGGCCTTACGCTGCAGGAACTTGCCTACTACACGGCCCTGCCGCGCCGCTACGGGTTCCATGCCAATCTCAAGGCGCCCTTCCGCCTGGCGGAGGGCGTGAGCGAGGCGACGCTGCTGAAGGAACTGATGCTCTTCGCCGGCGCGATGCGGCCGTTCCGCCTGCAGCCGCTCGAAGTCGCCCGGCTCGGTACCTATTACGGCCTCGCGCCCGAGCGGCCCGACACCGACATGCACCGTCTGGCGGCGCTCGTCGTCCAGCACTTCGATGCCTTCCGCGCGCCGCTCACCGAGATCGAGATCGAACGGCGCGACCCGGACGGCCTGACCGCGCCGCAGTTCGCCAACCTGCACCGCTGGGGCTATCCCTATGTGATGGACGAGTTCCGCTTCCACATGACGCTGACGGGCACCGTCAATCCCTGCGACGGCCAGCGTATCGAAAAGGCCTTGCGCGATCATTTCGCGGGCGTGCTCGCTGCGCCGCTCGACGTGTCGAGCATCGCGCTCTTCGTGGAGGAGGAGACAGGGTCGCCCTTCCGCGTCCACTCGCTGCATCCGCTCGGGCGCGTCGACCGTCGCCGGAGCGCCTGAGGCTTCAAAGCCCTTTGGAAAGCCGCGTTTCCGTCTCGACTTTCGCTTTGCGGATGCTACCGTTCGGCGAGATGAGAAGGGCGGACCGATGACAGCAGACAAGACCTATCCCCGCGACCTGATCGGTTACGGGCGCAACCCGCCGCGGGTGCGCTGGCCGGGCGACGCGCGCATCGCGGTCCAGTTCGTGGTGAACTACGAGGAGGGCGGCGAAAGCTCGATCCTCGACGGCGACCCGGCGTCGGAGAACCTGCTGTCGGAAATCGTCGGGGCGCAAGCCTGGCCGGGACAGCGCAACCTTAACATGGAATCGATCTACGAATACGGCGCGCGCGCCGGCTTCTGGCGCCTGTGGCGGCTCTTCACCAGCCGCAACGTGCCGGTCACGGTCTACGGCGTGACGCTCGCCATGGCGCGCAACCCCGAGGCCGTCGCGGCCATGAAGGAGGCGGACTGGGAGATCGCCAGCCACGGCTACCGCTGGCTGGAATACAAGGATTTTCCCGAGGACGTGGAGCGCCGGCACATCCGCGAGGCGGTGCGGCTGCACACCGAGCTGACCGGCTCCCACCCGCTCGGCATGTATCAGGGCAAGCCCTCCGACAATACGCTGCGCCTCGTGATGGAGGAGGGCGGCTTCGTCTACTCCTCCGATTCCTATGCCGACGATCTGCCCTACTGGGTGCCGGGGCTCGACGGGAAACCCTTCCTCATTATTCCCTACACGCTCGAGACGAACGACATGCGGTTTGCGACGCCGCAGGGCTTCAATGCGGGCGACCAGTTCTTCACCTACCTGAAGGATGCCTTCGACGTGCTCTATGCGGAAGGCCGCGAGGGCAGCCCGAAGATGCTGAATGTCGGCTTGCACTGCCGCCTGGTCGGCCGGCCGGGGCGCGCCGCAGCGCTGGCGCGCTTCGTCGACTATGTGCTCGGCCATGACAGGGTCTGGGTGCCGCGCCGCATCGAGATCGCCCGCCACTGGTACGCGCACCACCAGCCGGAGGGGCCGATCGCATGATGACCCGATCGGACTTCGTCGAGCGCTTCGGTGGCGTCTTCGAGCATTCGCCGTGGATTGCCGAACGGGCCTTTGACGCCGGCGGCCTGCAGGAGACGCCGACGGCCGACGGGGTGCATGCGGCGCTCGTCGGCCAGTTCCGCGCGGCGAGCCCGGCGGAACAGCTCGGCGTGCTGCGCGCCCATCCCGATCTGGCCGGAAAACTGGCGATCGCCGGCGAATTGACCGAGGACAGCCGCAACGAACAGGCGGGCGCCGGGCTCGACCGGCTGTCGCCGGAGGAGCATCGGCGCTTCACCGCCCTCAACACGGCCTATACGGAAAAATTCGGCTTCCCCTTCATCATCGCCGTCAAGGGGCAGACGAAAGACGGCATCCTTGCTGCCTTCGAACGCCGCATTGACAATACGCCCGAACAGGAATTTGAAACGGCGCTGCGGCAGGTGGAGCGGATCGCGCTCCTGCGCCTGACCGCGATGCTGCCCGGAGCCTGACATGACGCCTGAGACCACCCTTCCCGAGTTCACCAAAGGCGCGGTCAATCTCGCCTCCGCCCGCCTCGGTGCCGCGGGGCTCTTCGCCACCGACGACTTCTTCGCGCCGCTTTCGCGCATGCTCGCCGACGAGCCGGCCGTCTGGAGGGAAGGCGTCTACGACGAGAACGGCAAATGGATGGACGGCTGGGAGAGCCGGCGCAAGCGCGTGCCCGGTCATGACCATGCGGTCATCCGGCTCGCCATGCCCGGCCGCATCCGCGGCTTCGACGTCGACACCAGCTATTTTACCGGCAATTATCCGCCGCACTGCTCGATCGAGGCCTGCCGCATCGAGGGCGGCGATCCGAGCGAGGCGACCGCCTGGACGGAGATCCTGCCGAAAGCGCCGCTTGGTCCCGGTGCGCATCATTTCCTCGAACTGCCGGCCGGCGAGCAGGCGAACGTCTGGACGCATCTCAGGCTGCACATCTATCCGGACGGCGGCGTCGCGCGGCTCCGGGTCTATGGCGACGCGCATTTCGACTGGTCGAAGGTCGGCGCCGGTGAAGAAATCGACCTCGCCTATATCTTCAACGGCGCCAGGTCGCTTGCCTGGTCGAACGCCCATTACGGCGTGCCCGACCAGATGCTCGCCCCCGGCCGTGGCATCAACATGGGCGACGGCTGGGAGACCGCCCGCCGGCGCGGCCCCGGCAATGATTGGGCGATCATCAAGCTCGGCCATGCCGGCATCATCCGGCGCATCGTCGTCGATACCGCGCACTTCAAGGGCAATTATCCTGACGCCTGCGACCTGCTGGGCGCCTTCCTGCCGGATCAGGACGATGCATTCGACGAGGCGGCGCTCGAAGCCTCGCTGCAGTGGAAGCCGATCCTCGCCCGCCAGAAGCTGCAGATGGATCATATCCACGCGTATTCCGGTGCCGACGTCATCGACATCGGGCCGGTGACGCATGTGCGCTTCGCCATGTATCCGGACGGCGGCGTCAGCCGCCTGCGGCTGTTCGGGACGAAGGCGTGATGGCGGAGACACTCGTCGTCGAGCCGCTGACGAAGGCGGCCTTCGCCCCCTTCGGCACCGTCATCGAGGCCGACCCGGCGACCATGCGGCTGATCAATGACGGCACGACCGAGCGTTACCACGGGCTCGCCGTCGCGGAAGCGGTGGGTGACGGCGCGCGCGTCATCATCAACATCTTCCGCGGCAGCCCGCGCGCCTTCCCCTATACGGTCGGCATGATGGAGCGCCATCCCTTCGGCAGCCAGAGCTTCTCGCCGATCGACGACCGGCCATGGCTCGTCGTCGTCTCCGAAGACGAGGCCGGCCGGCCGGGCAGGCCGCGCGTCTTCAGCGCCAGCGGCCGGCAGGGCATCAACTATCGCCGCGACGTCTGGCATCATCCGCTGATGACGATCGGCGAGACGAGCGACTTCCTCGTCGTCGACCGCCAGGGCGAAGGAAGCAATGTCGTCGAGCATTTCTTCGACACACCCTATGTCATCGTCGATCCCGAACTGGAGCGCCCATGAACGCCACCGGCCGCCTCACCACCCATGTCCTCGACACCGCACTCGGCGAGCCGGCCGCCGGTCTGACGATTGATCTCTTCTGGCTGGAAGGCGGCGAACGCCAGTGGATCAAGACGGTCGAGACGAACAGCGACGGACGGGTCGACGGGCCGCTCCTCGACGGTATCGGCTTCATGGCGGGCATCTATGAGCTGGTGTTCCATGCTGGCGATTATCTGCGCCGCAGCGGTGCCGACCTGCCCGAGCCCGCTTTCCTCGATGTCGTTCCGCTCCGTTTCGGCATCGCCGACCCCACCGCCCACTACCACGTGCCGCTCCTGCTTTCGCCCTACGGCTATTCGACCTATCGCGGAAGTTGATTCGGCTGCCGTAAGGTTAACCTTTCCTTAAAGGTCCGGTTATTTTAGTTGACTCGCGAAGTCATGTTTTTTAGAACCGCCCCATAGGGCTGGTTTTCCCGCAATTGCCGCCTCGAAGGACTGTCATCCTGTGCGTTTTCACGTCCCGGAGTGGCTGTCGCTGTGCGCAATTTTCCGGCGGGCCGCCGCCCAGGGCGGCGCAGCTGCCCGTTCGACAGTGTTTCAGGAGAGGCGCACCGGCTCATCTCCGGGGTTTAAGGGGTAGAAAATGGCAACCACCAGCAAGATCAAGATCGATGCGTCCGCCTTGGCGTCGATCGACTTCGAGAGCTATATCGCGAGCTACTTTGCGGCACTGACATCCGTCGGCAGCTCGACCTATTATGACGGGGAGGTCGTCAATTCGATATACGGGCCGCAATATGTGAAGGGCGACCAGGTCGGCTTCCGCTACACGACGACGCCGACGAACGATGCTCAGGTGCTGATGGAAGGCACGGACATCGCCTACAACTTCCTCACCTACGGCACCAATCACGGATTTCCGGTGAGGTCGACAGCTTCACGCTCGGTTCCTACGACGCCGACACGACCTATACGACGACCGGCACGACGCGCTCCGCGCTGACCGGCGTCATCTCGGGCCTCGTCGTCTCCGACCTCGGGCTCGTCGCCGACCAGAACGACGACGCCGACACCGCGGCGAACGAAGTTTACGAACTCTACAACGCGCTTCGCCGGGCCGGCAACGACAGTTCCTTCGTCGACGTCCTCTACGAGATCCTCGGCCGCCGCGCGCAGCATTTCGTCGGCACGACGGGCGACGATACCTATACCGGCACCGGCTTCGACGACACGATCGAGGGCAACGGCGGTGACGACGCGTTCGGCGGCGGCGACGGTGACGACATCTTCGTCGTCGACGGCACATCGGGCGACTTCACGATCACCAAGAACACCGACGACACCTATTCCGTCGCCGAGGGCAGCTGGACGGCGACGCTGACCGACATCGAATTCATCGAGTTCGACGACGTGACGCTCAACATCGCCGAAGGCCCGACGGGGCTTGCGCTTTCGGCAACGTCCGCCAGCGAGGCAACGGCGGTCGGGACGGTTCTCGCGACCCTTTCCGCGACGAGCGACAACCCGCTGACCTACACGCTCACCGATGACGCCGACGGCACCGTCGAGCTCGTGACCAGCGGCGGCGTCACCCGGCTCGTGCTCGCAAAGGCGCTCGACTATGAGGCCGCCACGTCCTTCGATATCACCGTCGAGGTTTCCGACGGCATCGAGGAGAGCACGAAGACCTTCACCTTCGGCGTGCTCGACGCGAACGAGGCGCCGACCACGCTGACGGTCTCCACCCAGGCCGTGCGAGAGGACGCGGACGTCGGCGACGTCGTCGCGACCCTGTCGTCCACCGATCCGGAAGGCGACGCGGTGACCTACAGCCTCGTCTCGAATCCGGGCGACGTGTTCCGCATCGAAGGCGACACGCTGGTGCTCAACACGCTCATCGATTTCGCCGATGCCGAGACGCGTACCATCGAGCTCGCCGTGACCGATGCCGACGGCCTCACCAAGGTGGAGACCTTCACGTTCGACGTGACCGACGTCGTGAACATTTCCGTCGGCAGCGACGGAACCGATGTCGTCGAGGGCAACAAGGGGGTTGACCGCTTCCTCGGCGGCGACGGCAACGACCGGCTCTACGGCAACGGCGGCGACGACCGGCTGAAGGGCGAGGGGGGCGACGATCAGGCTGCCGGCGGTGCCGGCGACGACAGTATCAGCGGCAACCGCGGCTCCGACCGCCTGTTCGGCGGTGCCGGCGGCGACACGATCGACGGCGGCGAAGGCGACGACGTGCTGCAGGGCGGCGACGGCGACGACGACCTGACCGGCAATGGCGGCGACGACGTGCTGCGCGGCAACGGCGGGGACGATGTCCTGCGCGGCCGCATCGGTGCCGACGTGCTGAACGGCGGCACGGGCGACGACATCCTGTCCGGCGGCTACGGCGCCGATCTCCTGACCGGCGGCAGCGGCGCGGATACCTTCGCCTTTCGGGCGGAGAGCGCCTCTCCGGCCGGCGAAGGCCGCTTCGACACGATCCTCGACTTCAATGTCGCCGACGGCGACCGCATCGACCTCACGGGCTTCGACGCGAACGGCAACCGCAGCGGCATCCAGCCCTTCGACTTCATCGGTACAGACGGCTTCTCCGGCAAGGCCGGCGAGCTGCGCTACGGCAAGCTCGATGGCGATACTTTCGTGCGGGCGGATCTCGATGGCGATTCCGAGGCCGATTTCGTGGTGAAGCTCGAAGGCGGCTTCGACCTGCAATCGGATTCCTTCCTGCTGTAGTCCGGCAGGCGAAACGCCCGGAAAAAGCCTCGCGCCGGCTGCCGCCGGTGCGGGGCCTTTTCATGGACGGAACATATGCGGCGGCGTGCGGGGCTTAATCAGTCGCCGAGGAGCTGGCGGTCGTCGCCGTCGCGGTGGCGCACGAGTTCTTCCTTGATGCCGCGCAGGGCCTTCAGCGCCTTGTTGCGGTCCGCGTAGGCGACGAGATTGGCCAGAATGTCGATGGCGCCGAGATAGGCGAAGCGCGTGGAGGTCGGCCGGAAGATGTTTTTCCCTTCCGGCATGTCGATGGCGATCAGCACATCGGCGGCGGCGGCGACCGGCGAGTTGCTCTGGGTGATGACGATGGTCGGTATGGCGCGCTGCCGGAGCAGGTCGAGGCAGCGGACAAGCCCGAGATCGCGGCCGGTGAAAGAGGAGCCGAAGACCACGGTGCCGGCCTGGGCGGCTGCCGAAAGCATCAGGTTCATGTTGTGGTCGTTCGAGGCGTTGATCCGGCATCCGAGGCGGAAAAGCCTGTTGTGCAGTTCGTTGACGATCATCGCCGAATTGCCGCTTGCCCCGAAGGCCTGGATGAAGTCCGCGCCGCGCAACAGGTGGGCCGCCTCGTCGAGCGCCTTGAGATCGAGCTGGCGGTGCAGCTGGAAGAGCGCGTTCTGCGCCTTGGTCACGATATCCTCGGCGACTTCCGCCGGCGTCGCGGTCGGGACTTCCGGCTTGAGGTAGCGCAGCCCGACATAGGTCATGCGGGCAAGCTGCATCTTGAAATCGGAAAAGCTCTGGCATCCCAGCCGGCGGCAGAAGCGGGTGACGGTCGGCGGCGAAACGCCGGCACGGCCCGCGAGGTCGATGATCGAGGAGTTGACGACGAAATCGACGTTTTCCAGCACCAGATGGGCGAGCTTCTTTTCCAGCGCGGAGAGCTTGCCGTCCTCGTCGGAAAGAGCGTGAAAAAGATCCATCGTGCCCGCCTTCGAAGAGGGAGCCGAGGGTGCACCGGGCCCATTCATGAAAATAAATTTCTCCTCTGCGTTGTTTCATACCACATTGCCTGCGGGTATCAACGCGGGTGATGGCTCATGCGAAAATAAAATACAGGTTCCGCGAGACCCGCCCGCGCCCCTCGCGAAGCGTATCGCCTGCGGGCCCAGTCGCACTTACGGCGGGCCGCCCTATGGTTCGTCCGGACCTGTCGCCCGGAAAAATTGCCTGCGGTCGCCGTTCCGGCGCGGGAATCCGCAATCATCGCCGCGGGCCGCATGAAAATGGACGCCCCTAACGCCCGCCTGTTTTCATCCGTGCGGTACCGGACCACCGCGTCCCACCCGCCGAGTCGTCGAAAATATCGCCCGGAACGGTTTGATCTTCAAAATGAATCGCGTCCGGCTTTGCCGGAAGCCGCGGCGCATCGTCCGTGAAAATTTTCAGGAAAAATCTCGGCAAAGAAAATGAATTACATAAATCTCCCAATAATGCCAAAATACGGTTGACTTAGGCCAAACTTCGCGCATTATTAAGAAAATAAATTACATGGCGTGACCATGTGAGCGGGCGAACGCAACCGGAAACCAGACAATCGGACGATGGGCGGGCAACGGCCGCCCGCCTCTTCCTCGACGACTGAAAGCGTCGCGGAAGAGGCGGACCTGCGCCCGCCGGCGCCGCCGTCGGATCCAGACCGGCGGGCGGCAAGACGGAACCTCATTCGGATCAACTGCATATGCGAATCTTCACGGCCTCGTTGGCCACGGAAACGAACACCTTCTCGCCCGTGCCGACGGACATGCATGCCTTCAAGGCCGCCTTCTTCGCGGCTCCGGGCGAGCATCCGGATGCGCCGACGCTCTGCTCTTCCGTCGTGCCCATCCTGCGCCGGCGCGGGCGTGCGGAAGGCTTCATCACCATCGAAGGCACGTCCTGCTGGGCCGAGCCCGCCGGCCTCATCCAGCGCCAGACCTACGAGACGCTGCGCGACCGCATTCTCGGCGAACTCCGGGCGGCCCTGCCTGTCGACGGCGTCGTGCTCGGCCTGCATGGCGCCATGGTCGCGCAGGGCTATGACGACCCGGAAGGCGATTTCCTCTCGCGGGTTCGTGCCATGGTCGGCCCCGATGTGCTCGTGGCCGCCGAGTTCGATCCGCATAGCCACCTGACGGCGCTGCGCGTCGAAAGCCTCGACCTGATGGCGACCTTCCTCGAATTCCCGCATACGGATTTCGAGCAGCGCGGCGAGCATGTGGTCGATCTGGCGCTGAGGACGCTGCGCGGCGAGATCCGGCCCGTCATCGCCACCTTCGACTGCCGCATGATCACCATCTTCCCGACGAGCCGCGAGCCGATGCGCTCCTTCGTCGATCGCCTGAAGGCGATGGAGGGCCGGGACGGCATCCTGTCGCTCTCGGTCATCCACGGTTTCATGGCGGGCGACGTGCCGGATATGGGCACGCGAGTTGTCGTGGTGACAGACGGCGACAAGCCGAAGGGCGATGCGCTTGCCGAAAGCCTCGGCCGCGAACTCTACGGCCTTCGCAAGAAGGCCGCTATGCCGATGTTCGACACGGAGGCCGGCCTTGACCGGGCGATCGCCGTTCGCGCCGAACAGCCAAATGTGCCCGTGGTGATCGCCGATGTCTGGGACAATCCGGGCGGCGGCGTTGCAGGCGATGCGACCCATATCCTCAGGCGCATGATGGAGCGCGGCCTCGACGACTTTGCGGTGGCGACGATCTGGGACCCCATCGCCGTCTCCTTCTGCCATGCGGCGGGCCGGGGGGCCGAACTTGACCTGCGATTCGGCGGCAAGTCCGGCCCCCAGGGCGGCGCACCCATCGATCTCCGGGTGACGGTTCAGGACGTCTTCGACGCCGGCTGGCAGAGCTTCCGCAACAGCCGCGTGACGCTCGGCAGCACCGCCGTCGTGCGCCCGCTCGGCACGGAAATCGACATCGTGCTGATCACCAGCCGCACCCAGACCTACGAGCCGGATATCTTCGCCAACCAGGGCATCGACTTTGCCGGCAAGGCCTACCTGCTCGTCAAGTCGACCAACCATTTCCACGCGGGCTTCCAGCCGGTCTCCTCCGAGATCGTCTATATCGCCGCACCGACTTCCTACCCCACCGATCCGGCGACGACGCCCTACCGCAAGGCGAGCCTCAAGCTCTGGCCGCGCGTCGCCGATCCGCTGGGGCTCGAAAGCTGAGCCGCCGGCCGGAGAGGAACCGGCCGGCGACTTGAGACGATGGCACGACCGGCGCGGTGCGAGACACCTGCCGGCATATTGAAAGGGGAACGACCATGAAACGTGTACTGGTTCTGACAACGCTGGCGATGCTGGCCGGCACGAGCGGGCTGGCGATTGCCCTCCAGAGCGCCCATGCGGCCGACGGCATCCTGACGGTCGCGACGATCGGCGAACCGCCGACGCTCGACGCCATGCAGACGCCGACCGACATCGTGCTGACCATCGACCAGCACATCTTCGAGACGCTCTATACCTATGATGTCGAATGGAAGTCGGTGCCGCTGCTCGCCGCCAGCCTGCCGGACCTGTCCGAGGATGGCCTGACCTATCGCATCCCGCTGCGCGAAGGCGTCACCTTCCACGACGGCAGCGCGTTTGATTCCGCCGACGTGGTCGCCTCGCTGAAGCGCTGGATGACGATCAATTCCAAGGGCAAGCAGGTCGCCGAGGTGGTCGAGAGCCTGACCGAGGACGGGCCGAACGCCGTCGTCTTCAAGCTGAAGTCGCGGTATGCGCCGCTCGTCGCCACCCTGTCGCAGGCTTCCATCATTATCCCCTCCGAGAAGGCCGGCGAGACGCTGACCGAATTCGTCGGCACCGGCCCCTATGCGCTGAAGGAGCGCAAGCCCGACCAGTATACCCAGCTCGTCCGCTTCGAGGACTACAAGTCGCCGGAGGGCGAGCCGAGCAACTATGCGGGCAAACGCGAGGCGATCGCCAAGGAAATCCGCTTCGTGCCGGTGCCGGATGCCAATACCCGCGTCGAGGGCCTGATTTCCGGCCAGTTCGACTTCGCCGACTCGCTGCCGGTCAGCGCCTATGAGCGCGTCGAGGACAGCGGCGTCGCCAAGCCTGTCATCTACGAGAACACCGGCTGGGCCTCGATGAACATGAACATGCAGGAAGGCCTTCTCGTGAAGAAGGAATTCCGCCAGGCCGTTCAGGCAGCGCTCAACCCGAACGACATGATGCTCGCCGCCTTCTCCGACGACCGCTTCTTCAGCGTCGACGGCTCGATCTTCCCGGAGGGCTCCTTCTGGCACACCGAGGCGGGCGTCGTTCGCTACGGCGAAGGCGATCCGGAGGCGGTCGGCAAGCTGCTCACCGATGCCGGCTATGACGGCACGCCGCTCCGGCTGATGACGAGCCGCCAGTACGAGTTCCACTACAAGATCGGCGAGGTCGCCAAGGCCTATCTGGAGGCTGCCGGCTTCAAGGTCGACTTGCAGGTGGTGGACTGGGCGACGCTGACGACGCGGCGCGCCGATCCGAAGGAATGGGACATCTTCATCACCCACTCCAACTTCCCCGGCGACCCGACGACGATCAACACCATCACCGACACTTATCCGGGCTGGTATGTTTCGGACCAGAAGGCCAAGGCCGTCGCCGCCTATATGGAGGCGACGACCGACGAGGCCAAGAAGGCCGCGTGGGACGGCATCCAGACGGCGATCTACGACGACGCGCCGCTCTACAAGGTCGGCAACTTCAACGCCGTATCGGGCGTCGCAGCCGGCATCACCGACTACACGCCGACCTACTGGCCGAAGTTCTGGAACGTCACCCCGAAAGAGTAAGGCGGTAAAACCATGGAACGGATCACGCGGGCGCTTCTGAAACGGCTCGGCGGCATGGCGATCGTGCTCGCCCTCGTCGTCACCGTCGTCTTCATCATCGTCCGCGTGACGCCGGGCGATCCGGCTGCCGTGATGCTCGGCTCGGACGCGACCCCCGAGGACATCGCGCAACTGCGCACGCGGCTCGGGCTCGATGCGCCGCTCATCGTGCAATACGGCCAGTTCGTGCTCGGGATCCTTAAGGGTGATCTCGGCCAGTCGATCTTTCTCGACCAGCCGGTGACGACGGCGCTTGCCGCGCGTGCCGAGCCGACTTTCTTCCTGACGCTCTTCTCCATCCTGATTGCGGTCGGCATCGCGCTGCCCGTCGGCATCCTGTCGGCGGTCAAGCGCGGCACGCTCTTCGACCAGATCGTCGTGACGCTGACGATGGTGGCGGCGAGCGTGCCGAGCTTCTGGCTCGGCCTGCTCCTGATCCAGGCCTTTGCCGTCGGGCAGGGCTGGTTCCCGGCGTCGGGCTATGGCGGGCCGGACGCCACCTTCTTCGAGCGGCTGCACCATCTCGTGTTGCCGGCCGTCGCGCTCGGCATCGTCAATTCGGCGCTGATCACCCGCTTCACCCGCGCGGCCATGCTTGACGTGCTCGGCGACGACTATGTGCGCACCGCCCGTGCCAAGGGGGCCGGCGAGGGGCGGGTGATCCTCAAGCATGCGCTGAAAAACGCGCTGATCCCGATCATCACCGTCATCGGCCTTTCGATCGCCATGCTGGTCGCGGGCGCCGTGGTGACGGAAACGGTGTTCGGCCTGCCGGGCGTCGGCAATCTCGTCGTCTCCGCCGTCTTGAGGCGCGACTATCCGGTCATCCAGGGCACGCTGCTGGTCGTCGCGGCGATCTACGTGCTGATCAATTTCGTGGTGGACATGCTCTATATCCTCGTTGACCCAAGGGTGCGGCTATGACCATCGGCGGCCTCTCCATGCCCTTCGCCTCGGGCCTGCGCCGGCTGCTCGGTAACCGCGCCATCCTCTTCGGCGCCGTCATCCTGGCGATAGTCGTTCTGGCAGCCCTGCTGGCACCGCTGATCGCGCCCTACACGCCGAACAAGCTGTCGATCGTCAACAAGCTGCAGGTGCCGTCCGCCACCCATCTCTTCGGCACCGACGAGTTCGGCCGCGACATCTTCTCCCGTGCCATCTATGCCGGACGCGTGTCGCTGCTCGTCAGCCTCGGCGTCGTCTGCATCTCCACCGTCCTCGGCGTCATGCTCGGCGTCGTCGCCGGCTTCTTCCGCAAGCTCGACGCGCCGATCTCGCGGCTGCTCGACGCGATGATGTCCTTCCCGGACATCCTGCTTGCGATCGCGCTCGTCGCCGCCCTCGGACCGTCGCTCCTGACGGTCATCCTGGCGCTCGGCATCACCTATGCGCCGCGGCTTGCCCGCATCGTGCGCGGCTCGACGCTGGTGCTGCGCGAACTGCCCTATATCGAGGCGGCGGTCGCCATGGGCCTGCCGACCTGGCAGATCCTGACGCGCCATGTGCTGCTCAACCTTGCCTCGCCGATCCTCGTGCAGGCGACCTTCGTCTTCGCCTCGGCGATGCTGGCCGAGGCGAGCCTCTCCTTCCTCGGCGTCGGCGTTTCCACCGACATGCCGACCTGGGGCACGATGCTCGCCGCCGGCCGCGAATACATGAACAATGCGCCCTGGCTGATGATCTTCCCGGGGCTGGCGATCGTCTTTTCGGTGCTCTCGCTGCAATTGCTCGGCGATGGCTTGCGCGACCTGGTCGATCCGCGGCTGGCGAAGGAGACGTGAGGATGAACACGACCGACAAAGCCGCCGGCCCCGTGCTCTCGATCCGGAACCTGTCGACGTCCTTCCGGACGCCGGAGGGCTGGCGCACCGTCATCCGCGACATCAGCCTCGACGTCCATGCCGGCGAGACGGTTGCCATCGTCGGTGAATCCGGCTCCGGCAAGAGCGTCACGGCACTCTCCACCATGCGTCTGCTGCCGCCCGGAAAGGCGCGTTGCGAGGGGCGCATCCTGCTCCAGGGCCAGGATCTGCTGCAGGCCTCGGAGCGCGAGATGCGCGCGGTACGCGGCGGGTCGATCGGCATGATCTTCCAGGAGCCGATGACCTCGCTCAACCCGGTCTTCACCATCGGCAACCAGATCGCCGAGTCCCTCGTGCTGCATCGGGCCATGTCGTGGAGCGAGGCCGAGGCGGAGGCGCTCAGGCTGATGGAGCGCGTGCGCATCCCGGCGGCGAAGACGCGGCTTCACGAATATCCGCACAAGTTTTCCGGCGGCATGCGTCAGCGCGTGATGATCGCCATGGCGCTCGCCTGCCGCCCGACGCTTTTGATCGCCGACGAACCGACAACGGCACTCGACGTGACGATCCAGGCGGAAATCCTCCATCTGCTGCGCGACCTGCAGCGGGAGGAAAACATGGGCGTGCTGTTCATCACGCACGACATGGGGGTGGTCGCGGAAATTGCCGACCGTACGGTGGTGATGCTGCGCGGCGACATGATCGAGACCGGCGAAACGACCGATATCTTCGCAGCACCGAAGGCCGCCTATACGCGGATGCTGCTCGCCTCCATCCCGCGCCTCGGCACGATGGGCAAGAGCGAGGCGCCGCGCCGTTTCCCCGAGGTCGACGCCACGACCGGGGAGGCGACGGAAGGCCGGGACATGACGGAGGTTTCGCCCAGCGTCGCGCCGATCCTCGAAGTCAAGGATCTCTCCGTCCGCTTCGACCTGCCGAACGGCCGCGTGCATGCCGTCGAGGGCGTCTCGTTCGATTTGAGGCCCGGCGAGACCCTGTCGCTGGTCGGCGAATCCGGCTGCGGCAAGTCGACGACCGGGCGCGCCATCATAAGGCTCGTCAACCCGACGGCAGGCGCCGTCGTCATCGGCGGCGAGGACGTGACGCACGCCGGCGCGAAGGCGCTGCGTGCCATGCGGCGCAGCTCGCAGATGATCTTCCAGGACCCGTTCGCCTCGCTCAATCCGCGTATCACCATCGGATCGGCCATCGCCGAGCCGATGCTCGCCCACGGGATCGCCGACCGGCGCGCGGCGAAGGATCGCGTTTCCGAGCTTCTCGAACAGGTGGGGCTCTCGGCCGCCATGGCCGACCGGCATCCGCACGAATTCTCCGGCGGTCAGCGCCAGCGCATCGCGATCGCCCGGGCGCTCGCGCTCGATCCGACCTTCATCGTGGCGGACGAGGCGGTCTCCGCACTCGACGTCTCGGTCAAGGCACAGGTCTCCAACCTGCTGCTCGACCTCCAGGAAAAGCACGGGCTCGCCTATCTCTTCATCTCGCACGACATGGCGGTCGTGGAGCGCATGAGTCATCGCGTGGCGGTGATGTATCTGGGAGAGATCGTCGAGATCGGTCCGCGCGCCGCGATCTTCGGCAATCCGCAGCACCCCTATACGCGCCGCCTGATCTCCGCCGTGCCGATCCCCGATCCGGCACGACGCGGCTTGCTGAACCCGCCGCTCAATGAAGAGATCAAAAGCCCGGTCCGGCCCTTCGGCTACGTGCCGCCGAGGCGCACCTATCGGGAAATCTCCGCCGGACATTTCGTGCAGCAGGCCGCTTCGGCCTAGCGCTGCGGCCCGGACTGCCGTGTTGCCGCGTCTCCCGGCCGCAGCGTCAGCCGAGCACGGTGCGGGCGATGGCGGCGGCGGCGGCGACATGCGCGCGGCACGCCGAGGCGGCGGCCTCCGGGTCGTTGCGGTCGATCGCGGCGAAGATTTCGCGGATCTGCGCCGGACCGGAGACCGTGCGGTTGGTGGTCGAGAGCGTCATGACGCGCAGCCGCGAGATGCGGCTGTTCAAGCGGCTGACGATGTCCCAGGCGATGTTGTGGCCGCTCGTCTCAAAGATGATCCGGTAGAAGTCGGTGGTCGCGTCGAGGATTCCCGCCGGAGAGTTCTGCCGGGACGTGCGGTCGAGCTCGTCGAGCGCCTCGCGCAGTCCCGCCTTGACCTTCGCATCCGCGATGCGGGCGCAATCGGCAACGGCGGTCGATTCCAGAGCGGCGCGAATGTCGTAGATCTGGCGCGCGTCGTCCCAGCTCAGCCGGGCCACGATCGGCCCCTGCTTCGCCAGCATTTCGACCAGCCCCTCCGCCTCGAGATGACGGATCACCTCGCGAATGACCGAGCGGGAAACGCCGAGCTGGTCGCAGAGCGTACGCTCGACCAGCCGCGCGCCGGGCTCGAATAGGCCGTTGATGATGGCACGCCGCATGCGGTCGAGTGCGATTTCGCGAAGGGTCGCGGGCGGTGTCTCGATACGCAGGGCTGCAAGGGTGTCGACGTTTTTGACCATTCCCCCGTGTATCCGCAAAAAATTCCCAGCACAAGCTTGACACTTGGTATTATGGTATACCAACATATGAACGACAAGATGACAGGGAGACGGCCGTGGCGCCCACCATTCGCAAGACGCTTCTGCATGTGGAGACGACCCTCATCGAAGGCGGCCGGCAGGCGCCGGTACCGCTCAGGCTGATCGCGGCGCTGGCGGTCGTGAAGAACCCCTGGGCCGGACGCGGCTTCGTCGACGACCTGAAGCCGGAGATACACGCCGTCGCGCCCGTGCTGGGCGAGCTTTTGACCCGCATGGTCATCGAGGCGGCCGGCTCGGGCGCGTCGGTCGAGGCCTACGGCAAGTCGGCGGTGGTCGGCCTCGACGGCGAGATCGAGCATGCCTCGGCGCTGATCCACACGCTTCGCTTCGGCAACCACTATCGCACGGCCGTCGGCGCAAAATCCTATCTCGCCTTCTGCAACACACGCGGTCCGGCCAATGCGCCGGTGATGATCCCGCTCATGGACAAGAACGACGAGGGCCGGCGCTCGCATTACCTGACGATCCAGTGCGCCATCCCGGACGCGCCTGCCGCCGACGAGATCGTGGTGGCGCTCGGGGCCTCGATCGGCGGCCGCCCGCATCACCGCATCGGCGACCGCTACCAGGACCTCAAGGAGCTGGGCCACGATGTTGCAAACCCTGCATCGGTCTAGGACCTCCTCCGGCACCGCCTATCTCGACCGCGGTCGAGGCGACGAAACCATCGTGCTGCTCCATGGCGTCGGCATGCGGCTCGAAGCCTGGCGGCCGCAGATCGAGTGGCTCGCGGATCGCTGCCGCGTGATCGCCGTTGATCTTCCCGGGCACGGCCTCTCGCCGCCGCTCTGCGAGCCGGCGGGGCTTCCGGGCTTCGTCGGATGGTTCAAGGGCGTGCTGGACGAGCTCGATTCTGGCCCGGTCAATGTCGCCGGGCACTCCATGGGCGCGCTGATCGCGACGGGGATCGTGGCGGCGGAACCGGCCATGGTGCGGCGCGTGGCGCTGCTGAACGGCGTTCACAGGCGCAGTGTCGAGGCCCGGGCGGCGGTCGAGGCGCGGGCCGACGAGATCGGCTCGGGCGTCTTCGACCGGGAGGCGCCGCTTGCCCGCTGGTTCGATCCGGAGGAGAGAACCGGCGAGGCATATGGGCTGGTCCGCGAGTTGCTGCGGGTCGTCGATGCGGACGGTTACGCGGCCGCCTACCGGGCCTTCGCCACGGGCGATACCGTCTACCCGGACTGCTGGCCGTCCGTGAGGTGCCCCGCACTGTTCCTGACGGGTGATGGAGACCTGAATTCCACGCCGGCGATGGCGCGGGCGATGGCGGCGGCGGCGCCGCTTGGCCGGGCGGTGATCGTGCCCGGCCATCGCCATATGGTGAACCTCACGGCCCCGGCGACCGTGAACGACGCACTTGCCGACTGGCTGACCTCGGAGGTTGGGCATGACATTTGATCCACGGGCCCTGCGAGATGCATTCGGCGCCTTCCTGACCGGTGTGACCGTCGTCACGACGATCGACGATGCGGGCGCGCCGCTCGGTTTCACCGCCAACAGCTTCACCAGCGTATCGCTCGATCCGCCGCTTCTTCTCGTCTGTCTGGCCAAGACTTCGCGCAACTACACGACGCTGACGGCTGCGAAAGGCTTCGGTGTCAACATCCTCTCGGAGAGCCAGAAGGACGTATCGACGACGTTTGCCCGGCCGGTCGAGGACCGGTTTGCGTCCGTCGACTGGCGCAGGGGGCCCTTCGGCGCGCCGGTCTTCGCGGATGTCGCCGCCTGGTTCGACTGCGCGATGCACGAGGTCGTCGACGCCGGCGACCACGTCATCCTTCTGGGCCGCGTCGAAGGCTTCCAAAACAGCGGCAGGACCGGGCTCGGTTATGCCCGCGGCGGTTATTTCACGCCGGCGCTCGCCGACAGGAGCCTGCTTGCCAACGCCGATGGCAGGCTGCTGCTCGGCACCGTCGCCGAACGGGACGGCGACGTGTTGCTGGTCGCCGACGGCCGGGGCGGCTGGACGCTGCCCTTCGTCGAGAAGGCCGAGAACGAAGGCATCGAAGCGCTCGAACGATACGTGGCGGCCGGCACCGGACTGACCGTAAGGACCGGGCTGCTCTACTCGGTCTACGAGGACACCGAGACCGGGCGCCAGCACGTCGTCTACCGCGCCAGCCTCGGCGACGGCGAGGTGACGCATGGGCGGCTGTTCCCCTTGCGGGACCTTCCGCTGCCCGAGATTTCCGACACCGCGATACGCGAACTCGTGAGACGTTTCGCGCAGGAGAGCACGCTCGGAAATTTCGGCGTCTATTTCGGCAATCAGGACAAGGGCCGCGTGCATGCCGTGGCCGCAAGGGGTGAACGATGAAATTCTCGCTGTTCGTCCACATGGAGCGGCTCGATGCGCGCCAGAACCACCGGCAGCTCTACGACGAGTTCGTCGCGCTTTGCGAGATCGCCGACAGGGGCGGCATGCATGCGATCTGGACCGGCGAACATCACGCGATGGATTTCACCATCGCGCCCAACCCGTTCGTGACCATTGCCGACCTCGCCCGGCGCACCAGCAACGTGCGCCTCGGCACCGGCACGGTCATCGCGCCCTTCTGGCATCCGATCAAACTCGCCGGCGAGGCCGCGATGACGGACATCATCAGCGGCGGGCGGCTCGATCTCGGCGTCGCGCGCGGCGCCTACAGCTTCGAATACGAGCGCCTGCTGCCGGGTCTCGATGCCTGGGGCGCCGGCCAGCGCATGCGCGAACTGATCCCCGCGGTGAAAGGCATCTGGCAGGGCGACTACGCCCATGACGGCGAATTCTGGAAATTCCCGTCGACGACCTCGGCGCCGAAGCCGCTGCAGCAGCCGCATCCGCCGATCTGGGTCGCCGCGCGCGATCCCAACAGCCACGAATTCGCGGTCGCAAACGGCTGCAACGTGCAATGCACGCCGCTCGCCAACGGCGAGGCGGAAATCGCGAGCCTGATGGAACGCTTCGTCGCGGCCTGCGAAAAGGCGCCCGATATCAAGCGGCCGAAGATCATGCTGCTGCAGCATACCTATGTCGGCTCGGACGAGGCCGACATTACCCAGGCGGCCAGGGAGATCAGCACCTACTACAATTACTTCTTCGCCTGGTTCAAGAACGAACGGCCGATCCATCAAGGGTTGATTCAGCAACTGACGGACGAGGACCTCGCGGCGAACGCCAACCTGTCGCCGGAGAAGATGATCACCAACATGCCGATCGGCAATGCAGCCACGGTCATCGATCGTCTCAAAGTCTACGAGCGGCAAGGCTACGACGAATATTCGTTTTGGATCGATACCGGCATGAGCTTCGAGCGCAAGAAGGCATCGCTCGAGCGATTCATCGCCGATGTCATGCCGGCTTTCGCGTGAGGGCGCCATGCAGAGTTTCGAGCAATATGTAGACGGTGCATTCGAGGCAGGGTCGGCCCGCTTCGACTCGATCGATCCGGCGACGGGAAAGGTCTGGGCCTCGATGCCCGAGGCGCGCGAGGCCGATGTCGACCGTGCCGTCAAGGCGGCGGAACAGGCGCTCCGGACCGGCGCGTGGCCCGCGCTGACGGCGACCGCGCGTGGAAAACTGCTCTACAAGCTGGCCGATCTGGTGCAGGCCAATGCGGCGAAACTCGCCGAACTCGAAACCCGCGACACCGGCAAGATCATCCGCGAAACCGCGTCGCAGATCGCCTATGTCGCCGACTACTATCGCTACTACGCCGGCCTCGCCGACAAGATCGAAGGCGCGACGCTGCCGATCGACAAGGCGGACATGGAGGTCTGGACCCGGCGCGAACCGATCGGCGTCGTTGCCGCGATCGTGCCCTGGAACAGCCAGCTCTTCCTTGCCGCCGTGAAGATCGGCCCGGCGCTCGCCGCCGGCTGCACCATCGTTGTGAAGGCGTCGGAAGACGGCCCGGCGCCGCTGCTGGAATTCGCGCGGCTGGTGCATGAGGCCGGCTTCCCGAAGGGCGTCGTCAACATCCTCACCGGTTTCGGGCCGCGTTGCGGCAGCGCGCTGACGAAACACCCAGGCGTCGCCCATATCGCCTTCACCGGCGGCCCCTCGACGGCGGCGCAGGTGGTGCGGAATTCGGCGGAGAACCTCGCCAGCACCTCGCTCGAACTCGGCGGCAAGTCGCCCTTCGTGGTCTTTGCCGATGCCGATCTCGAAAGCGCGGCCAATGCCCAGGTCGCAGGAATTTTCGCCGCGGCCGGCCAGAGCTGCGTCGCCGGCTCGCGGCTGATCGTCGAGGCATCGGTCAAGGAGCGTTTCCTTTCCCTCCTCAAGGCGAAGGCGGAGGCGATCCGGATCGGCACGCCGTTCGATGTGGCAACCGAGGTCGGGCCGCTCTGCACGCGGCGCCAGCGGGATCATATCGAGAAGGTGGTTGCCGCTTCGGTGGATGCCGGCGCGACGCTGGTGACCGGCGGGCGCGCCGGCGACGGCGAGGGCTTCTACTACCTGCCGACCATTCTTGACTGCGATGGCGTCAAGGCTGCGTCGGTTGAGACAGAGCTTTTCGGGCCGGTGCTGTCGGTCCTGTCCTTCAATACCGAGGACGAGGCGGTGGCGCTGGCCAATGCGACGCCCTATGGCCTCGCCTCCGGCGTCTTCACCCGCAGTCTCGGCCGCGCGCATCGCATGGTCAGGCGCATCCGCGCCGGCATCGTCTGGATCAACACCTACCGCGCCGTGTCGCCGATCGCGCCCTTCGGCGGCTACGGGCAGTCCGGCCACGGGCGCGAGGGCGGCCTCGCCGCCGCGCTCGACTATACGAGGACGAAGACGGTCTGGCTGCGGACCGCCGACGAGCCCTTTCCCGATCCCTTCGTGATGCGGTGATCCATGCTCTACGAGATCCGCACCTACAGGCTGAAGAACGGTGCCATCCCGCAATACCTGAAGGTTGTCGGCGAGGAAGGCATCGCTATCCAGAAGCGGCATCTCGGCAACCTGGTCGGCTACTTCTCCTCGGAGATCGGCCCGATCAACGAGATCGTCCACATCTGGGGCTTCCAGAGCCTCGACGACCGGCAGGCCCGCCGCGCGTGCCTTGCTGCCGATCCGGCCTGGCAGGCCTTCCTGCCGAAAATCCGCGATCTCATCGTGACCGCGGACAACAAGATCATGATGCCGGCGGCCTTCTCGCCGCTCGGAGGTGATGCACACGCCTGACACCAACCGACCACCAAGCACAATAAGGACAGGGAACATGAAAAACTGGATTGCAGCCACTCTCTTTTCGACGGCACTCGGCCTTGCCGGAACGGCGGGCGCCGAGGACCTGGTGTTCACCAGCTGGGGCGGCACCACGCAGGATGCCCAGACGGAGCACTGGGCGACCGGGTTCACCGAGGGAACCAAGATCAACGTCACCCAGGACGGCCCGACCGACTACGGCAAGATCAAGGCGATGGTCGAATCCGGCGGCGTCGCCTGGGACGTCGTCGATGTCGAAGGCGACTATGCGGTGCAGGCCGGCAAGGCCGGGCTGCTCGAAAAGCTCGACTTCTCGGTCATCGACAAATCCAAGCTCGATCCGCGTTTCGTCACCGACTATTCGGTCGGCAGCTTCTATTATTCCTTCGTGATCGGCTGCAACAAGGAGGCGGTCGACGCCTGCCCGACGACCTGGGCCGACCTCTTCGACACGACGAAATTTCCGGGCAAGCGAACCTTCTACAAGTGGTCCGCCCCCGGTGTGATCGAGGCGGCACTGCTCGCTGACGGCGTGGAAGCGGACAAGCTCTACCCGCTCGACCTCGACCGCGCCTTCAAGAAGCTCGACACGATCAAGGCCGACATCATCTGGTGGGACAGCGGTGCGCAGTCGCAGCAGCTTCTCGCCTCCGCCGAAGCGCCGTTCGGTTCGTTCTGGAACGGCCGCCTGACCGCTCTCGCCGCCACCGGCGTCACGGTCGAGACGTCCTGGACGAACAATATCACCGCCGCCGACTCGCTCGTCGTTCCCAAGGGCAGCAAGAACAAGGACGCGGCGATGAAGTTCATCGCCCATGCGACCAGCGACATGGCGCAGGCAAACTTCGCGGCCGCGACCGGTTATGCGCCGATCAACCTCGAGTCCAACGTGCTGATGGATCCCGCGCTGCGCAACACGCTGCCGGACATGCAGGCCGAAACCCAGGTCAATGCCGACATGGACTACTGGGCGGAGCACCGCGACGAGATCGGCACCCGCTGGTACGCCTGGCAGGCGCAGTAGGCCGGGCGCGTACCGTATTCCCGCAACAGGCGGACCGGCATTCCGGTCCGCGAAACGCCTGAACGGACTTGTAAAATGGCACCATCCGCGACTGCCGGTGGAGAAGGGCGAAAGACGGGACGGGACGGCAGCTTCGCCTATCTCGTGCCGGCGCTGCTGCTCGTCACCCTCTTCTTCATCGTTCCGGTCCTGATGCTGCTTATCCGCAGCGTGCTCGAGCCCGAGCCGGGGCTCGGCAACTATGCCGCCCTGCTCGGCTCGACCACCTATCTCCGGATCTTCGTCAACACCTTCGTCGTGGCGGGTGTCGTCACGGCCATTTCCGTCCTGATCGGCTATCCGGTCGCCTGGCTGCTGGCGATCATGCCGGAAAAATGGTCGCGGCTCGTCCTTGCCGTCGTCATCCTGTCGATGTGGACCAACCTTCTCGCGCGGACCTATGCCTGGATGGTGCTGCTGCAGCGGACCGGCGTCATCAACAAGACACTGATCGGCCTCGGCCTGATCGACACGCCGCTGCCGCTCGTCAACAATCTCGTCGGCGTGACGATCGGCATGGTCTATATCATGCTGCCCTTCGTCATCCTTCCCCTGATGGGCGTGATCCGGGCGATCGATCCGGCCGTTCTGCGCGCAGCGGCACTCTGCGGCGCGACGAAGCGGCAGTGTTTCACGCGCGTGCTTCTTCCGCTGTCGCTGCCCGGCATCGCCGCCGGCGCCTTGATGGTCTTCGTCATGTCGCTCGGCTATTTCGTGACGCCGGCTCTTCTCGGCGGCACGTCGAACATGATGCTGGCCGAACTCGTGGCGCAGTTCGTGCAGTCGCTCGTCAACTGGGGCATGGGCGGGGCCGCCGCCCTGGTGCTGCTGGTCGTCACGCTCGCGCTCTACGCGGTGCAGCTGCGCTATCTCCATGTAAACGGCGGGAGGTAGGCGATGCTGCTCGATTTCGATAAGCTCGGCGCGCTGCGGACCGTCCTGATCGGGCTGACGGTCCTGGTCTGCCTGTTCTTGATCCTGCCGATCGTCTTCATCGCGGCGCTCTCCTTCGGCTCCTCGCAATGGCTGATCTTTCCGCCGCCCTCCTGGACGCTTCGCTGGTACGAGGACCTGTTCGCCGACCCACGCTGGTTCCAGTCGGCATTCACCAGCCTGCAGATCGCGACGATGGTCACGGTGCTTTCCGTCACGATCGGCTTCCTCGCGGCGCTTGGCCTCGACCGCGGCACGTTTCCCGGCCGCGACCTGCTGCGTGCCCTGTTCCTGACGCCGATGATCCTGCCCGTCGTGGTGCTCGCCGTGGCGCTCTACGCCGTGTTCCTGAAGCTCGGGCTCGCCGGCACGACCGTCGCCTTCGTCGTCGCGCATCTGCTGATCGCCCTGCCATTCTCGATCATCGCGATTGGCAGCGCCCTCGACGGTTTCGACCGCTCGATCGAGGACGCCGCGATCCTCTGCGGCGCGAGCCCGTGGGAAGCCCGCCTGCGCGTCACGGTGCCCGCCATCGGCCACGGCATCTTCGCGGCGGCGATCTTCTCCTTCCTCGCCTCGTGGGACGAGGTGGTGCTGGCGATCTTCATGGCAAGCCCGACGCTTCAGACGCTGCCGGTGAGGATCTGGGCGACGCTCCGGCAGGACCTCACGCCGGTGATCGCGGCGGCGTCGACACTTCTCATCGCCTTCACCATCCTCCTGATGGTTCTCGCGGCGCTCTTGCGCAAGGGACGCAAAACATGACCGGACCTTTTCTCAGCATTCGCGGCATCCGCAAGGTCTTCGGCCCGGTGACGGCCGTCCGCAACGTGACGATGGACGTCGCGGAGGGCGAGTTCATGACCTTCCTCGGCCCGTCGGGCTCCGGCAAGTCGACGACGCTCTACATCCTCGCCGGCTTCCAGGATCCGACGGACGGCGACATCCTGCTTAAGGGCCAAAGCCTGCTCGCGACCCCGTCGCACCGGCGCAACATCGGCATGGTCTTCCAGCGCTATACGCTCTTTCCGCATCTCTCCGTCGGCGAGAACGTGGCCTTTCCGCTCCGCATCCGCCGCCGGCCGCAGGCCGAGATTGCCGAGCGCGTCCGCGCGGCGCTCCGGCTGGTGCGGCTCGAAGGCTTCGAGGACCGCCGGCCGGCGCTGATGTCCGGCGGCCAGCAGCAGCGCGTCGCGCTTGCCCGGGCGCTCGTCTACGATCCGCCGGTGCTGCTGATGGACGAGCCGCTTTCGGCGCTCGACAAGAAGCTGCGCGAGGAGATCCAGTTCGAGATCCGCCGCATCCACCGGGAAACCGGCGTCACCATTCTCTACGTCACCCACGACCAGGAGGAGGCGCTGCGCCTTTCCGACCGGATCGCGGTGTTCAGCCAGGGCGAGATCGACCAGATCGGCACCGGGCCGGAGCTCTATTCGGCACCGGCGACGCGGTTCGTTGCCGGCTTCGTCGGCGACAGCAACTTCCTCGACGCGGACGTGCTGGCGACCGACGGGCGGACGGCGCGGCTGGCGCTGCCGGGCGGCGTGATCGTCGACGGCGTGCCGCTGCAGGGCAGGAGGGCTGCCGGCGAGCGCGCCGCCCTGCTGCTGCGGCCCGAGCGCATCGACCTTGCGCCCGGCGGCAGGCCGGGGCACCTTGGCGGCACCGTGCGCGACATCACCTTCCTCGGCAACACCATCCACGTCATCGTCGAGCCGCCGGGCGTGCCGCCGCTGTCGGTGCGCCTGCCGTTCGGGCACAGGGCGCTGGCGGGCCTTGCCCCCGGCGTTAGCGTGTCGCTCGATTTCGTTCCCGAAGCGATGCACGCCTTCTGAGCGGATCGGCGACACCGCTCAAAGCGTCGCCTTCAGCGGCTTGCCCGCCACATAGGTCTCGCGGATCGCCCGGTCGTCGCCGAGCGTCTGCAGCAGGAAGAGCTCGTCGGCAAGCGAGCGCACCACCTCCATCTTCAAGGCCATGGCCGGCGTCGCGGCCGCGTCGAGCACGACGAAATCGGCGTCGGTGCCGGGTTCCAGCGTGCCGATGGCCTGCGCCAGCGACAGCGCTTCCGCGTTGCCGAGCGTGATGTGATAGAAACTGTCGAACGGGTTCAGCCGTTCGCCGAGAAGCTGCTGGATCTTGTAGGCCTCGTCCATCGCCTTCAGCATCGAATAGCTCGTGCCGCCGCCGACGTCGGTCGCGACCGCGATGCGGACCGGCTTGTCCCGCCGCGACAGGCTTTTGAGCGGGAAGAGACCGGAGCCGAGGAAGAGGTTGGAGGTCGGGCAGTGCACGGCCACCGCCCCCGCCTCGCTCATCGCGTCCGCCTCGCGTTCCGAGAGATGGATGCAGTGGCCGAACAGGCTTTTCGGGCCGAGCAGTCCGTAGCGGGCATAGACATCGGTATAGTCCACCGCCTCCGGGTAGAGCTCGCTCGTGAAGCGGATCTCGTCGTGGTTTTCCGAGAGATGCGTCTGGATGTGCAGGTCGGGGAACTCGCGGGCGAGCGCTGCCGCCATCTCCATCTGCGCCGGCGTCGAGGTGATGGCGAAGCGGGGGGTGATGGCGACGTGGTTGCGGCCCTTGCCGTGCCATTCGGCGATCACCGCGCGGGTCTCGTCATAGCCCGTCTCGGGCGTATCGAGCAGGCCCTGCGGCGCGTTGCGGTCCATCATCACCTTGCCGCCGACCATCCGCATGCCGCGCTTCAGGGCTTCCGCGAAATAGGCGTCGGCGGAGGTCTTGTGCACCGAACAATAGGCGACGGCCGTCGTCGTGCCGTGGCGGATCATCTCGTCGTAGAAATGCCGCGCGATGCGGGCGGCATGCGCGCTTTCGACGAAGCGGCATTCCTCCGGGAAGGTATAGGTGTTCAGCCATTCGAGCAGGTTGGCGGCATAGGAGCCGATCACCTGCATCTGCGGGAAATGCAGGTGCGTGTCGATGAAGCCGGGCAGGATGAGGTGCGGCCGGTGGTCGATCTCGTCCACATCCTCCGGCGCCTCAGCCTTCACATCCGCATAGGCGCCGAAGGCCGCGATGCGGCCGTTTTCGACCAGCAGCCCGCCGTCGTCCTCGTAGCGGTAGCTTGCCGCGTCGTCGAGGTTTTCCGGCCGGCGGAGGAAGGAGAGCAGCCGGCCGCGGATCAGGGTTTTCGTCATCGTCAGCTTCCTTCCGCGACAGTGCTTTCGAACCAGGCGGCGATCAGCCGGCGCTCCTCCGCCGTCATGCCGGTGACGTTGCCGGGCGGCATGGCATGGCTGCGGCCGGCCTGCAGGTAGATCTCCCGCGCATGGGCGGCGATCGCCGCGTCGTCTTCCAGCCGCACGTCCTTCGGCGCAAACAGCAGGCCCTCCCAGACGGGCTCGGCCGCGTGGCACATGGAACAGCGTGACAGCACGACGTCCTTCGCCGCCGGGAAATGGCCGTTCGCCGCGAATTTTTGGAAGATCGCCGGCGGTGTTGCCTCCGCCGTCTCGCCGGTCAGCATTTTTGGCGCGGTCGAAAGCCAGATGATGAGGACGAAGAGGATGGCGGTGGCGAGCCAGGTCCAGGTCGGCCGGCCTTTCCGGGCATGCGTCGTGTTGAACCAGTGGCGGATGGTGACGCCCATCAGGAAGACGAGGGCTGCGATGATCCAGTTGAACTCGGTGGCGAAGGCCAGCGGATAGTGGTTCGACAGCATGAAGAAGATGACGGGCAGTGTCAGGTAGTTGTTGTGCAGCGAGCGCTGCTTGGCGATGGCGCCGTATTTCGGGTCCGGCGTGCGGCCGGCGATCAGGTCTGCGACGACGATCTTCTGGTTTGGAATGATGATGAAGAAGACATTGGCCGACATGATCGTCGCGGTGAAGGCGCCGAGATGCAGGAAGGCGGCGCGGCCGGTGAAAAGCTGCGTATAGCCCCAGGCCATGGCGACGAGCACGGCGTAAAGCAGCACCATCAGGCCCCAGGTGTTCTTGCCGATCGGCGACTTGCAGAGAAGGTCGTAGAGCACCCAGCCGAGCGCCAGCGACGCCAGCGACAGCGCGATGGCGGCGGGTGCCGAGACGTCGAGCACCTGCCGGTCGATCAGGAAGAGATCGGCGCCGCCGTAATAGACGATGCAGAGGAGCGCGAAGCCGGAAAGCCAGGTGGCGTAGCTTTCCCATTTGAACCAGGTGAGATGTTCCGGCATCTCAGCCGGCGCCACCAGGTATTTCTGGATATGGTAGAAGCCGCCGCCGTGGACCTGCCATTCCTCGCCATAGGCGCCCTCCGGCAGGTGGTCGCGCTTCACGAGGCCGAGATCGAGCGCGATGAAATAGAAGGACGAGCCGATCCAGGCGATCGCGGTGATGACGTGCAGCCAGCGCACGGCGAAGGAAAGCCATTCCCAGACAATGGCATAGTCGTACATTCCGGTCCCCTTTTCTTCCTCCGCGAGCGCCACATTGCGAGAAATTTGCGGGCGAGGGAAGGGGCACCGGCACTCAGGGCACAGCGATCTCCGTGATCTCGATTTCGCGTTCGCCAAGGGCAGCGACGTCGCCGACCGCCTTGCCCATCAGGGCACGCGCAACGGGCGAGACATAGGAGATGCTGCCGGCGGCGGGATCGGCCTCGTCCTCGCCGACGATGCGATAGGTCTGCACCCGCCCGTCGTCGCGGCTGAAGGTGACGACATGGCCGAAGGCCACGGTCTCCGTGTCATCCGGGTTCGGCATCGGCTCGGCGGTTCGCAGGCGCTCGGCGAAGTAACGCGCGTCGCGGGAGGGGATGGCCAAGCGGCGGCGGCGCTCGTTGACGTCCTCGATCGCGCCCGCAACCTCGAGCGCTGCCTGCGCCTCGCGCAACTGCGTTTCCAGCTGCTTCAGCCCGGCCTCGGTGACAAGATTCGGGTGCGGCGAGATCGGGCGCTCGGGCAGCTGGATTTCCGCTGCGGCTTCCGCGCTCTCCTCCTTGACGAATGCGACGCTCACGCTGTTTTGCTCCTTCTGATCTGTCGCCCCAATCTAGGCCTCCGGCCGCCGCTTTGCCAGAGGCGACACCACGCGTCGAAAGACCCGCATGGACCGCCACCGGGGGGATGAAAGCTTGAAGTCCGGAGAACCGCGCGAAAGCGTTGCCTCTGGAGTGGTGTGTTTGGTGGCTTCGCTTTCGCGCGGCCCCAGGCGTTCTTCGGAGGCGGTCGACCTCCTTCAGGCGCGGAAACGGCTTCGCTGCACAGTGTCTTCGCATGCGCCTTGTCCGAAAACCGCGTTCCGCACTTTTCGGGGGCATGCGTTGTCCCTGCTTGCATGGCGGACCCAAACCGATCCCGCGAACCCGGGAAAGGGGGAAGCCTGCCCGGCGGAGATTTTTTGATCCCCGCCGCTTTCCACGCCTCTTCCGCCACGGCCGCACGTACCGGCCGCAAACGAAAGCGCCTCCTC
>NZ_JAKGBU010000050.1:0-28821 GCF_021555155.1 Rhizobium alarense
CTACGTTCTCAATCCGCTGTTCCAGGTGATCGCGCGCACCGGCGCGCGCGAGGCGATGATCGCGGCCGCCCTCTTCGTCGTGCTCGGATCGGCCTCGCTGCTGCAGATGGCGGGGCTTTCCATGGCGATGGGCGCCTTCCTCGCCGGCGTGCTGCTCGCCGAATCCTCCTACCGCCACGAACTCGAAGCCGACATCGAGCCGTTCCGCGGCATCCTGCTCGCGCTGTTCTTCATGGCGGTCGGCCTGTCGCTGCAGGTCGACGTCATCCTGCACAACGCGCTTGTCATCCTCGCCGCTGTGCCGGCGCTGATGGCCGTCAAGAGCGCGCTCGTCTATCTGCTCTGCCGCTTCTCCGGCTCGCCGCACAACGACGCGGTGCGCATCGCGCTCCTCCTGCCGCAGGGCGGCGAGTTCGGCTTCGTGCTCTTCACGGCGGCTGCCTCCGCGGGGATCCTCTCCCAGGCGGACGCCTCGCTGCTCATCGTCATCGTCACCGTCTCGATGGCGCTGACACCGCTCGCCGCCGCGCTGTCGCGCCTGCTGCTCATCGATGACGAGCGGGAGGAGCTCGAGGAGGATTTCGAGGGCGCGGGCGCGGACGTGCTGATGATCGGCTTCTCGCGTTTCGGCCAGATCGCCGCGCAGATCCTGCTCGCCGGCGGGCGCGACGTGACGATCATCGACCAGTCGGCCGACCGCATCAGGCAGGCGGCAAGCTTCGGCTTCCGCATCTATTTCGGCGACGGGACGCGCAAGGACGTGCTGCGGGCGGCGGGCATCGAGCGCGCCAAGATCGTCGCCGTCTGCACGCACAAGAAGGAGATCACCGACCGGATCGTCGACATGGTGCAGGCGGATTATCCGAATGCCCGCGTCTTCGCCCGCTCCTACGACCGCATCCACACCCTGTCGCTGCGGGCACGCGGCGTCGACCACGAAACGCGCGAGACCTTCGAATCCGGCCTGCTGTTCGGCCGCAGGTCGCTGGAGGCGCTCGGCATCGGCGAGGAGGAGGCGCTGGCCATCAGCGACGACATCCGCCGGCGCGACGAGGCGCGGCTCGCGCTGCAGGCGGCCGAGGGCCTGAGCGCCGGGCGCCACATGCTGCATTCGAAACCCGTGCGGCCGGAACCGCTGATCAAGCCGAAACACACGGAGAAAATGGCCGACGACGACGAGATGCCCTTCGAGACCGAGCCGACGCCGGCCGACTGACGACACGTCAGATGCCTGGACGGGAAAGCCTCTCCTCCAGCGCCCGCAGCAGCGCATCGCGCACGCCGGCCGTCGCGGCGAGGATTTCCTTCGCCCGCAGGAAATCGAGCACGCGGAAACGGCCCACGTCGGGCCGCAGGAAGATATCCGGCGCGCCGGCCGCGCGCTTGCCCTCGACGATCGCGTGCATGGTCAGCTGCGAGGCACCGAACAGGCTGTCGATGCGGTTCGGCATCGCCGTCTCGTCGCCTTCCGGCTTGCCGATCACATCGACGCCGACGACGATGTCGGCAAGGCCGCGCAGGTGGTCGAAGGGCACCGGATTGCTGAGGCCGCCGTCGATCATCACGCGGCCCTCGATCATCACCGGCATGAAGACCGCCGGCAGCGCGGCGGAAGCGGCAAGCGCGCGGAACAGGTCGCCATCCTCGCAGACGCATTCACGCTGGGCGTAGAAATCGGAGGTGACGATCTTGGTCGGTACCTCCAGCTCCTCGATGCGCTCCGGCAGACCCGGCGGCAGGAAGGCGCGCAGGATGCGTTCGAGGTTGAACTGGCCGACCCGCAGCCCGTTGCCGAACGCATCGGCCAGGGTCGCCGGCCGCAGGCTCCAGATGCGGTTCAGCACCTCGGCACGACGCCCGACGGTCGCAAGCGTGTGGTCGCGGATCTCGGCGCCGCTGAGGCCGGCGGCCATGGCTGCCCCCATGATCGCGCCGATCGACGAGCCGGCGATGGCGACAGGCCTTAGGCCGAGAGTGTCGAACGCCTCGATGATGTGGATATGGGCGAGGCCCCGCGCACCGCCGCCGCCGAGCGCCAGCGCCACGGTCGGCGGCGTGGCCGAACGGCTGGACGAGGCTGATGGAGACGGAACGGCGGCGGTCCCGGTCATCGACAATCCCCTTTGGCCCGCATCAGGCCGGGTTGAAGCGGTAGAAATGCATCTGCGTATCGCCGAAGGCGCGCGTTTCCACGGGATCGTATCCGCCGATCGCAGCCGGGACAATGTCGGCGCGCTCCTCGAGGATCGCAAGCGCGCCCGGCACGAGCCAGCCGCCGGCCGCCGCCGCGGCCAGCGCCTTCTCGCCCAGCACCCTGCCATAGGGCGGATCGGCGAAAAGCAGCTGGAACGGCTCCATGGTGCCGACGGAACCGAGCGCCGCCGCATCGCGCCGGAAGATGCGCGCGCGGCCCTGAAGACCGAAGGCTTCGATATTCGACTGGATCAGCCCGCGCCCCTCGACGCCCTGCTCGACGAAGACGGCCGCACGCGCGCCGCGCGACAGCGCTTCGAGGCCGACGGCGCCGGTGCCGGCGAAGAGGTCGAGCACCCGGCTGCCGTCGAGGCTTTCGGGGTAGGCATGGGCGAGGATGTTGAACAGGCTCTCGCGCGTGCGGTCACTCGTCGGCCGGATGTCGTTCGACTTCGGCGTCGCGAGCGCCCGTCCGCGAAACTCACCGCCGACGATCCGCATGCTGCGTCACTTGCCCCGGCCGCGCGGCTTGCCGCCGCCGGCAGGCCTGCCGCCAGCGGGTTTGCCGCCCGGCTTGCCGCCGAAGGATTTGCCACCGGGTTTGCCGCCAAAAGATTTCCCGGCCGGTCTGCCGCCGAAGGACTTCTCGCCCGGCTTGCCGCCGAAGGGCTTGCCACGCGGCTTGTCGCCGAAAGGCCGGTCGCCGGATGGCTTTTCCCCGAAGGACTTGCCGCCGGCGGGCCGGCCGCGCGGGCGGTCGCCCTGCGGCCTGTCGCCGTCACGGCGCGGCGGCCGATCGCCGAAATCGCGCCTCGCCTCCCGGTCGCCGGCGCCCGAGGGCCTGCGGCGCGGTCCGCGCTCCTCGCCGTCGCGCGGCCTCGCTTCCGGCTCGCTCGCCCGGATCCAGTCGCCGCCCTCCGGGCCGGCACCTAGCACCCGGCGCCTGGCGTCCGCATTCTCGGCGCTGCGGCGCGGCGCGGCGCGGGCCGGCCTGTCGCCGCGGTCCGGGTCGTGCTTGTTCGTGGTCCGCGTCGCCTCGTCGCCCCAGGTGCGGCCGTAGCGCTTCACCTTGGGCGCACCCTCGGGACGGGCGCGGGGCGTGCGCTTGACGCTCTCCTCGCCCTCCGCTGCCTTCGTCTTCTTCTCCGTGACGGGCCGGGCGCCGGGCGCCATCCAGACATTGGCCGTGCGGCCATGGCCGGTAGGCTTGTGTTTCGGACGGTCGGCGAAACGATCGTCGTCGCGGTCGCGTTTCGGGCCGAAATCGTCCCGCTTCGTGTCGAGACGGGCACGCGCCTTCTCGCGCCGGTCGCCGTCCTTCTCGCGGAACGGCCGTTCGCTGCGCTCCTCGCGGGCAGGCTGCGCGGCCGCGCGGGCGGGCTTCTCCTCGGCGGCGGGCTGCTCGTGCTCGAAGAGCGGCGCGTCGAAATTCGCCTTGGCATCCTCGATCAGGCGGGGGCCGAGCTGGTCGCGCAGCGTGCGGCCGCGGATCTCCTGCACGTGGCCTTCCGGCAGTTCGCCGAGCTGGAACGGGCCGTAGGAGATGCGGATCAGGCGGTTGACGTCGAGGCCGAGCGCGCCGAGCACGTTCTTGATCTCGCGGTTCTTGCCTTCGCGCAGCCCCATGGTGATCCAGACGTTGGAACCCTGCACCTTGTCGAGCGTCGCCTCGATGGCGCCATAGAGCACGCCCTCGACGGCGATGCCGTCCTTGAGCCTGTCCAGCGCCTCCTGCTCGATCTTGCCATGGGCGCGCACGCGATAACGCCGCAGCCAGCCGGTCGCCGGCAGTTCCAGCACGCGCGCGAGGCCGCCGTCATTGGTGAGCAGCAGCAGGCCTTCGGTGTTGATGTCGAGACGGCCGATGGAGAGCACCCGCGGCAGGGCCTCGGGCAGGTTGTCGAACACGGTCGGCCGGCCTTCCGGATCGGAATTCGTCGTCACCAGTCCGGCCGGCTTGTGGTAGATCCACAGCCGCGTGCGTTCGATGCCGCGGATCGGCTGGCCGTCGACCTCGATATGGTCGGCGAGCGTGGCGTTGAGCACCGGCGTGTCGAGCACCTTGCCGTTGACGCTGACCCGGCCTTCCATGATCATGCGTTCGATGTCGCGGCGCGAGGCGACGCCGGCGCGTGCGAGCAGCTTGGAGATGCGCTCCGGCGCCTGGGCGACGCCCTCGGCAACCACAGCCTCGGCGCGACGCGGCGCGGGTTTTGCGGTCCTTGCGTCGCCCGACGGCTTCTTCGCCGCCTTCGCGCCCGGGCCGGCCTTCGCGGCAGCACCCTTGGAGAACGGCTTCTCGCCGCCGCTGCGCGGCTTGCGGTCCCGGCCGGCGGGTTTGCCGCCCGGCCGTTTTGGCTTGTCTTTGAATGTCATTTGTGCTGCCTGCGTTTTGGCGTCTCCTATCAGGTCGGACGCCCGGGGTTAAGAGGAATTCGTGCCGGCAATGACAAATCGCTTCATGGAGGCGGCGCTCGCCGAAGCGCGGGCGGCGGCGGACCGCGGCGAGGTGCCGGTCGGCGCGGTGCTCGTCCTCGACGGTGAGATCGTCGCGCGGGCCGGCAACCGCACCCGGGCGGACAACGACGTGACGGCCCATGCGGAGGTCGCGGTGATCCGCGCGGCGGCGGCCCGGCTCGGCCGGGAACGCCTCTCCGGCGCCGATCTCTACGTGACGCTCGAACCCTGCACCATGTGCGCCGGCGCCATATCCTTCGCCCGGCTGCGCCGGCTCTATTACGGCGCCGAAGACCCGAAGGGCGGCGCGGTGGACAACGGCGTGCGCTTCTTCGCGCAGCCGACCTGCCACCATGCGCCGGAGGTTTATTCTGGGATCGGCGAGGCGGAGGCAGCGGCGATCCTCAAGACCTTTTTCCAGGAAAGGCGCGACCCCGCGTGACTGCTCTTCTCGTCATCGGAGCAACCGTGCTCCTGCTCGCCCTGATGTCGCTTGCCGCCGGACGCCGTATCGCGCCCCGCGCGGACCGACTGACGATGCAATGGCGGCGGGACGGCACGCCGCGCTGGTCGCTGCCGCGCACCGCAGCGCTTTCCTTCACGCCGGCACTGGCCTTGGCAACGCTCGCCGCCGTGGCATTCGCGGGCGGGTCCCGCTCCGCCCTGCTCTTCGTCAGTGCCACCTTCGTCGGCGCGCACGCCCTGCACCTGTTCCTGCTTCGAAAACGCGGCTGAGCCGCTCTCAGCCTTCCGCAAAAGCCCGGAGGGTCTCGCCGGAAAGCCGGTAGCGCACCCATTCGGACTGCGGCTCGGCACCGATCGCCTCGTAGACGCGGATCGCCGGCGTGTTCCAGTCGAGCACGCTCCACTCGAAACGGCCGCAGCCTTCGGAAACGGCCAGCCGTGCCAGATGCCGCAACATCCGGCGGCCGGCGCCGCTGCCGCGATGCTCGGGCGTGACATAGAGATCTTCGAGATAAAGACCGTTCTTCGCCTGCCAGGTCGAAAAGCTCTTGAACCAGACCGCAAAGCCGATGGCCGTGCCGTCCGCCGTCTCGCAGATGATCGCCCGGGAAACGGAGGATGGGCCGAACAGGCTTTCGGTCAGGCTTTCGACCGTCGCCTCGACCTCATGGCCCGCCTTCTCGTAGACGGCGAGTTCGGTAATGAAGCGCAGGATCACCGCGGCATCGGCGGGAACGGCGTCGCGGATCGAGAGCGTCATGCGATCAGGCAACCGTCAGGCGATCAGAAGGGCCACCAGCTCGAGCCGGTGCCGGCGATCGCGGCTTCCTTCTTGCGGCGGCGTTCCTTGTCCTTCTCGGGCTCGCCGAGATCGGCCACGGCCTCCTCCGGCACCTGCCGGTATTCGAGCGGCGGATCGCTCAGGTAGCGGCGCTTGTCGGCGTAGAGACCCTGCTGCTCGCGCCGCGCCGCGCGATAGGCTTCGCGCTGCTCGGCGGCCGACAGCTTGCGGGCCGTATCGCCCTGCTTCTGCAGCGGCGAGACATAGGCCGGGTTGTGGCGGTTCTCGGTCGCTTCGTGACGCAGCCGCTGGCGCGTCTCTTCCGGGGCCTCGACCCATTGCGGATTGTTGTCCGAGCCTGCCAGCGACTGCTGCGGCTCGACGAGCTTGTTCTCATCCTTCGGAAGCACGAGCGAGCCGCGCGGCTGGTACTTGATCTCGCGTTCCTCGCCATTGCCCGGGCGCAGCATCACGGCATTGCCGAGGTCGTCGACGAGCTGCTCGCCGGCCGTCTTGTCGGTGCCGTAGGTCGGTCCGCCGATGCAGCCGGAGAGCAAGAGCATGGCGCCGATGAGGCCCGCCGCGCCGGCTGCAAATCGAAACTTCCGCGTCATTCCCATGAAACCCTTCCAGCAGAGCCGGTCACACCCAAGCCGATCATCCGTGCCCCATGGCCGAAAAATCCGACGATTTTCAGGCAGCTTTACCGGATGAGGCGGCGAAGCGCAATTCATCCGGTCAAGCCCCGCCATGACGGCCCGCGCCCTGCGGCGCGGGCGGATCGGTCAAGCCGCCGCGCGGAAGCCGATCTCGCGGAGCGCCGCCGCGTCGCGCGCCGAGACGTCCGGATAGTCCGGGTCGGCGCCGACATCCATGGTGATCCGCCAGGAGCGGGCGCATTTGCGGCCTTCGGCGAGCTTCGGCTCGACGGCCACTCTTGCGACTTCCGGCAGACGGAAGGCATCGGCCGGGCCGTCGCCCGCGACCACCGAGATCGCCGAGGTGATGCAGATCTCGGCGAAATCCTGTCCCTCCAGCGCCGCCATCAGCGCCGGATCGGCGACATGGACGACGGGTGCCGCTTCCAGCGAGGCACCGATGCGCTTTTCGCGCCGCTCGATCTCCAGCGCGCCGGTGACGACGAAACGCAGGTCGCGGATCTTTTCCCACTTCGCCGCCAGCGCGTCGTTCCGCCATGCAGCGGGAACGGCCGGGAACTGCTCGAGATGCACCGAGACCGCATCCGGCTTCAGCGACAGCCAGGCCTCTTCCATCGTGAAGGGCAGCATCGGCGCCAGCCACGTCACCAGGCATTCGAAGAGCTTGCGGATGACGCAGAGCGCCGCCCGGCGCTTTACCGACGACGGGGCGTCGCAGTAGAGCGCATCCTTGCGGATATCGAAGTAGAAGGCGGAGAGCTCGACATTCGAGAAGTCGATCAGCGCGCGGGTGATCTTCTTGAAGTCGAAGGCGTCATAGCCTTCGCGCACCAGCGCATCGAGTTCGGCGAGCCGATGCAGCATCAGCCGCTCGAGTTCCGGCATGTCGGCAAACGCGATCTCCTCGCCGGTGTCGTGCGCCAGCGTGCCGAGCATCCAGCGGATGGTGTTGCGCAGCTTGCGGTAGCTGTCGATGTTGGTCTGGATGATCGCCTTGCCGAGCCGCTGGTCCTCCCAGTAGTCCGTCGTCATCACCCAGAGGCGCAGGATGTCGGCGCCGGCGTCCTTCATCACGTCCTGGGGCGCGACGACATTGCCCTTGGACTTCGACATCTTCTCGCCCTTCTCGTCCATGGTGAAGCCATGGGTGACGACGGCGTCATAGGGCGCGCGGCCGCGCGTCGCGCAGCTTTCGAGCAGCGAGGAATGGAACCAGCCGCGATGCTGGTCGGAGCCCTCGAGATAGACGTCGGCCGGCCATTTGAGGTCGGGGCGGTCTTCGAGGGTGAACGTATGCGTCGAGCCCGAGTCGAACCAGACGTCGAGGATGTCCATCACCTGGGTCCACGGCTCATTGGCGCGCGCACCGAGGAAGCGCTCCCTGGCGCCTTCGGCGAACCAGGCGTCCGCCCCTTCCGTCTCGAAGGCCTCGAGGATGCGGGCGTTGACCGCCTCGTCGATAAGGATCTCGCCCTTGTCGTCGGCGAAGATGGCGATCGGCACGCCCCAGGCGCGCTGGCGGGAGAGAACCCAGTCCGGACGCTGCTCGATCATCGCGCGCAGCCGGTTCTGGCCGGCGGCAGGCACGAAGCGCGTGTCGTCGATCGCCGACAGCGCCCGCGAGCGCAGCGTCGTGCCGTCGCCGAAGTCGTTGTCCATATAGACGAACCACTGCGGCGTGTTGCGGAAGATCACCGGCTTCTTCGAGCGCCAGGAATGCGGATAGGTGTGCTTCAGCCGCCCGCGGGCGAAGAGGTTGTTGGCGGCGATCAGCGCCTTGATGACGGCATCGTTGGCATCGCCCTTCTTGCCCTTGTCGTCGATGACCCGTGCCGGCCCGCCCGCGCGGTCCGGACCGAAGCCCGGCGCATCGGCGGTGTAGAAACCGGCGTCGTCGACGGTGAAGGGGATTTTCGACGAGATGCCGCGCGCCTCCAGATTGCGCGCCTCCGCCATCCAGGCATCGAAGTCCTCGCGGCCGTGGCCGGGGGCGGTGTGCACGAACCCGGTGCCGGCGTCGTCGGTGACATGGTCACCGTCGAGGAGCGGGACTTTGAAGTCGTAGCCGAGGGAAGCGAGCGGATGGGCGCAGGTGACGGCGGAGAGTTCGTCGGCCTCGATGTCGCGGACGAAGGTGAGCACTACCTTGGCCTTTGCCGCGCACTCATCGGCGAGACGCTTGGCGAAGATCAGCTTCTCGCCGGGCTGGGGGCCGAAGTCGTTCTGTGCTTCGGTGACCTCGTAAAGGCCATAGGCGTAGCGCGACGAGAAGGCGATGGCGCGGTTGCCGGGGATGGTCCAGGGGGTGGTCGTCCAGATGACGACAAACGCCCCTGATAAATCAGCTTCCAATTTCTTGTGAGCTTCGACAAGTGCCTGCGTCTTTTGCTCTAACTCCCTATCCGCCTTCGCCCCCGAACCATATGTCGGTGCGGTATTCTTGAGTAGGACATCAGTGCCGAGCACCGGGAACTTCACCCAGATCATGTCGCTTTCGACCTCGGCATATTCCACCTCGGCTTCCGCCAGCGCCGTGCGCTCCACGACGCTCCACATGATCGGCTTCGAGCCGCGATAGAGCTGGCCCGATTTCGCGATCTTCAGGAGTTCGCCGGCGATGCGCGCTTCGGCGTGGAAATTCATCGTCGTATAGGGATTGTCGAAGTCGCCCTCGATGCCGAGGCGCTTGAACTCGTCGGTCTGGACCTTGATCCAGCCGGCGGCAAAGTCGCGGCATTCCTGGCGGAATTCGTTGACCGGAACCTCGTCCTTGTTCTGGCCCTTCTCGCGGTACTTCTCCTCGATCTTCCACTCGATCGGCAGGCCGTGGCAGTCCCAGCCGGGCACGTAGTTGGCGTCGTAGCCGCGCATCTGGAACGAGCGGGTGATGACGTCTTTCAGGATCTTGTTCAGCGCGTGCCCGATATGGATGTTGCCGTTGGCATAGGGCGGGCCGTCATGCAGCACGAATTTCTCGCGGCCGGCGGCCGACGCGCGGAGCTTCCTGTAGAGTTCCATCGTCTGCCAGCGGGCGACCGTCTCCGGCTCCTTCTGCGGCAGGCCGGCGCGCATCGGGAAATCCGTCTTCGGCAGGTAGAGGGTGGCGGAATAGTCAACTTTTTCAACGGCGTCGGTCATGGCTGTGGCTATCGTCTCTGGGCGCGTTTCGCCGCGCGTGCGAACGGGATGTGTTCAAGGGATATCGGAGGGCGCCTGCGGGAAGCACCGAAAACCCGGACCTTCCGGCAGCGTTCAACGCGCGCGGAAGGCCGGGCCAATAATTCGCTGATCTATCATCAATCGACGATATCGGGTCATGGTGGCGCGTTGTTTAAGCCGTTTTCCGGCGAAAAGGAAGGGGCTTGCCACGCCTCCAGCAGGATCGGCCGGCTCAGGCCGCGGGCTTGTCCCGCATCACGGCGCGCAGGGCATCGTTGATGCGATCCTGCCAGCCCGGCCCGCCCTCCTGGAAGTAGGCGATGACGGCGCTGTCGAGCTTGAGCGACACGAGTTCCTTGCTTTCCGGCAGGCCGCGCCTTTCGACGGCCGGCGCCACGGGCTTCTTTGCCGGCCTGAACAGGGCTTCGGCGGCATCCTTCGGATTGACGGGTCGGCGCGGTGTGCTTGCCATTGGTCTTTTCATCCCTGCTGGATTTCGTCTGTCGCACGGTCGAACCGGTCACGGCCCGACCGGTACCTGACGGGCAATCCCGAGTCGCGTCAAGCAGGTCCAAGGCTCAAGACGCAATCTGCGTGTCGATAACCCGAGCGGCCAGGCGCCGGCCAGCAGCCCCGCCGACAATGGACTTTCCGCCCCCCGTGACGTATATCTGACTATCTGACCAGTTGGAGGATACAATGGCAAAAGTGCTGCGGAGCGACACCGGCAAGTGGTCGCTGGAGGCCGCGAAGGCGCGTTTCAGCGAAGTGGTGCGCAAGGCGCGCAGCGACGGCCCTCAGCATGTCACCGTGCGCGGACGGGACAGCGTGGTCATCATCAGCAGCGACGAATACGAGCGCCTGACAGGGGTGGGTCCCGCGACCTCCCTGGTCGATTTCATGGAAGGCCTCGGGCTCGACGGGCTTGACCTGGAACGGGACGTCGATCGCGGCCGGGACGTCGAGCTTTGATCGGCTGGCTGCTCGACACCCATGTCCTCTCCGCGCTCGCCAATCCCAACGGCGCCCCGTCGGTCAAGCGCTGGGCGGCTGCGGCAGACGAGCATCGCATGTTCATCAGCGTCCTGACGCTCGCCGAGTACGACAAGGGCATCGCCAATCTCGCGCCGGACGACCCGAACGCACATCGTTATGCCGCTGCGCGCGACGCTCTCGAAGAGCGTTTCGCGGCGCGCGTCCTGTCGCTCGGTGATGCCATCATGCGGCGATGGGGCGTTCTTTCCGGACAGGCCAAGCTTTCGACAGGCCACGCCCCGCCCGTTATCGACACGATGCTGGCCGCGACCGCGATGGAGCACGATCTCTATCTCGTCACACGCAATGTCCGGGACATGCGATTGCCGGGCGTCGCGGTCTTCGATCCGTGGCAGGACGACGCGGCGCGTTTTCCACTCAGCCGCCGCTGATCAGAAGCAGATCCGAGCCACGTTCGCCGGCATTTGCGGATTTGGCCAGATGCGCATATATTGGGTGGCAAATGGCACAGGAGCATTGTCTTGGATACATCTCCTTCGGGTCCCGTCGACGACGTATCGGTCAGCCGTCGGATCGAGATCGCGTCCGACGGCCGCTTGCCTCGCTATGACGGCACGACGCTCTCGACGCTGACCGCCCTCGGCTTTTCCATGGACGAGATTTATCGCTTCGTCGCGCCAAGGCGGACGATCGCGCGCCGGATAGCGAACCGGGAACCGTTGACGGTCGCCGAGAACGACAGTGCGCTCCGGCTTGTCCGGGTGATCGAGCATGCGGATCAGGTCTTTGGTGACAGGGTCAAGGCCCTCCGCTGGCTGCGCAAGCCGAGCCGTGCCCTCAACGGCGTCGCGCCGGTCGACCTGCTCGAATCGGAAACAGGCGCGCATCTCGTGGAGCAGGCGCTCTACCAGATCGAATTCGGCATCTATGTCTGAGGCATGAACCTCTGGCGCATCTCCAGCTTTGCCGATCTTTCCGGCCGCGGCGGCCTGCTGGCGGAAGGGCGCTGGCACCGGCAAGGACGACCGGTCGTCTACTGCTCGGATCATCCGTCGACGGCGCTGCTGGAAATCCTTGTCCATGTCGATCTGGAGGATATCCCGATCCATTTCCAGCTCCTGACGATCCGCTGTCCCGATACGCTGGCAGTGACCACCGTGGAGGCCGACGACGCGCGCCTGTCCGATCCGGACGAAACGCGGAAGATCGGAACGGAGTGGCTCGCGGCAGCAGGGAGCTGCCTGCTGAAGGTTCCCTCGATCATCCTTCCGGAAGCGGCGAACGTGCTGATCAATCCGCGCCATCCGGACGCCGAACGCATCGTCGTCGAAAAGTCCGTCCGCCGTCGCTTCGACGAACGCTTCTTCCGCTGATCAGAAGCAGACCGCCCGATCGATAACTCCAAACGGCCTGACGCCCGCAAGCAGCGCCCGCGCCTCCTCCTCGTCGCGCTTCATCTGCACGACCAGCGCATCCAGCCCGTCGAATTTCAGCTCGTCGCGCAGATGCCCGAAGAAGGAGACCGAACAGGTCTCGCCATAAAGGTCGCCGGAGAAATCGAAGACGAAGGTCTCGAGCAGCGGCGCGCCGTCCGCGTCGACGGTCGGGCGACGGCCGAAGCTCGCAACCCCGTCATGCAGCGTGCCGTCGGCGCGGCGGAAACGCACGGCATAAATGCCGTTTCGAAGCTCCGCCTCGGGGGGCAGCTGCATGTTGGCGGTCGGGTAGCCGAGCGTGCGGCCGAGCTGCTTGCCGGCGATGACCTCGGCCTCCACCGTGTAGCGGTAGCCGAGCTGCGCGGCCGCTTCGGAAACCGCGCCGTCGGCGAGCAGCGACCGGATGAAGCTCGACGAGACGACCGAGGCATTCTCGTCGCGGAAGGCATCGACCAGCGTCACCCCGAAGCCGTTCTCCTGGCCGGCCGCCATCAGGAAGGCCGGGCCGCCTTCCCGCCCCTTGCCGAAATGGAAATCGAAGCCGGTCACGACATGGGCCGCATGCAGCCACTCCATGAGCGTGGCGCGGATGAAGTCGCCGGCGGAGGTTTCCGAGAAGGAGCGGTCGAAGGGATATTCGATGACGGCGGAAAAGCCCATGCCCTCGAGGATGCGGGCCTTGAGAGGGGCCGGCGTCAGGCGGAAGACCGGGGTCTCCGGCCGGAAGACGGTGCGCGGATGCGGTTCGAAGGTCAGCACGAGGGCGGGAATCCCCTGATCCCCGGCGATGGCGAGCGCGCGGTTCAGCACGGACTGGTGTCCGCGATGCACGCCGTCGAAATTGCCGATGGCGACGACGCCGCCGCACAGCGCCTCCGGCAGCCTTTGCTTCGTCTCGTTGCGGTGGAAAACGGTCATGGTCGCAGCCCCCGTCCCATCACGTCAACCGCGGCATCCACCATTTCGGCGTCGCCCCCTCGGCCTCAAGAAAAGCCGCAAGCTTCGCCTCGTCGGTCCTGCCGCCTTCGACATAGCGCGCGGCGTGGATGCCGCCGGAGATATAGAGCACGTCGAGGCCGAAGGCTTCGGCGCCGTTAACGTCGGTCGGCATGCCGTCGCCGATGGCAATGACGCGGGCGGGATCGATGTCGCCGCGCACCGCGCGGGCCTCGGCCATGGCCTTCTCGTAGATCGGCCGGTGCGGCTTGCCGGCGATCAGCGTCGAGCCGCCGAGCTCGCCGTAGAGCCTGGCGAGCGCGCCGGCACAGGGAATGAGCCGGTGGCCGCGCTCGACCACAAGGTCGGGATTGGCGCAGATGAAAGGCAGATGCCGGGCGGCGAGCGCCGCGAGTTCGTCGCGGTACTGTTCGGCGGTCTCGTTCTCGTCGTCGCGCAGACCCGCGCAGACGACGATGCCGGCCTCCTCGATGCCGACCGGCCGGACGCCCAGCCCGTCGAGCAGCGGATGATCCTTGTCCGCACCGATGAAATAGATCGCGTCCGGGCCGGACGCGATGAGGGAACGGGTGACGTCGCCGGAGGTGACGATCCGGTCATAAGCCTCGTCGAGCACGCCGAGGCCGCGGATCTGCACCTTGACGCCCGGGAAGGGGCGCGGGGAATTGGTGATGAGCACGACCGTCAGGCCGGCCCGGCGCGCCTCGGCCAGCGCTTCGGAGGCGAAGGCGAAGGCATCGACGCCGTTGTGCAGCACGCCCCAGACATCGCAGAGCACCACGTCGTAGTCGGCGGCGATCTCGCGGAAGGAATGGATGCGTCGGGCCATGCGGAGGTTCCGGTGAAATGTCGAGCCCGGCTGACATCGCAAAGCCGCACCGAGAAAACAAGCCTCCCCGGCGATTTTTGCAGTCCGGCGCTTCAGAGAGCGGCGGTGAGCGCGAAGCCCGCCGCCGCGCAGGCAGCGAGCGTCGGCAGCACCCCGGCCCCGACCCGCAGAAGGAGGACGGCGGCAAGCAGCGTCAGCCCCAGCGCCGCGAAATCCAGCGAGGCAGGCTGCGGCAGCGGAACCGACATCGGCCCCGCCTCCAGCCGTCCGACCGTGCGGAACAGCACGTGCAGGGCGAACCAGACGGCGAGATTGAGGATGACGCCGACGACCGCGGCCGAGATCGCGGCCAGCGCGCCGGAAAGTGCCGCATTGCTTCGCAACCGTTCCACATGCGGCGCGCCCAGAAAGATCCAGAGGAAGCACGGCACGAAGGTGACCCAGGTGGTGAGCAGCGCGCCGAGCAGGCCGGCCGTCAGCGCATCCAGGCCGCCGCCGTCGCGGAAGGCGGCAAGGAAGCCGACGAAGGTCAGAACGAGCACCAGCGGTCCCGGCGTCGTCTCGGCAAGCGCCAGCCCGTCGAGCATCTCGCCGGGCTTCAGCCACTGGTGGATGTCGACTGCCTGCTGGGCGACATAGGCGAGCACGGCATAGGCGCCGCCGAAGGTGACGACCGCCATCTTGGAGAAGAAGACGCCGATCGCGTTGAAGGCGCCCGGTCCGGCAGGAAGCAGGGGCACCAGCGCGAAGGGTGCCAGCCAGAGCGCAGCGCAGATGGCGATGATGCGGACCGCCCTCGCCCATCCCGGCTGCGTTTCGTCGTGACCGTCGCCGATGACCGACGGCCGGTCCGGCACATGGCTCCGGTGGCCGGCCGCCGGCTGCAGCAGGCCGGGCGCCGCGCGCGCGGCGATGTAGCCGGCAATGCCGGCCGCAAGGACGACCAGCGGGAACGGCAGGGCGAAGGCGAAGAGCGCCACGAAGGCGGCTGCCGCGAGCAGCCGGGCGAAGGGTGTCTTCAAGGCCCTGCCCGCGACCCTGACGAGGGCCTGGACGACGATGACCAGCACCGCGGCCTTGAGGCCGAAGAACAGGCTCGCGAGCCAGCTCGTATCCTGGAACAGCGCATAGGCCGAAGAGAGCGCGCAGATGACGACGAAGCCCGGCAGAACGAAGAGCGTGCCGGCGACGATGCCGCCCTTCACGCCATGCAGGAGCCAGCCGACATAGGTGGCAAGCTGCTGCGCCTCGGGGCCGGGCAGAAGCATGCAGTAGTTCAGGGCATGCAGGAACCGGCTCTCGGAAATCCACCGCCGGTCGTCGACCAGTTCCTTGTGCATCAGCGCGATCTGGCCGGCCGGGCCGCCGAAGCTCAGGATGCCTATCCTTGCCCAGAGGCGGACGGCCTCTGCGAAGGTCGGATGGTCGGGGGCGCTTTTCTGCGCAACGCTTTTCTCCATCACACCCTCACTTGCGCCCGCCATGCGACACCCAGTCGTGTTTCTCGTCCGCCGCGTCGCGCGCCCAACGGTAGAGTGCGTCGTAGACAAGCATGCCGGCCTCCAGCTGTTCGAGATCGTCGGCATACATGCGCGACAGGCCGAGCGACACGGCGAGCAGGCCGGCCGCCTGCGGCTCGATATCGTGACGGTCGGTGTCCGCACCGCGCACGATGCGCGCGAGCTGCAACAGCGCCGGGAAAGAGAGCCCGAATTCCTCGACCATCACATCGAACGTGCAGAGGCTCTCGCGATGGCTCCAGAACACGCCCTCGATGTCGAACGGCACGGCAGAGAACCGCTCGGCGACAGCGGGCACTTCAGGCGCCGAGACATAGAGAAACGTCGCATCCGGATCGACAAAGCGGCGGATCAGCCACGGGCACGCGACGCGGTCGATCTTCGGACGGGAGCGTGTTACCCACAATGTCCCTCCGGCCGTTTTTTCCTCCGGCAGCCGCTCGACCGGCACCAGCGGCAGTCCCGCCAGGCGCCATGCCTCGAAACCGCCTTCGAGGATTTCCGCCTGCGCACCGTGGAGGCGAAGGAGGGCGGTGACGCCTTCACTGAGCTTGCGCCCCTTCTGGCAGACGACGACGACCCAGCGGCCGCGATACGTGTCCGCCCAGTCCGTCACGGTGGTGTGGCTTCGTCTTGAGGAAGCCGGGAGAAGAAGGCGCGCGGCAGCGAAATCCACGTCGTCGCGCACATCGATAAGGACCGGCGCCTTTGGCGTGCCGACGAGACGAGCGAGCTTTTCGGGAGAGATTGCGTTATAGGAGGCCATGATACTACGTCCCTTGATGAATGAGGTCAGGACGCGAAATTCGGCATGGCGCCTCGTGGGGTATTCGCAAACCCCATGGCCCGTTAAACAAAATCGGGAGATTCAAGTCAAGCGCAGATCGAAAGAGCAAAATTTGCGGATGCCGTTCTTGACTCCTCCGCGCGCCGTGCCTATCTCAATCCCCGCTAGCACTCGCAATAGGTGAGTGCTAACGCCAATCGAACGGGTCCATTCGAGACCCGGAATGTCATTTGATCGAGGGATTAGACAATGGCAAGCACCAACTTCCGCCCCCTGCACGATCGCGTCGTCGTCCGTCGCGTCGAGTCCGAAGCCAAGACCAAGGGCGGCATCATCATTCCTGACACCGCCAAGGAAAAGCCGCAGGAAGGCGAAATCGTCGCCGTCGGCTCCGGCGCCCGGGACGACAGCGGCAAGATCGTGCCCCTGGACGTCAAGGCCGGCGACCGCGTGCTCTTCGGCAAGTGGTCCGGTACCGAAGTCAAGCTCGACGGCGAAGACCTTCTCATCATGAAGGAAGCCGACATCATGGGCATCATCGGCTGATCAGCCGGTTTTCCTGAACCCTCCCCAATATCAAAGCCGGTTCAACCGGCGTTTCGAAACCAGGAGTTTTGAAAATGGCAGCCAAAGAAGTCAAATTCGGCCGCAGCGCCCGCGAAAAGATGCTGCGTGGCGTCGACATCCTCGCTGACGCCGTGAAGGTCACGCTCGGCCCGAAGGGTCGCAACGTCGTCATCGACAAGTCGTTCGGCGCTCCGCGCATCACCAAGGACGGCGTTTCCGTCGCCAAGGAAATCGAACTCGACGACAAGTTCGAGAACATGGGCGCCCAGCTCGTTCGCGAAGTCGCTTCCAAGACCAACGACATCGCCGGCGACGGCACCACGACGGCCACGGTTCTCGCCCAGGCGATCGTTCGCGAAGGCAACAAGGCCGTTGCCGCCGGCATGAACCCGATGGACCTGAAGCGCGGCATCGACATGGCCGTTGCCGAAGTCGTCAAGGATCTTGCCGCCAAGGCCAAGAAGATCTCCACCTCGGAAGAAGTCGCCCAGGTCGGCACGATCTCCGCCAACGGCGACAAGCAGGTTGGCCTCGACATCGCGGAAGCGATGCAGAAGGTCGGCAACGAAGGCGTCATCACGGTTGAAGAAGCCAAGACCGCCGAGACCGAACTCGAAGTCGTCGAAGGCATGCAGTTCGACCGCGGCTACCTGTCGCCCTACTTCGTGACCAACCCGGAAAAGATGATCGCCGATCTCGAAGACGCCTTCATCCTGCTGCACGAGAAGAAGCTTTCGAACCTGCAGGCGATGCTTCCGGTTCTCGAAGCCGTCGTCCAGACCGGCAAGCCGCTCGTCATCATCGCGGAAGACGTCGAAGGCGAAGCCCTTGCAACGCTCGTCGTCAACAAGCTGCGCGGCGGCCTGAAGATTGCTGCCGTCAAGGCTCCGGGCTTCGGTGATCGCCGCAAGGCCATGCTCGAAGATATCGCCATCCTGACGGGCGGCACGGTCATCTCCGAAGACCTCGGCATCAAGCTCGAGAACGTCACGCTCGACATGCTCGGCCGTGCGAAGAAGGTGTCGATCTCCAAGGAAAACACGACGATCGTCGACGGTGCCGGCCAGAAGGCTGAAATCGAAGGCCGCGTCACGCAGATCAAGGCGCAGATCGAAGAGACCACCTCCGACTACGACCGCGAGAAGCTGCAGGAACGCCTTGCCAAGCTCGCCGGCGGCGTCGCCGTCATCCGCGTCGGCGGTTCGACGGAAGTCGAAGTGAAGGAAAAGAAGGACCGCATCGACGACGCCCTCAACGCGACGCGCGCGGCCGTTCAGGAAGGCATCGTACCGGGCGGCGGCGTCGCTCTGCTGCGCTCCTCCGTCAAGATCACCTCCAAGGGTGAGAACGACGACCAGGAAGCCGGCGTCAACATCGTCCGCAAGGCACTTCAGTCGCTGGTTCGCCAGATCGCTGAAAACGCAGGCGACGAAGCGTCGATCGTCGTCGGAAAGATCCTCGACAAGAACGAGGACAACTACGGCTACAACGCCCAGACCGGCGAATATGGCGACCTGATCCAGCTCGGCATCGTCGATCCGGTCAAGGTCGTCCGCACGGCCCTTCAGAACGCCGCTTCGGTTGCCTCGCTGCTGATCACGACGGAAGCCATGATCGCCGAACTGCCGAAGAAGGACGCTCCGGCAATGCCGGGCGGCATGGGCGGCATGGGCGGCATGGACATGATGTGATAGGCGAAAGCTTGTCGCGCTGAACATAAGTTCAGTTGAGGGGCGGTCTTCGGGCCGCCCTTTTTTGTGGCCGTCGACGGTGCAGGCCGCGTTTCGGACCGCGCTCCGGCGTCCGGGTTGCAATTGACGGCAGAGCGGGTTCTCCGCGCTGCCGGGCAGTGCCCGCGGCTCCGCAATACAAATTCCAGTCAATCCGCAGCTTCGTGAAAAAATGTGACAGAAAACCATTGCCGGTTGCGGAAAACGAACTATAAAAGCGCTCCAAGTGAACACGAGATTCACGCGGGGCAGCAGAAAGACGATCGCAGGACGCGGGCATGAGGCCGGGTCGCGGAGATCGCCGATGGGACGCCTCCAGAAGTCATGATGGGAAACGCCTGAGACGTTGAACTGCGTCCAGTGTGGCCACGCGTACCTTCCTTCCCGGTCGCCAATCGCTCAGTCGCGGCATCGGGTAGGCTCAATATCTGAAATGCCGGGTTCCGCTGTGAGCCGTGACGCCACTCTCGCGGGGGCTCATCGCTTGCCCCATCGTCTGGATCGAGAGCAGAGCATGATTGTCAACGTAGACGAAATGCCCGAGGTGGCACGTGTTTAAGATCGCAAAGAACGCTCTGACGTCGCCCTTCGTACCGGGTTCGCTCGACTTCAACGATGCGGACAACGAACTGCTGCTGCAGTATTGCGTTACCGAGCGTTGGACGGGAGACCTGTCGAACGGGCTTTTCACCCTTGGCGAAAAGGCGCTGCGTCTTCACGGCCTCACCCAGAAGAACTGTGGTTTGCTCAATCTCATCCGCTGCTACGAGCCGCTCGACAGAAGCCGCGTGCTCGAACTCTTCGAGCAGGCCGCGACGACCTCCTCGTCCTTCTGCTTCTCGACGTCGATCCAGCTTGCGGGCGGCCCGCGCCAGCCCGTGTTCTGCGTCGGGGAATCGACCGGCCTGGAGCAGAAATATGCGGGCACGATCATCGGCGTCTTCATCTTCCCGCGTTTCCAGACCGATCTCAGCGCCCGCGTCGTCAACCGCCAGTAGACGGGCGCTGCCCGTCCGGGGCGGGAACCGTCTCAGGCCTGCGACATGTTTTCCGGCGCGACGTCGCGATTCGTCGCCACGTCGGCAGGCCGGCCCACCTCAATCTCCGGCGCCCGTTGCCGCGACCAGCGAACGGCCGATCCTTCAGGCGAGCAATGTCTTGAGGTCGGTCGCGGCATCCTCCAGCAGACCCCGCTCGGGGGTGCGCCCCATCTCGAGGAGCTTCTTGCCCGTCACATAGGCCTTGGCGTCGTTGACCGCATCGACCGCGATCAGCCTGCCCTCGCGAAAATACCAGACCGAGACGCTGCCTTCGCGGGTGCCGGGGCGCACGAGCGTATCGTCGAAGCCCGCGCAGAAACCGGCGATCTGCAGCTTGACATCGTACTGATCCGACCAGAACCAGGGTTTCGGCCGGTAGGGTTCGTCGCTGCCCGCGATGACCGCCGCCGCGGCTTCCGCCTGGTCGACGGCGTTCTGCACCGATTCGAGCCGCACCATGCGGCCCTCGAAAGGCAGGACGGCACAATCTCCGACCGCGAAGATCGCGGGATCGGCCGTGCGCGCCCGGTCGTCGACGACGATGCCATTCGCCACGTCGAGCCCCGCGTCGCGGGCGAGCCGGTCGTTGGCCGCAACGCCGATGCCGACGATCACGAGGTCCGTCGGCAGCACGAAGCCGTCCGAGAGTTCGGCGCCGGTAACGCGGCCGTTCTCGCCGACGAGACGATCAAGCCCCGTCTTCTCGCGGATGTCGACGCCTCGCGCCGCGTGGATCGCCTTGAGGATCGTGGCGGTGGCGGGCGAGGCGACGCGCTGGAGGATGCGGTCGGCCATTTCGATGACCGTCACCACCAGCCCCCTGCCGCGGGCGACCGCCGCGGCCTCGAGCCCGATATAGCCGCCGCCGACGACGAGCGCCCTGCGGCCCTGCGTCATCTCGGCGCCGAGCCGGTCGGCGTCGAGATAGTCGCGCACGGTGAAGACGCCGTCGAGACCGCCGCCGATCGCATCCGGCAGGCGGCGCGGCGTCGCACCCGTCGCAAGCACCAGCACGTCATAGTCGAGGACGGAGCCGTCGCTGAGGGACACCGACTTACCGGCCCTGTCGATCCATTCGACGCGCGTCGAGAGCCTGACGTCGATGCCGTTTTCGCCGTACCAGCCGTCCGGCCGGAACTTGAGGCGTTCGAGATCCGCCTCGCCGAGCAGGTATTTCTTCGAAAGCGGCGGCCGCTGGTAGGGATAGCAGGCCTCGGCACTGACGATGGTGACCGGCCGTTCGTCCTTCAGCGCCCGCAGCTTGGCGATGAAGGCGAAGGCGGCCTGGCCGCCGCCCGCTACGACAATTCTTCCCGCCACGATCTCCACCCTCTTTCCATTGTTTGTCCGAGAGGTAGCGCGGTGGCGGGCGGCGCGTCAACGCACCGCCACGCCGCCCTGTTCTTCGTTTGCGTCAGGGTTTGGCCGGAATGTCGAGGCCCCTGATCGCCGCCGGGCGGGCGAGGCAGCGCTCCAGCCAGGCCATGACCGCCGGGAAGGACGTATAGTCGAGCGCCTCGCGGCCGCCGTAGAAGACGTCGGCGCCGCGGATCCAGGGATAGGTCGCGATGTCGGCGATGGTATGCTCGTCGCCCATGATCCACCGGCGGCCCGTCAGCCGGCCTTCGAGCACCGACAGCAGGCGCTTTGCTTCGTCGCGGTAACGCTCCGTCGGATAGGCATTGTTGGCGACCTTGTCGGCGGCGAATTTGTGGAAATGGCCGAACTGGCCGAACATCGGCCCGACGCCGCCCATCTGGAACATCACCCAGGCGAGCGTCTCGTAGCGCGCCGCCGGATCGGCCGGGATCAGTTTCCCGCTCTTTTCCGCCAGATAGACCAGGATGGCGCCGGACTCGAAGAGGCCGATCGGCCTGCCGCCGGGTCCGTCAGGGTCGATCATCGCGGGAATGCGGCCGTTCGGATTGAGCGAGAGGAATTCCGGCGCCTTCTGCTCGTTTCCGCCGAAATCGACACGATGCGCCTCGTAGGGCAGCCCGAGTTCCTCCAGCGCGATCGACACCTTCACGCCGTTCGGCGTCGGCAGCGAATAGAGCTGGATGATGTCCGGATTTTTGGCCGGCCACTTGGCGGTGATGGGGAAGGACGACAGGTCTGCCATGAGAACTCCTTTGGGGTGGGAGTTCCTAGATAGGGAGCCTGTCACGCGACGTCAGCGGCCAGGTGAAAAGTTCCTGCCGTCAATGCCGGTTTTCAGTCTCGGATTTGGCAAGCGAATGTTCGTTCCAGCGCAAACCGAGATAGGCCATGGCGATCACCAGAACAGGTGCGACGACGAATGCTATGATCCACATGCCTGTCATTGTCTGAGTCCTTTCAGAACCCGTCTCGCGAGATAATGTAGTATCAACGCCGTCAAAAGCCAACCAACGAGGCCGGCGAGCATCCAGACATTCATTCCGTCCCGCAAACCGCCGAGATTATAAAGGTAGCCGGCAATGGGCGTGAGAAGTCCTACGGTCAGGCATGCCGTCGATGCCCTGTCGATGGCATTTGCCATCAGTTTCGTCCGTTCGTTCTGGATCAAGCTCATAGCGCCACTATAGCGCGCCGCATATCTGCCCCACAATCTCCACGATCATCGTTCGCATCCCTATCCCTCCCCCAGATGCAACCGGCGGAGCGCCGCCATCTGCGCCTCCACCGCACCCGGTCCCGCCCGGTCGCGCGCCTCGCCGGTGCGGGCGAGTTCCGGATCGACCGGCATGTGCGACCGGCTCCAGCGGCTGATCTGGGCGAGGATCGGCAAGAGGTCGATGCCGCGCGCCGTCAGCGAATAGATCGCCTTCAGCTTGTGCGCCGGGTCGTCCGCCCGGGTCAGGATGCCGGCGTCGACCAGACGGGCGAGCCGGTCGGCGAGGATATTGCTCGATATGCCCTCGTCCGAGGCGAGGAACTCGCGGTAGTGGCGTTTGCCGGCGAACATCATGTCGCGAATGATCAGCAGGGACCATTTGTCGCCGAAGACCTCGAGGCCGAGATTGATCGGGCAGCCCGAACGGAAGGAGTCGTTGCTCATGGCTTGACAATATTCAAATTACTTGCAAAATGCAATCGATCTTGTTTTGCAATCATATGGAGGGGATCATGTCGACATTCGTTGTGGTTCACGGCGCCTGGACCGGTGCGTGGGGATGGGACCGGGTCGCGGCGCGGCTGAGGGCGAAGGGTCATCACGTGCATGTGCCGACGCTGTCGGGTCTTGGGGAACGGTCGCATCTGGCGCATCTGCCGATCACGCTCTCGACCCATGTCGACGACGTGGTCAACGAAGTGCTCTGGCACGATCTCGACGACATCGTGCTCGTCGCCCACTCCTATGGCGGCATCGTCGGCACCATGGTCGCCGAACGCATCGCGGAGCGCATCGCCGCCATCGTCTATCTGGAGGGCTTCATCGCCGAGGACGGCCAGTCCTTCGCCGACATCGCGGAGGCGAGTTTCGAGGGGCCGACGGTGCCTGCACCGCCGAGCGGTCCCGGCGACTACCTCTCGGAGGCCGACGTTTCCCGGTCCAATGCCAAGGCGACGCCGCAGCCGACCGGGACCTTCACCGAGAAGGCGCGCGTGACGGGCGCCTATCGGCAGATCAAGCGGAAGACCTTCATCGTCGCCACCGGCTGGGACGGCCCCTTCGGCCAGATCGCCGCGCCGCTGCGCAACGATCCGGGCTGGACGGTGCACGAGCTTGCCTGCGGCCATGACGTGCCGATCGACCTGCCGGACGAGCTGACGGCGCTCCTGGAACAGGCCTGAGGCGCGCTGCGCGCAAGACGGCGGCGGCCCGCCGTCAGAGAACGCCGCGCACCCTCTCGACGATCTCCGCCACCACCGCGTCCCCCTCATGCCCCGGCTTGCGGGCGCGCACCAGGCAGGCTTGCGATTTCAGGATCACGCCGTCCGACAATATTTTCAGGTGGTTCGCCCTCAGCGTCGAGCCGGTCGAGGTGATGTCGACGATGATGTCGGCCGAGCCGGAGGCCGGCGCGCCCTCCGTCGCGCCGAGGCTTTCGACGATGCGGTAGAGCTGGATGCCGTGGTTGCCCGAGAAGAACTGCTGCGTCAGCCGCCAGTATTTGGTCGCGATGGTCAGCCGACGGCCGTGGCGGGCACGGAAATCGGCGGCGACGTCGCCGAGGTCGGCCATGGTGTCGACGTCGAGCCAGATCTCCGGCACCGCGACGACGACATCCGCATGGCCGAAGCCGAGGCGGGCGGAGAAGTCGACGCGGGCATCCGCCTCCGGCATGCCCTCGCGCACCAGATCCTCGCCGGTCACGCCGAAATCGACCGTGCCGTTGCCGAGTTCCCGCGAAATCTCGGAGGCCGAGAGGAAGGCGATCTCGATGTCGTCGCGCCCCTCGATGCGGCCGCGATAGGAGCGCTCGTTGCCGACGGCGGCGATCCTGAGACCCGCCCGGAAGAAGATCTCGGACGCGTCGTCCTTCATGCGGCCCTTGGAGGGCAGTGCGATAGTGACGGTCATGCGGCCGCTCCCTGCCCGATCGCCCGCTCGATCCGGTCGAGCCAGAGCGCGAAACCGACGGCCGGGATGTGTCTTTCCGCGCCGAGCAGCGTCATCAGCCGGTCGAAGCGGCCGCCGCCGGCAAGCACGGCACCGCCGCCGCCGGCCGTCACCTCGAAGACGAGGCCGGTATAATAGTCGAGCGGACGGCCGAAAGCGGCGCGGTAGGTGACGGCGGCGAGATCGACGCCGGCATTGGCCAGCGCCACCACCCGCGCATCGAAGCGGGCGAGCGCGCCGTCGAGCGACAGTCCGGACTTGGCGGCAAAGGCGAAGAGCGCGGCGGGCGCATCCGCCAGCGGCAGCTCGAGCGCCAGGAATTCCCTGAGCAGGTCGAGCGTGCGGCGGTCGAGACGGGTGCTCGCGAGTTCCATCTTCTCCTTGAGGCGGCGGGCGATCTCCAGCGGCGAGCGGCTGGTGTTGGTGGAATAGCCGGTCGCCTGCATGGTTCCGTCGATATGGCCGGCAAGCCTCGCCTCGTCGTCGAGCAGGCCCAGGATCGCCAGGCGGTCGACCTCGGGGCCGAAGACCCCGGCATCGGCCGGGTTCGCCAGTTCGGACAGCAGGCGCTGCAGCTGCGCCTGGTTGCCGAAGGCATGGATGAGGCGCTTCTGCCAGCCGGAGGGAAGGCCGCAGGCGGCAACGACCGCCTCGAAGACCGACTGGTCGCCGAGCGTGACGGACAGCGTACGGCCGGGCAGACGGTTGGCGATGATGACCGCCGCGTCATGCACCGCGCGGGCATCGGCGGCGGCGACGTCGGTGTCGCCCAGATCCTCGATGCCGGCCTGGTAGAACTCGTTGGCGCCCTCGCGGCGCTGGCGGAAGACCTCGCCGAGATAGGCATAGCGCTTCGGCGTGCCGGTCGCGGTCTCGATATGGCGCAGGCAGACGGGAATGGTGAATTCCGGGCGCAGGCAGAGGCTCTCGCCGGTCTCGCTCTCCGTCAGGAAGATGCGCCGGCGCAGGTCCTCGCCCGCCATGTCGAGGAAGGGCGCGGCCGGCTGGATCACCGGCGTGTCGACACGCTCCGTGCCGAGCCGCGCGAAGTCCGCAAGCATGTCGGGCGCGAAGGCGGGCAGGTTGACGAGTGTCACGATCCGGCCGCCCGCCTGCGGTCTTCCGCCTGCGCCGCGAGGATCTCGCGCACCTTCGCGACGAGATCGGCCTCGGGCACGGTCTCCTGCGCGACGCGCGCCTCGCGCCAGGCGGCATTGTCCTCGATCTCGCCGGCAAGACGTTTGCCCTCGATCAGGTCCTTGATCTGCACGACGCCGTCGGCCCGCTCGTCGCCGCCCTGGATGATGGCGAGCGGGCAGTCGCGGCGGTCGGCATATTTCAGCTGGTTGCCGAATTTCTTCCAGTTGCCCTGGTACATCTCGGCGCGGATGCCGGCATTGCGCAGGTCCTGCGTGAAGCGCTGGTAGCGGCCCATGCTCTCCGTGTCGCCGTCCATGACGGTGACGAGAACGGGGGCGATGACCTCGTCCTGCCCGAGCTTGCCGAGATTCTTCAAGGCGGTCATCAGGCGCGAGACGCCGATGGAAAAGCCCGTCGCCGGCACCGGCTGGCCCATGAAGCGCGAGACGAGCCCGTCATACCGCCCGCCACCGCCGACCGAGCCGAACACGACCTTCTCGCCCTTTTCGTTGACGACCTCGAACTGCAGTTCGGCCTCGAAGACGGGGCCGGTATAGTATTCGAGGCCGCGGACGACGGAGGGGTCGATTTTGATGCGGTCGCTGTCGTAGCCGGCAGCCCAAACAAGATCAGCAATCACCTCAAGTTCGGTTATGCCCTCACAGCCCCGGTTCGAAGAACCAACTATCGTCATTAACTCGCTTAATGCCGCCTGCAATAGCTTTTTGTCGCGCGGATTGAAAGACATCCGCGCTTCCCTATATGCGCGGTCGCTGGCCAACATGTTGCCTATCTGCACGAATTTCAGCAGCGGTTCGATCTGCGATTCGTTGAGCCCCGCGCCGTTGGTAAAGTCGCCGGACTCATCCTTGCGCCCCTCTCCGAGCAATAGTTTGACCCCTTCCGGGCCAAATTTATCAAGCTTGTCGATCGCCCGCAGCACCGTCAGACGCCGTCCGGCATTCTCCTCGCCGCCAAGCCCGATGGCTTCCAGCACCCCATCCAGAACCTTCCGGTTGTTCACCCGGATGACATAATCCCCGCGCTTGATGCCGAGCGCTTCCATCGTGTCGGCCATCATCATGCACATCTCGGCGTCCGCCTGGACGCCGCTGGCGCCGACCGTGTCGGCGTCGAACTGCATGAACTGGCGGAAGCGGCCGGGGCCGGGCTTTTCGTTGCGGAAGACGTAGCCGGCGCGGTAGGTGCGATAGGGAAGCTGGATCTCGTTGAAATTCTCCGCCACGTGGCGGGCGAGCGGCGCGGTCAGGTCGTAGCGGAGCGACATCCACTGGTCGTCGTCGTCGGTCAGCGAGAAGACGCCCTCGTTCGGCCGGTCGCTGTCGGGCAGGAACTTGCCGAGCGCGTCGGTATATTCGAAGAGCGGCGTCTCGACCGGGTCGAAGCCGTAGCGCTCGTAGACGGCCTTGATCTTGGCGCACATCTCGTCGACAGCGCGGATGTCGGCGGCGGAGCGATCGACGAAGCCGCGCGGCAGGCGAGCCCTCAGCTTCTGCGGTTTCTTCTGTTTTTCGCTCATTTTCGCGGCCCGGATGCTTGCAATTTCCTGTGGCGCTTCCCTAGCGGATCGGGGCACGGGCGGCAAGGGCAACGGGGAAACGGGGCAGACCCGACAGGCGGTCAGACAGGGCGCGACAGCAGGTCCCAGCTATGGATGACGACGCCTTCGGACCGCGCCGCCTCGGCCGCCGGAATGAGAATGGAATGGGTATCGCCGCGAATGACGCCCGGCATGTCGGCGCAGAAGGACAGCCGCTTCATCTGCACGAAACCCTCCGGGATCGAGGTCATCGACAGCGCCGTGCCGCCATAGACGTCGATGCTGGCGATCTCGCCCGCCGAAAAACTCGCGACGATGGCCTGATCCTCGATGCAATCGCGGTAGGGACCGGAGAGAAAGCCGCGGATATTGCTGCCGACCACCGCCCGCATCTCCGGGCTCTCCCGGAACTCTTGGGGTGAGCCGGCCAGATAGCGCACGTCCCGCCCCTCCCACAGGTTGCGGCTGTCGCGCGCATTCTGGATGGAGCGGATGAGGAACTGCTCGGTCTGCGCATTGGCCCGGCGCAGAAAATCGACGATGGCGCCGATCGCCCGGAGATCCGGCGTCGCGACGCCGCGCTCCCAGCGCGACACGGTGGTCGAGGCGAATCCGAGCTTCCAGCCGATGTCGCCCTGGGTCAGGCCCACCTTGAGGCGATAGGCCTTCAACTGGTCGACGAGGTCAGAGCAGGTCTGGAGCATCCGCCACCCGGGCCGCATCACATATGCGAAAGGCTTTCATGCTTCCTCAATCGGAGGTAGAGTAAACGACCAGCAGTCCCGGTTCCGGAATTGCCAAACATCAGGTATTTCTGTTGCAAGGTCGATGATATTGCCACCGCGGACCGCATGCAAGCGAGGCCCGCCGCATTGGTGTGGCCGCAATCGCACATCCTGAAATCGATACCCTGCGGGCGACGGCACCCGCACTGGAAAGAAGGCCGGATCGAGGATCATGACACCGAAGACCAACGTGCCGCAGACGCATTTGATCTCGGTGGCCGAAATGGCGGGCGTGGACGCGGAGGCTATCGCGGACCATTTCGTCTGCGAGAACTGGACCGCCGATCTTTCGACCGGCCTCATCGCGCTCGGTCCGCAGGCGCTCGCCATGCACGACCTGGCGCGCGCGCCCTGCGGCATCATGACGATGATCAACGTCTACGACCGGGCCGACCGCGCAAAGATTCTGGCCGCCTTCGAGGAGGCCTGCGGCATGTCCACGGCCTTCACCTTCGCAACCACCATCTGCGTCAGCCCCGGCATCTTCCGCCCGGTCTTCTGCACCGGCGAATCCGACACGTCGCAGGGCGGCTCGATCCGCGGCCTGTTCGCCTTTTCCCGCCTCTGCCTCGACACCAACGGCGGCCGCGCCCGCATCCTGAACTGACGGCCGGCAGCAGCTCTCGCAAAATTGAAGAGAAGGAGCTTTCCTTGCCATGTGGCAAGGCGGGATGGTCGCGCCCTGTGCGACCCCGTCCGCCGGCGCAGGCCCGTGATTTCTTCGCGGCCCCCCGATCCGGCGAAGGCGCGCGATACGACATGCTCAAGACAAGGACAGGACGAATGCAGGTCAGACACATTCTTCTCGGCGCGGCGCTCGCGCTGGCGATTTCCACGCCGCTTGCCGCGCAGGACCATGGCACGACGGACCACGGCGCCATGGACCACGGCGCGGCGGCGGAGTCGAAAGGCGACGACAGCGCCTCCAGCAAGGCCTATGCGGCGGCCAATCTGCGCATGCACAAGGACATGGATATCGCCTTCACCGGCGATGCCGACACCGACTTCCTGCGCGGCATGATCCCGCATCACCAGGGTGCCATCGACATGGCCAGGGTGGTGCTCCGCTACGGCAGGGATCCGGAGGTGCGCAAGCTCGCGGAGGACATCATCAAGGCCCAGGAGGCGGAGATCGCGATGATGAAGGCCTGGCTGGAGACGCGGGCGAAGTGACGAACCCGACGATGCGTCGCCGGGGCGGGCCTCCCGCTCC
>NZ_JAKGBU010000050.1:28921-39381 GCF_021555155.1 Rhizobium alarense
GGGCCGGCGCCGCTATTTGCCCGCCGGTGGCTGCCGCAGCCCGCTGCGCGCGCCCGAGGCCTCCATCAGCGTCGCGGCGATGACCTTCGCGAGCATCATGCTGTTTTCACGGATTTCGGGATTGTTGCCGTCCCGGGCGGAGCGGATGAGCTTGTAGCCCTCCCGCATCACGATCTCCTGCGCCCTCGCGCAGGCCCAGATTTCCATCGACGTTCCAGTCGCCATTTGCGTTCCCCACGCCAAACCGTTCAGCACCCGCGGTACGCAACAACGCGCACGCCCCGAGAACGCCCGACTCTCTCGATGAAATGAAACCGCCACACAACCGCAGGCTACATGATTCGCCGTGAAAATAAACGTGTGCCGGCCGGAACAAATCAACGCGGACGGGCGAATGCCCGGCGCGCCGCCTCCACCTCCTCGCGGCAGAAGCAGCCGTCCAGATGATCGTTGACGAGGCCCATCGCCTGCATGAAGGCATAGACGGTCGTCGGGCCGACGAAGGTCCAGCCGCGCCTCTTCAGATCCTTCGAGATGCGCACGGAGGCCGGCGTCGTCGGATTGGCGACGAGCGTCGCATGATCCATCACGGCGGGCCGTTCGGTCTGCCGCGGCTCGTGGCCCCAGAAATAGGCGGCGAGCGAACCGAACTCGTCGCGCAGCGCCTGCGCGCGGACCGCGTTGTTGACCGTCGAGACGATCTTGCCGCGATGCCGCACGATGCCCGGATCGGCCAGGCACCGCTCGATGTCCGCCGCGTCGAACCGCGCCACCCGGTCGATGTCGAAGCCGGCGAAGGCGGCGCGGAAATTCTCCCGCTTGCGCAGGATGGTGAGCCAGGAGAGACCGGACTGGAAGCCCTCGAGGCAGATCTTCTCGAACAGCCGCCGGTCGTCGGCAACCGGCCTGCCCCATTCCTCGTCGTGATAACGGCGGTAGTCGTCGAGATTGCCGTGCCAGGCGCAGCGGGCCCGGCCGTCCGCGCCGATGATGATGCCGTTCGCCATGCCGCAAAGCCTCCGTCGTTTCCCTTTTGTTCCGTCTTTACCATCCGTCAACCAGATTTGGAAAGGGGCCGATAACCCTACCCAAAGCTTTATGCCGGCTTTCGCAGTTGAACGATCGCCTGTTTACCATTCGCTCGCGGCAAAGGTGCAAGCATCCGCCCCAAGCGCATGTCGCGCCATGACGATATCGGAGAACGAGGCCGCCGCCGTCCGGGCCGCCGGCTTCCGCATGACGAAGGGTAACGGGTCCGTCCATGTCGAAGAAAACGCTTCTGCTCGCCACCACCATCCTGTGCACCGCCACGCTCGGGGCCGCCGCCAACGACCGCTACATGAGCCGCCCGCCGGTCGTCGTCAGCCCCGACCTCACCGCGCCCTGGGTCATGCAGCTGACCGGCGAAGGCGTGCAGCCTGCCGTCTCCGCCCGCCGTATCGTCGTGCGCCAGCGCGAGCAGCAGCGGCGCGTCCTGCGCCAGCGCTCGGGCGTCGCGGTACAGCAGGTCTCCGCGGTCGTCCATGCCGAAAAGCCGGTCAAGACGCAGATCGACCCGGTGTTCCTGCCGCAGGTCGTCGACTACGGGACCGAGTACAAGGCCGGTACGATCGTCATCGACACGAACAATCGCTTCCTCTACCTCGTGATGGGCGACGGCAAGGCAAGGCGCTACGGCGTCGGCGTCGGCAAGCCGGGCTTCGAATGGGCCGGCACGCACAAGATCACCCGCAAGGCCGAATGGCCGAGCTGGACGCCGCCGCAGGAAATGGTCGCCCGCGAGGCCGCCAAGGGCCACTACCTGCCGGCCTTCATGGAAGGCGGCCCGGAAAACCCGCTCGGCTCGCGCGCCATGTATCTCGGCTCGACGCTCTACCGCATCCACGGCACCAACGCGCCGTGGACGATCGGCTATGCCGTCTCCTCGGGCTGCATCCGCATGCGCAACGAGGACGTGGTCGACCTCTACGAGCGCGTCGGCGTCGGCACCAAGGTCATCGTGATCTAAGCTTCGACCTGCCCCGGAAACGCGCGACGCGACCGGCGGACGGGCCGCATAGATGCAGAAGAACCCGGCCCGCCGGCCGGATCGGCAACGCGCCGCGGCGAGAGATACTGTGGCGAGACTGCCATGGGGGCCTCACTTTTCGCTGATCCTGTGCCGCCGCGACTTGAAATGACGGCGAACTTCGCTAGCCTCTGCGGCCGACAGGGACTGAGAGGGACGTCATCATGCGAAAATCGGCATCCTACGCGTTTGCGGCAATTCTCACGGCGGCCACCGCGCTGCCGCATGCGCCGGCAAGCGCCTTTATACCGGGCACCGCCGATGCCCGCAGCGTTGCGGCGTCCGACGTCGAACTGATCGCGCAGCGCAAGCAGGTCGAGAAGAAATTTCTCCGCCGCAAGGTGCGGCTTCTGACCGACGAGGCGCCCGGCACGGTCATCATCGATACGAACAACAAGTTCCTCTATTATATCGAGAGCAACAACCGGGCGACGCGCTACGGCGTCGGCGTCGGCCGCGACGGCTTCGGCTGGTCGGGCGTCGTGAAGGTCGGCCGCAAGGAAGAATGGCCGAGTTGGACGCCGCCGGCCGAGATGCGCCGCCGCGAAGCCGCCAAGGGCCGCATCCTGCCGGTCACGCAGGAAGGCGGCGTCGACAATCCGCTCGGCGCGCGCGCGCTCTACCTCTTCAAGGGCGGGCGCGACACGATCTTCCGCATCCACGGCACGAATCAGCCCTGGACGATCGGGCAGAACATGTCCTCCGGCTGCATCCGCATGATGAACAAGGACGTCGAACACCTCTATGAACGGGCCGGCATCGGCACCAAGGTCATCGTCATCGGCCCCGGCAACCGCCAGGGCAAGGTGAGCTACGACGACCGCGGCACCGACATCATCGGCTCGCTCTTCAGCTTCGGCGGTTGAGCCCGGTCCGCGGCCGGCGTAGCGGAACAGCCGTCAGCTGAGCGCCGCGGGCTTCGGACCGCCATAGGCCCAGTCGAGCAGTTCGACCGTGTGCAGGATCGGCAGCGCGGTGCCGCTGCCGATCTGCTCGATGCAGCCGATATTGCCGGTGGCGATGACGTCCGCCTTCGTCGCCTCGATGTTCCGCACCTTGCGCGCCTTGAGCGTTGCGGAGATCTCCGGCTGCATGATGTTGTAGGTCCCGGCGGAGCCGCAGCAGAGATGGCCTTCCGCCGGGTCGCGCACGGCAAAGCCGGCCGCCTTCAAAAGCGTCTTCGGCAGCATCGTGATCTTCTGGCCGTGCTGCATGGAACAGGCCGAATGATAGGCCACCGTGATGCCCTGCCGCTCCCGTTGCGGAAGATCGAGCCGGGCGAGAAACTCGGTGACGTCCATCGCCAGCGCCGAGACGCGCTTCGCCTTCCCGGCATAGGCGGGGTCGAGCCGCAGCATGAAGCCGTAGTCCTTGATCGTCGTGCCGCAGCCCGACGCCGTGACGACGATCGCGTCCAGGCCCCGCTCTTCCGCCTCGCGCAGCCAGAGATCGACATTGGTGCGCGCGGCGGCAAGCGCCTGCGCCTCGCGGCCCATGTGATGGACGAGCGCGCCGCAGCAGACCTCGCCGCGGGGCGCCACCACCTCGACGCCGAAGCGTGTCAGCAGGCGGATCGTCGCCGCGTTGATGTCGGGCTTCAGCACCGGCTGGGCGCAACCTGTGAGGATCGCGACGCGCCCCCGCCGCGGGCCGGCGGCCGCATGGCTGCCGGGCCTGGTGCTCGCCGAGACCGGCGGTAGCGAACGCGGCGCGAGATCGAGCATCGCGCCGAACGGTTCCAGCCCCTTCACGCGCTTCATGAGGCCCGCGAAGGGGCGCCCGAGCGCGGCGGCACGCAACGCGAGCCGGAACCGGCGCGGATAGGGCAGGATCGCCGCGAGCAGGCCGCGTGTCAGCCGGTTCAGGAAAGGGCGGCGGTAGGTGTTCTCGATATGCACGCGCGCGTGGTCGACGAGGTGCATGTAGTCGACGCCGGAGGGACAGGTGGTCGTGCAGGCGAGGCAGGAGAGGCAGCGGTCGATATGCGTGACCACCTCGGCGTCGGCCGGCCGGCCGTTCTCCAGCATGTCCTTGATGAGATAGATGCGGCCGCGCGGGCTGTCGAGCTCGTTGCCGAGCGTCACATAGGTGGGACAGGTCGCGGTGCAGAAGCCGCAATGCACGCATTTGCGCAGGATCTGCTCGGACGTCGCCACATGCGGGTCGGCAAGTTGCTCGGCGGTGAAATTGGTCTGCATCTTAAACCATTGATATGTCTGATAGACGCGACAAAATCATTGCCCAATCTTTATCGCCGATCTCGATCGGGCTGAAAACGGCTGTACCAACTGCCTTAAAGACGCTGGTTACGTTGGTCTTTCCTGTGTCTCGATTGAAGGGTAATTCACGTGCGGCTTGATGGGCATTCCAGTGCTTCCTTGGTGTACCCAACGGATGAATGCTAAATGGCATCTTCCAAGCCTCGCCCCAAACCATCTCCTCGTCCTTTTTTGGATTTGGTTGGGAGGTGACTATAAATGGCGTCGTCAAGGATTTGTAATCTGGATGGCTGCAGTATATCAGGCCAGCTTGCCCAACGAGGACATTCGTTGCCCTCGTTCTCCTACCCGCCATAACGTTTGGGTCTGCATCGGAAACTGCCCATAGGCGTGCACCAATTCCGGCCCAGATGTTCGTGATATTCTTTGACGTAAATACGTACAAAATCATCGATTACTCCTGACTGTCCGAAACAGTGAAAATGCCTACCGGATCGAATTTCTGCTTGATCCGCGCCGTCAGCGCGGCAATCGCCTCGCCCTGCGGCTCGAAGACCGGCGTCGTCGCGAGCAGCGCTTCCGGCGCCCGCACCAGCGTCGCATGCCCACCGCCCAGCGCCTTGATGTAGCGACGGACGAGTCCGGCCTCCGGATCGGCCTCCATGCGCAGCCAGACGAGGCCGCCCTGCCAGTCGTAGAAGGCGTCGATGCCGGCCTCGAGGCGCAGCGCCGCGACGAGCTGGTGGCCGGCGGCCGGGGCAACCGAGACGCGCCAGAGCGGCCGCAGCGAGCCGTCGGCATAGGGAGAGGCGTCGCGGACCTCGCGCCAGAGTGCGTCGGTTTCCGCTGCCGGCAAAACGGCTACGGCGCCGAAGGCGGCCATGGCGGCGCGGAGCTTTTCCACACGGACGGAGACGGACGCCGCGAGCCCCTCGATGCGCAGCACCGTGGCCGCGCCCTCCGGCAGGGTTCCGGAGAGAAAGCGCCCGCGCACGCTTTCGGGAAGCTGCGCGGCGCCGGAGACCTCGACGGGCATCGACAGGGCCGTCGCCATGGCAGCGGTGGCCTCGGCGTCGGTCAGCCCGGAGACGACGACCGTGGCCGCGGTCTCCGGCAGCGGCAGCACCCGGAAGGTGACCTCCGTGACGAAAGCGAGCGACCCGCGCGAGCCGGCGACGAGCTTCACGAGATCGAGGCCGGTGACGTTCTTCATGACGCGGCCACCCGACTTGACGATCTCGCCCCGGCCGTTGACGAAGCGCAGGCCGAGCAGGCTGTCGCGTGCCGCCCCCGCCACGAAGCGGCGCGGGCCGGAAGCGTTGGCGGCGAAGACGCCACCGATGGTGGAGGCGCCGGCGCGGCCGAGCAGGCCCGCCATATGCGGCGGTTCGAAGGAGAGCATCTGGCGCTTTTCGGCAAGCGCCGCCTCAATGGCGCCGAGCGGCGTGCCGGCCCGCGCGGTCATCGTCATCTCGGCCGGGTTGTAGGCGACGATGCCGTTCAGGCCGGCGCTCGACAGCATGTCGGCCTCCGGTGCGGCCAGGCCGAGGCTGCGCGTTCCGCCGCCGCGGATGACAAGCGGGGCGCGCGCCGCGGCCGCCGCCTGGACGAGGCGGGCCGCCGCCTCTTCGGATACCGGTTCATGCGTCATGGTCATGCCGCGGGCCTTCCGTCGAGCGGGAAGACCTTGGACGGATTGAGGATCCATTGCGCATCGAAGGCCGCGCGCACGGCCATCTGCTGGTCGAGGTCGACCGCGTCGAACTGATGGCGCATCAGGTCGCGCTTCTCGATGCCGACGCCGTGCTCGCCGGTGAGGCAGCCGCCGGCATCGACGCAGAGCTTCAGGATGTCGTTGCCCGCCGCCTCCGCCCGGGCGGCGTCCTCCGGGTCGTTGGCGTTGAAGAGGATCAGCGGATGCATGTTGCCGTCGCCGGCATGGAAGACATTGGCGACGCGCAGGCCGTAGCGCTCGACGATTTCCGCCGTGCCGCGCAGCACATGGGAAAGCTGGCCGAGCGGCACGGTGCCGTCCATGCAGATATAGTCGGCGATGCGGCCCGTAGCGCCGAAGGCGGACTTGCGCCCCTTCCAGATGAGCGCCGCCTCGGTCGCCGACTGGCTTTCCTTGACGACCTTGACGCCGTGGCGCCTGGCGATCTCGATGATGCTTGCCAGCATCGCGTCCATCTCGGCCTCGGAACCTTCGACCTCGACGATGAGCAGCGCCTCCACGTCCATCGGATAACCGGCCTTGGCGAAGGCCTCGCAGATGCCGATCGCCGGCCTGTCCATGAACTCGATCGCCACCGGGATGATGCCGGCACCGATGACGTCGGCGACACAGGCGCCCGCCGCCTCGGACGTGTCGAAACCGAAGAGGACCGGCCGCGCGCCTTCCGGCTTGGCGATCAGCCGCACGGTCGCCTCCGTCACGATGCCGAGCTGGCCTTCCGAGCCGCAGACGAGGCCGAGCAGGTCGAGGCCGGGCGCGTCGAGCGCCTTGCCGCCGAGCTCGACGACCGTGCCGTCGACCAGAACCAGCCTGACGCCGAGCAGGTTGTTGGTGGTCACGCCGTATTTCAGGCAGTGCGCGCCGCCGGAATTCATGCCGATATTGCCGCCGATCGTGCAGGCGAGCTGCGAGCTCGGGTCCGGCGCATAGAAGTAGCCGTCGGCCGAGACCGCGTCGGAAATGTTGAGATTGGTGACCCCGGCCTGCACGGTCGCGGTGCGGTTGGCATAGTCGACGTCAAGGATGCGCGACATCTTCGAAAGCCCGAGCACCACCGCGTCCTCCTGCGGAATGGCGCCGCCCGACAGCGAGGTGCCGGCGCCGCGCGGCACGACGGGAATGCCGTAGCGATGGCAGTATTTCATCACGGCCGCCACCTGAGCGGTCGTCTCCGGCAGCGCGACGGCGAGCGGCAGGCGGCGATACGACACGAAGGCATCGGTCTCGAACGGGACGAGTTCCCGCGCCTCGTGCACGAGGCAGCCGGGCGGCAGCAGGTCGAGCAGGTCGGCGACGATCGTCGCGCGCCGCGCGACGATCCCGGCCCTCGGCTTCAGAAACTGGAGCTGCTCCACCGTATCGCTCCCTCGGCACCCTGCGGAAAGTGGTCTTTTTTCTTTACCACTTCACCGCAACCGAGGCAAATGCTAAGCACTTTCGCCAGGAAAGCAAAAGTGGGCGCGACTTATGTCCGATTTGGCCGATCTCGAAATCTTCGCCCGCGTCGTCTCGACCGGCAGCCTGTCGGCCGCCGGGCGGGCACTCGGACTGTCGCCCGCCGTCGTTTCGAAACGCCTCCGCAGGCTCGAGGAACGGCTCGGCACGCGGCTCCTGCAGCGCACGACGCGGCAGATCTCGCTGACCGAGGCGGGCCACGGCTTTCATGAGCGCATCGTCGGCGTCCTGGCCGGCATCGAGGAGGCGGAAGCCTTCGTCTCCGGCCGCTCCGGCTCCGTGCGCGGGATGTTGCGCGTCTCGGCGCCCACGTCGTTCGGCCGCATGCACATCGCGCCGCATATCGGCGGCTTCATGGAGGCGCATCCCGACCTGACGCTGCATCTCGAGCTGACCGACGAATTCTCCGACATCGTCGGCGACGGTTTCGACGTTGCGATCCGCATCGGGGAACTGACCGATTCCTCGCTCGTCGCGAAGCGCCTCGCGCCGGTGCGTCGCGTGCTTTGCGCGGCTCCGGGCTACCTGGCGCGACGCGGCGCACCCGGTTCGCTCTCCGCGCTTTCGGAGCACGTCTGCCTGCCGCCGCACAACCAGGACGGCTGGCGCCTGGAGGGGCCTGCGGGCGTGATCACCTACCGGCCGGCCGGACCGCTCGTCACCAATTCGAGCGAGGTCATCCGCGAGGCGGTGATCGCCGGGCTCGGCATCGCGCTCCGCTCCACCTGGGACGTCGGCCGGGAGCTGAAGGACGGGCGGCTCGTGCAGGTGCTGCCGCAATACGAAAGCTCGAAGAACGTCCTGCTGTCGGCGGTCTATCCGAGCCGCCAGTTCCTGCCGGCCAAGGTGCGGCTGTTCATCGACTATCTCGCCGATCTCTACGGCCCGTCGCCCTACTGGGACCGCTGAGCCCCGTTGCTCGCGGCAGCGGCGCCTTATACAGTCGGCCGCACCGGGCAAGGTTGGGCACAACGTCACGGGCAGCACATGGTCAGCCACTTCTTTTCCGCCGGATTGGCCGCGATCGGCCTGCTTTCCCTCGCCGACGCCGCGCATGCCGCGGCGCTCGATCCGCTTCTCGACGGTTTCGAGCGCAACTGCAGCTACACCGAGCCGCTGCATGCGCTCTTCCAGTCCAGCTATCTCGTGGCACGCAAGGAGGGACCGCTCGTCGTGCCGCAGGGCTACGAGGCCGCCTTCGGCGCGCCGGTGACGACGCAGGACGGCGAATATCTGAGAACGGTCATTCCCGTCGTCGCCGGCACATGGCGCGGCGTGCCGGTGCGCGAATTCGAAATCTACATCACCGAACTCGCAAGCGACTTCGTCTACCATGCGGTGATCTTCGACAGGGCGGCGGAAGATGAGGCAAAGGCCGCTTTCGACCGGCCGCTGCCACCGTCGGGCGCCCCGTCCGACACCGAAGACGGCGCGTCCGGGCCGATGAGCGGCTTCGGCATCTTCGACGGCGTGCCGCGCTATTTCTGCGATCTTTCCGGCTGACGGCCAGCCGCGCTCAGGCGCGGTCCTCCTCCGCGTGGCGATGGCGGATGGCGCGCACGAGCAGCCAGAGGCCGATCACGACGACCGGCACGGCCAGTCCGGTCAGCGTCTCGGGCTTCACCGGCAGGCCGAGGCCGTGCGCCGCCTTCGCGACATAGCCGACGAGCCCGACGACATAGTAGGAGATGGCGGCGACCGAGAGGCCCTCGACGGTCTGCTGCAGGCGGAGCTGCAGCTTCGCGCGCCGGTCCATCGAATTGAGCAGCGTCGTGTTCAACTGCTCGAGCTCCACGTCGATCCAGCTTCTGAGCAGCGACGTCGCGCGGGCGAGCTTGCGCGACAGGTTCGCCTGCCGCTCCTCCACCGACTGGCAGGTGCGCATGGCCGGCGCGAGCCGCCGCTCGAGGAAGAAGCCGAGCGTCTCGTAGCCCGGCCGCGCCGTCTCGGCGAGCGTGCGGATGCGCTCCTGCACGATGCCGTAATAGGCGCGGCTCGCCCCGAAGCGATAGAGGCTGAGCGCCGCGTTGGCCTCGAGCTCGGCGGCAAGCCGGGTGATCTCGCCCAGCATCTCGTCCGCCTCGTCGCGGGCGTGCTGCTTCATGCGCTGCGTGACGGCCGTCAGGCCGTCCTCGATGCGCCGGATCTCCGGCGACAGCGACTGGGCGAGCGGCAGCCCGATCATCGCCAGCGTGCGGTAGGTCTCGATGTCGAGCAGGCGCTGCACGAGCGCGCCGCGCCCGGCCTCGGTCATGCCGCGGTCGATAACGAGAATCTGGGTCAGGCCGTCGCCGTTCTGGCGGAAGTCGGTGAGGATCGAGGCCTGCCCCTCCTTCACCTCGCTGTAGCAGAGGCTTGTCGGGTCGAAGCAGGCGATCGCCTCGCGCGTTTCCGGCGTGTCGGGCCGGATCTCCAGCCGGATGCCGGAAATCAGCGTGCCGGGCGGCGAGAAGCTGTCACCGAACGGATGGACGGGCACGGGCCCGCCGAAACGCTCCGGCGCCGGCGCGTCCCAGAAATAGGTCGAGAATTCGGTGTGGCGCTCCCAGCGCAGCGTGCCCTGCCCCCAGCTCATCGCATGATGGTTGGCGTCGCGCGCCGGCGGCGACACGCCGCGCGACCGCGACAGGTCCGACAGCACCGCGTGGTCGACCGTCGTGCCGCCCTCGGTCAGGAAAGCGAGCTGGAAGATGACGCGGGGCGAGGGTACGAGCGCATAAGGCCGCGCGTGAATCTCTCCCAGCGCCTGCGCACGCGCCGCAGCCGGCGGAAAGGCGAAACTTCCCTTGTTCATCAAATCGATCCCACTCCGTCCCCGTGGCAGCCTTAGCAAATATCAGAAAGCGAACATACTGGCGCTTTGACGCAGGCAGCGCGATTGCGCCAGCCACTGGACAAGTTTGTTGACCAGTTTGACCGACCCTTGATAGTCTCGCGGCATGGAACAGGGCACCCCCGGCCGCGGCTTCGAACTCTTCGCGCG
>NZ_JAKGBU010000051.1:0-10146 GCF_021555155.1 Rhizobium alarense
TGGGCTCGCCGGCGAGCGAGATCAGCCAGTCCTGGGCATCGGGCTTCGGCGTCCGCCTGCTCGACGAGTTGGTGCGGGCGCACTACGAAGGGTAGGCACGGTGAGCGAGGTTCTTTTCTACCACCTCACCGAATCGAGGCTCGAGGACGCGCTGCCGTCGCTCGTCGACAAGAGCCTGGAGCGCGGCTGGCGCGTCGCGGTCCAGACCGGCACGCCGGAGCGGCGCGACGCGCTCGACGCGCATCTGTGGACCTTCCGCGACGACAGCTTCCTGCCGCACGGCACCGACGAGCAGGCCTTCGCCGCGGACCAGCCGGTGCTTCTGACGGCGTCGCCCGGCAACCCGAACGGCGCGACGATCCGCTTCCTGGTCGACGGCGCCGAACCGCCGTCGCTCGACGGCTACGAGCGCGTCATCTTCCTGTTCGACGGTCACGACCAGCCCGAGCTGGATGCCGCCCGCGCCCACTGGAAGCGTCTCAAGGGCGAGGGCCACCAGCTCACCTACTGGCAGCAGACCAACGAGGGGCGCTGGGTGAAGAAGGCCTAAGGGGGAGGCTGCGCGGCGGCCTTCTGGATGCTAAGGTTGCCGGCATTCAAGGCGGGGGCTGTCATGGAAACCTTTGTCAAGGCAGTTGCGTCCGTTCCCGGCAGGCAGCGGACGGCGAGGGCGTCTTTCGGTGCGCCGGTCGTGATCCATGCGACCGCGGCGGAAACAGGCGGTGTATTCGGCATGTGGGAAACCTTCACGCCACCCGGACAGGGACCGGCACCGCATGTCCACACCCGCGAGACGGAGGTATTCCGCGTCATTCGCGGAACCTACCGTTTCACCTGCGGCGGCGAGACATTCGATGCGCCGCCGGGAACGGTGGTAACGCTGCCGCCGCATGTCGAACACGGTTGGGTCAATATTTCCGACGCGGAGGGCCAGATGTTCGCGATCGTCACGCCCGGCGGCTTCGAACAGCTCTTCATCGACATCGAGGCGACGGATGCCGACACGCCGGAAAAGGTTGCGCTGATCGAGGCCCGGCTTGGCATCGTCAACGCCTATACGCGCCGGCTGGCGGAAGGGACTGCGTAGCGCTGCTTCGCTCCCCTGACCCGCCGGATCAGCGAACATCCTTCAAGAGCACGAAGAGATGCATCGGGTCGCTCGGCGACCCCGTGAAATCGAAATGGCGGTAGAAGGACAGGGCCTCCTCGTCCTTCGCATGCACGGCAAAAGCACGCAGGCCCGCGATTTCCGCCGCCGCGAGCGTGCGCATCAGGGCATCCTTCAGCAGTCCCGAGCCGATGCCCTTGCCGGTCCACCCCGTCGAGACCGCCAGTCTTGCCAGGATCATCAACGGAATCGGATGCCGGGCCAGCCCCTTGCGCAGCCGTTCCGACGCATCGTCATATTCGACCTGCCCGAAGACGAGCGTGTGAAACCCCACGACCTCCCTGTCGGCAAGCGCAAGGTAGGTCTGCGAACTGTTGGCAAACTGGCTCTGGAGCGCATGGCGGACGAGAAAGCGGTTGAGCGGCTCCTTGCCGCAATCGAAAGCTTCCACCCGATGGTCGCGGCGCAGCTTTTCGATGCGGAGATCCACGGGGCTACCGCTCCGTGTCGAAGGTGCCGGGTGTCTCCAGCAGGCGCCTGAGCCGGGGCAGGTCCCGCGGCGGCGCGTCCAGCGCCTGCAGGAAGGCGTCCCAGTGTTCCGCGTCAAGCCCGAAAAACCGCCGGTCCGGCAGCGCTTCTTCGGCGCGGGCGAGCGCGCTTTCGAGCACGAACTCGCTCACCGAGCGACGCGTCGCCTTGGCCGCTGCGCTCAGTGTCCGTTTTGCTTCCGCTGTCAGGCGAAGGTCCAGCTTTTCAGAACGTACGGCCATGATCGACTTTCTCCGGGCGCTTCACTGTAGCAGCTCGAGGCGCGGTTGTCATGACTTTGTCGGGCAAGCCGGCCAGGACGGCGCTGCAGCACTACGCGTCCGCCGCCCCACCACCCTGCGCCGCCGTGCGCGCCGTCTCGGCCGCCAGCGACCGGAACCAGCGGTGGGCCGGATCGTTGCGGTAGTGGACATGCCAGGCCATCTCCACCGGAACGTGCCGAGATCGACGGGGAAGCATGACCTTCAGCCGGCGATCCCGGGCGAGCTGCCGGCAGTTGACGCTCGGCAATGTCGCGCGGCGGTCCGGCGGTGGCGGTTGTCATCCCGGCAAGCCGCGGTGCGTCGCCGTCAGTCGTAGAAGACGTCGACGAACTTGCGGCGGCCGAGCATGAAGGCGTCGGCGACGTGGCGGAGCGGCGCGAGGTCGACGTCGGAGGTGCCGGCCCTGATGATCTCGGCAAAGCGCCGGTAGAGCATCGGATATTCCTGCTCCGGCTCCTCGTGCACCGGCTTGCCGCCGATGGCGAGCTTGGCGCCGCCCTCCGACAGCACCATCCGGCCGGCTTCGGTCTCCGCGATGATGTCCCAGCTCTGCTTGCCGGTCTGGCGCCAGTCGAATTCGGCCGAAAGGTCGAGTCCGGCGGCGTCGGTGAAGCGGATGTCGGCGGCGATCGGCGCGTCCTTGTTCTCCGGGAATTCCAGCGTCGCCGCGGTGATGAAGACCGGGCGCGGCAGGATGTGGGTGACGATCGACAGCGCGTTGATGCCCGGGTCGAAGACGCCGAGGCCGCCCGCCTGCCAGATCCAGTCCTGGTTCGGATGCCAGTGGCGCACGTCCTCCTTCCAGATCACCTGCATCGCGCGGATCGTCGTGCCGGCGAGGAAGGATTTCGCGGCCTCGACGGCCGGCGCGTAGCGCGAATGCCAGCTTGCGAAGAGGGAGAGACCCTTCGAGGCGGCGAGCGCCTCGAGGTCGGCGACTTCCGACAGCGTGGCACCCGGCGGCTTTTCGAGGAAGACGTGTTTTCCCGCGGCAAGCGCCTTCTGCGCCGCCTCGTAGCGGAACTGCGGCGGCATGCAGAGCGACACCGCCTCGATCGCCGGCACCTTTTCCAGCATCGCGTCGATCGTCTTGAAATTGTCGATGCCGTCGACCGTGCCGTTGCGGCTTGCCGCCGCGATCAGCCTGAAGTCGCTGTTCCCGGCAATGGCGGGCAGATGCTGGTCGCGGACGATCTTGCCGACGCCGACGATGGCTAGATGGATCGGGGACATGGTGCGCTCGATTCGGGGTTTCGCTCGAATTGTATGATTATTGCGGCGGTGTTTTAGCAGAATGCCGGGTGAGGGCAAGGGCGTCCAGGCGCCGGTTGCTGCCTATCGTTTGTGCATTGCACGGCGACTTGCTTGCGCTTTCGGCTAAAGCCGCCCGGCGGACCGGGAAAACCCCGCCGTACCCTTGAATAAGGGCTTGAAATCGGCACTCTGCCTGTGCTTGGCAAAACGCGAATAAAAGCCATTGCGGGGAGGAACTCATGAAACAGCTGCTCGGCCTGAGCCGGCTCATCGACCATGTCACCGAAAATATCGGCAAGGCCGTCGCCTGGCTGATTCTCGTCGCGGTGCTCGTCAGCGCCGGCAACGCCATCGTGCGCAAGGCGTTCAACATCTCGTCCAACGCCTGGCTGGAGGCGCAGTGGTACCTGTTCGGCGCCGCCTTCATGCTGGCCGCCGCCTATACGCTGCGCCAGAACGAGCATATCCGCATCGACGTGGTCTACGGCGCCCTGTCGCGCCGGGTGCAGCACTGGATCGACCTTCTCGGCCACTGCCTGTTCCTGATGCCCTTCGTGCTGCTGATGGTCTATTATCTCGTGCCCTACGTGCTGATGTCCTACCGGTCGGGCGAGGGCTCCTCCAGCGCCGGCGGTCTCATCGTCTGGCCGGCCAAGGCCATCCTGCTCGCCGGCTTCGTCCTGCTCCTCGCGCAGGGCATCTCGGAGATCATCAAGAAGATCGCGATCATGACGGGCGACATGGACGATCCGACGCCCTATGTGCCGACGCATGCGCCGCTCGACATGGACACGCCCGTCGGGGAGAACCGCGCATGATCGAGTTCATCGCCCACAACCTGGCGCCGATCATGTTCATGTCGCTGGTGGTCTTCCTGCTGCTCGGTTATCCGGTCGCGTTCGCGCTTGCGGCGAACGGCCTGCTGTTCTTCGTCATCGGCGTCGAACTCGCGCCGTTTTCCGATTCGATCAACCTCTCCTGGCCGCTGCTCAACGCCATGCCCGAACGGCTGTGGGGGGTGATGTCGAATGACACGCTGCTCGCCATCCCGTTCTTCACCTTCATGGGCATCGTGCTCGAACGCTCCGGCATGGCCGAGGACCTGCTCGACACGATCGGCCAGCTCTTCGGGCCGATCCGCGGCGGCCTCGCCTATGCGGTGATCTTCGTCGGCGCGCTGCTGGCGGCGACCACCGGCGTCGTCGCGGCATCGGTCATCGCCATGGGCCTGATCTCGCTGCCGATCATGCTGCGCTACGGCTACGACCGGCGCGTCGCCTCGGGCGTCATCGCCGCCTCGGGCACGCTCGCCCAGATCATCCCGCCATCGCTCGTCCTCATCGTGCTTGCCGACCAGCTCGGCCGCTCGGTCGGCGACATGTATGCCGGCGCGCTGATCCCGGGCCTCGTGCTGACGGGCCTCTACATGGGCTACATCCTGCTCATGACCTTCATCCGGCGCGATTCCATGCCCGCCCTGCCGCTGGAGGCCCGTTCGCTCGGCTCCGGCGTGACGTCGCTCCTGGTGGCTGTCGCGGTCGCCACGGCGATCACCTATTTCGCCCATGTCGTCCTCTCGCCGACGCAGGGCGGGAATGCCGACATCCTCGGCGCGACGGTCGGCGTCGCCGTCATCTATGTCTTCGCGCTCGTCGACAAGGGGCTGAACATCAACCTGATGTCCAGGCTCGCCCAGCAGGTGATCATCGTGCTGATCCCGCCGCTGGCGCTGATCTTCCTCGTGCTCGGCACCATCTTCCTCGGCATCGCGACGCCGACGGAAGGCGGCGCCATGGGCGCGGTCGGCGCGCTCGTCATGGCGGCCGCGAAGGGCCGGCTGAACCTGGAGGTGGTCCGCTCGGCACTCGCCTCGACGACCCGGCTGTCCTCCTTCGTGCTGTTCATCCTGATCGGCGCCCGCGTCTTCTCGCTGACCTTCTACGGCGTGAACGGCCATATCTGGGTCGAGGAACTGCTGACCGCGACGCCGGGCGGCGAGACCGGCTTCCTGATCGTCGTCAACGTCATGGTCTTCCTCCTGGCGTTCTTCCTCGACTTCTTCGAGCTCGCCTTCATCATCGTGCCGCTGCTGGCGCCGGCCGCCGACAAGCTCGGCATCGACCTCATCTGGTTCGGCATCCTGCTCGGCATCAACATGCAGACGAGCTTCATGCACCCGCCCTTCGGCTTCGCGCTGTTCTACCTGCGCTCGGTCGCCGCCCGCGTGCCCTATCTCGACAAGGTGACGGGCAAGGTGACCCAGCCGGTCACGACGGGCCAGATCTACTGGGGGGCGGTGCCCTTCGTCGGCATCCAGATCATCATGGTGGCGCTGACGATCATGTTCCCGCAGATGGTCATGCACTACAAGGGAGAGGGAAGCGGCATCGATCCGGCGACGATCAAGATCGAGGTTCCGGGCTTCGGGAACGGCGAGGGCGGCCTGCCGGGCCTGACGCTCCCCGACAACGGCGGCGGCCTCGGCCTGCCGGGCGGCCTGCAGTTGCCAGGCGGCAATCCGCTGGACGGCGGAGCCGAGCAGCAGCCCGCCGACCAGAACGGCACTGCCGGCGAGGAGAAGCCCAACAACGACCTCTCAAGCCCGCCGTCGTTTAACTGACGTGCAGTTCGCAACTGATGGCCGGCGGGCTGCCGGCCATCCGCTTACCTGCACCGCGAAAGCGAGCCGCGGAAAAATCTCTCAGCGGTCGAGGCCCTGGTCCTCGACGTGCCGCTCCCGCAAGACGATATAGATCCCGCTCGCGATGATGACGACGGCGCCCACATAGGTCGCCACATCCGGAATTTCGTTCCAGATGAGCCAACCGAATCCCGTTGCCCAGAGCAGCGCGCTGTAGTCGATCGGCGCGACGACAGATGCCGGCGCGAGACGGAAGGCCTGCGTCATCATTGTCATGCCCGCCGTTCCGAACAGCGCGATGCCGACGAAGAGCCAGACATCTTCGGCCCGCACTGCCGTCCAGACGAACGGCACGATGAGCCCGCTGAGCAACGCGCCGGCGCCGGTCAGGTAGAGAAGCAGCGTCCAGACACTCTCGCGGCTATCCACCCATCGCGCACTGATCAGCAGAAAAGCGTAGAGAAGCGCGGTCACAACCGGCAGCATCGAGGCTGGCTGAAATGACGAGCCGCCGGGCCTTGCGACAATGAGGACGCCGACGAAGCCCGTAGTGACCGCTACCCACCGGCGCCACCCGACCTGTTCGCGAAGCATCAGCGCGGAAAGAGCGGTGATGAACATGGGCGCGACGAAGATGAGCGCCGTCGCCTCCGCCAGCCGAAGATAGCGGAAACTGGTGAAGAAGAGCATGGCTGCGCAGATCCACAGCACGCCGCGCAGCAGGTGTGCTGCCGGGCGGTAGGTTCGCAATGCTCCGGTGCCGCCCATCCAGCACGCAACGGCAAATGCGAAGGGCAGGGCAATGACGTTCCGCAGGAAAAGGACCTGCAGTGTCGAATATTGTGCAGTCAACGCCTTGGCGAAGGCGTCATTGACGCTGAGGCAGGCCACCCCTGCAAACATCAGCAGAATCCCCACCATGCTGTGACGCCGCGCTTCGCTCGAATTCGTCTGCAATCGACCGCCCCTCCTTGCCACCCCGTCCGCTGATGGCCAAATCATGAAACGAAACGGCCCGGAGCGTCGCCGCTCCGGGCCGTCAATTCAGCCGTTCGGTCAAGCCTAGAGCTTGCCGCCGCGCTGCTGGATCATCATGAACGTGTCGTAGTTGTATTCCGCGATCTGGGCGTTGAGATAGTACTCGCCGCGGAACGCCTTGATCGAGCCCCAGATCTTCTTGAAGGTCTCGTTGGAGCCCTCCATTTCGGCATAGACCTCGTTGGCCGCGTCGAAGCAGGCCGACAGGATTTCCTGGCTGAACGGGCTGAGCTTCGCGCCGTTGGCGACGAGGCGCTTGATCGCCGAGGGATTCAGGTAGTCGTATTTCTGCAGCATGTTGGCGTCGGTCGCCTGGCAGGCGGTGCGCAGCAGCGACTGGTAGGCCTTCGGCAGGCCGTCGAAGGCCGCCTTGTTGAACATCGCATGCACCGTCGGGCCGCCTTCCCACCAGCCGGGATAGTAGTAGTAGGGCGCGACCTTGTAGAAACCGAGCTTCTCGTCGTCATAGGGGCCGACCCATTCGGCCGCGTCGATCGTGCCCTTTTCCAGGGACGGATAGATGTCGCCGCCGGCGATCTGCTGCGGCACCACGCCGAGCTTTTCCGCCACCTTGCCGGCGAAGCCGCCGATGCGCATCTTCAGGCCCTGCAGGTCGGCGACGGTCTTGATCTCCTTGCGGAACCAGCCGCCCATCTGCACGCCGGTATTGCCGCCCGGGAAGCCGACGAGGCCCTGGGTCGCCAGGAATTCGTTGAACATGTCGATGCCGCCGCCGTGATACTGCCAGGCGTTCATGCCGCGGGCGTTGAGCGCGAAGGGAACGGCCGCGCCGAGCGCCCAGACCGGATCCTTGCCCCAGTAGTAGTAGGACACCGTGTGGCAGGCCTCGACCGTGCCGGCGGACGTCGCGTCGGCGGCCTGCAGGCCGGGCACGATCTCGCCGGCGGCGAAGACCTGGATCTGGAAGTTGCCGTCGGTCGCCTCGGACACGTATTTCGACAGGACCTCGGCGCCGCCATAGATGGTGTCGAGCGATTTCGGGAACGACGAGGTCAGGCGCCAGTTGATCTTCGGATTGCTCTGCGCGACGGCGGGCGCGGCGAGCACCGTGGCGGCAGCGCCGCCGACACCGGCGACGCCGGCCTTCTTCATGAATGAACGACGATCCATCAATTATCCTCCCAATGGTGAGCGGGCGGGTTGCCCCCGCTCTCGTGATCACCGCGAACCTAAACATTTTAAACCGGGGGTTTCAAGCGCGGCGGCGAAATAAGGTCCGCACGGTCGCCTACGACTTTCGTCTAAGCTGTCGCGAACGGTTATCTGCATGTTTTTTAGGCGTTTTTTTATGAAAGGCGGCGGGCCGGGGCCGTTGACAGACGATCCCGGCCGGCGGAAGGTTTTCCCGCGACGAGGACGGAGACGGCAGGGTGGCGGAAGCGGCGATACGGCAGGCGGGCAGGGACGACCTTGCCATGATTCTGGACTGGGCGGCAGCCGAAGGCTGGAACCCCGGGCTGGACGACGCCGATCCTTTCTGGACCGCCGACCCGGGGGGATATTTCCTCGCCGAGCTTGCGGGCCGTCCGGCGGCGGCGGTGTCGATGGTGCGCTACGGCGACGGTTTCGCCTTTCTCGGCTTCTACATCGCGCACCCGGATTTTCGCGGGCAGGGCATCGGCCGGGCGCTCTGGCAGCATGCGGTCGCCGCCGCCGGGCCGCGCACGATCGGCCTCGACGGCGTGGTCGCGCAGCAGGAAAACTATCGCCGCTCCGGGTTCGCCTATACCCACGGCAACATGCGCTACGGCGGACGCCTCCGCACCGAGCCCGTGCGCGACAAGCGCGTCATCCCGGTCGCGCCGGTCCACATGCCGATGATCGTCGACTATGACGCGCGGTTCAATCCGGCGCCGCGGCCCGCCTTCATCGGGCAATGGGCACGGGAGACGGAGACGCGCCGCAGCCTCGTGCTGATCGACGACGGCACGATCGCCGGCCTCGGCACGATCCGCGCCTGCCGCGGCGGCCGCAAGATCGGCCCGCTCTTCGCCGACACGGCGATGAACGCCGACCTCCTGTTCCGCGCCCTCGTCATGGAGGCGGGCGCCGGCGACGTCTATCTCGACATCCCCGTGCCGAACGGCGAGGCGAAGGCGCTTTGCGCCCGCCACGGTCTCGAACCGGTCTTCGAGACCGCCCGCATGTACCGCGGCGAGGCTCCCGGCCTGCCGCTCGACCGGATCTTCGGCATCACCACGTTCGAGCTTGGCTGAGGGCTTGTCTAACGCGGCGCATGATCCGGATTTCGCCGGGCATCCCAGAGCCTGAGTATTTCGATCCGGTCCTCGCGAACGCGGTAGATGACCAGAAACGGCGTTTTCGACACGGGCAGTTCACGTATGTCGGCGACGCCGGAAGGCCGGCCGGCATTCGGATTGTCCCGAAGCAGCCGCTCGATTGCGCGGAACCGGTTTCGGGCGCGCGTCAAGCCTTCGGGAAAGACATGCTCGTAATAGCGGCGAAACCACAGAAGGTCCGCGCGCGTCGATGGAAGGTAGACAATTCTCATCGCGCCGGCAAAAAGACGTCTGGCTCCGGCGGGTCGATCTCGTCTTCGCCCCAGTGATCGATCCAGCGGTTCATGCGCTCGGAAGAGATGAAAGCGCCGTCGCCGGCCTCATCGAGGGCATTGTCGATTGCGATGCGCTTGAGGCTCTGGCCGTCCAGCCAGGCCGCGATCGCCCGTTCCGCGACGGTTTCGGTCGAAAGATTGAGCGCACGCGCCTCCGCGTCGAGCCGTGTTTCGATCTCCGGTGCAAGTTCGATGGAGAGAGCCTTTGCCATTCTTCCTGTTCCATGGCTTCCGGTTGGCAATCGTTTTGGCAGGACGATGTTAGGACGATTGTGGCTGCCCGCCAAGGTACCGCCTTACCCCGCCATCGCCCCCTCGTATTCCCCCGAAAGCTCCAGCCATTCTTCCTCCGCCGCCGCGAGTCTCGCTGCGGCGTCGGCGCGGTCCTTGGCCTTGCGGGCGGCGGCGGCGGGGTTCTTCTCGTAGAGCGCCGGATCCGCAAGCTCCACGTCAAGCGCCTGAATCTGTTTCTCCAGTTTCGCCGTCAGAGATTCGATTTCGTTGATCTTTTTGCGTAAGGGCGCCAGCGATGCCCGCCGGTCGGCGTTCACCTTGCGCTGGTCCGCGCGGGACAAGGCCTCGTCGGCGGGGCCTGGCCGGGGCTTGTCGTCCCGCGGCCTGCCGCCGCCGACGATCAGCGTGCGGTATTCCTCGAGGTCGCCGTCGAAGCTCGTCACCGTGCCGTCCCTGACGAGCC
>NZ_JAKGBU010000051.1:10246-18784 GCF_021555155.1 Rhizobium alarense
GCCGCCGCCGACGATCAGCGTGCGGTATTCCTCGAGGTCGCCGTCGAAGCTCGTCACCGTGCCGTCCCTGACGAGCCAGAGCCGGTCGACCGTCGCCTCGATCAGGTGGCGGTCGTGCGAGATCAGGATGACGGCGCCGGGAAAGTCGTTGAGCGCGGCGATCAGCGCCTTGCGGCTGTCGATGTCGAGGTGGTTGGTCGGCTCGTCGAGGATCAGCAGGTTCGGCGCGTCGAAGGCGGCAAGGCCCATGAGGAGCCGCGCCTTCTCGCCGCCGGAAAGGTCCTTCGCCGCCGTGTCCATCTTTTCCGTCGCAAGCCCCATCTGGGCGACGCGGGCACGCACCTTGGCTTCCGGCGCGTCGGGCATCAGGCGGCGCACATGGGCGACCGCGCTTTCGGCCGGGACCAGGTCGTCGAGCTGGTGCTGCGCGAAGAAGCCGATCTTCAGGCCCGGCGCCGTCTTGACCTCGCCGCTCTCCGCCGAAAGCCGGCCGGAGATGAACTTGGCGAAGGTCGACTTGCCGTTGCCGTTCGAGCCGAGAAGCGCGATGCGGTCGTCGTTGTCGATCCTGAGATTCATGCGCTTCAGGATCGGCTGGCCCGGCGCATAGCCGACCGCGCCGCCGCTGATGGCGACGATGGGGGAGGCGGGCTGCTTGTCGGGCTCGGGGAAGGTGATCGGCTGGACGTGGTCCTCGATGACGGCGGCCACCGTGCCCATGCGCTCCAGCGCCTTGATGCGGCTCTGCGCCTGGCGCGCCTTGGAGGCCTTGGCCTTGAAGCGGTCGATGAAGCTCTGCAGGTGCTTGCGCGCCGCCTCGTTCTTCGCCTTCGCCTTCATCTGCAGCTCGTCGGCCTCCGCCTTCTGCCGCTCGAACTGGTCGTAGCCGCCGCGGTAGAAGGTGAGTTTCTTCTGGTCGAGATGCACGATGGCGTTGACCGCCGTGTTCAGGAGGTCGCGGTCGTGGCTGATGATGATGACGGTGTGCGGATAGCGCCGCACATAGTCCTCGAGCCACAGCGTGCCCTCGAGGTCGAGATAGTTGGTCGGCTCGTCGAGCAGCAGGAGATCGGGCTCGGAGAACAGCACGGCGGCGAGCGCCACGCGCATGCGCCAGCCGCCGGAAAAGCTCTTCGCCGGGCGCCGCTGCGCCGCGTGGTCGAAGCCGAGCCCTGCGAGGATGCTCGCGGCGCGCGCCTCCGCCGAATGGGCGCCGATGTCGGCAAGCCGCATCTGGATATCGGCGATGCGGTGCGGATCGGTCGCCACCTCTGCCTCGGCGAGCAGCGCCGCGCGCTCCCGGTCGGCGGCAAGCACGATGTCGATCAGCGGCTCGTCCGTGCCCGGCGCCTCCTGCGCCACCTGGCCGATGCGGGCGTTCTTCGGGATGGCGACGCCGCCCGCCTCGGGCGCCATGTCGCCGGTGATGATGCGGAACAGCGTCGACTTGCCCGCGCCGTTGCGCCCGACCAGCCCCGCCTTGGTGCCGGCGGGCAGCGAGACGGAGGCGTCGTCGATGAGAAGGCGCCCGGCGATACGGGCGGAAAGGCCGGAAATCGTGATCATGATGCCGGTCTTTTGGAGCAGGCCGGGGGAAAGTGCAAGGGAGGGGAATGGGAATGGTGATGCGGCGAATAGCGAATAGGGAGTAGCGAATAGGGAGGGGAACAGCAGCGAATGTGGCGGCCAGGCCCCCGCCGCCTCAAAAGGTGCAAGATCGCTTGCGGGCGAGCCGCCGCACCGGCAACCTATTCGCTATTCGCTATTCGCTATTCGCTATTCGCTATTCGCTATTCGCTATTCGCTACTGCCTGATCCCCTCACGCCACCCCCCGCCGATACGCCGGCGCGGCGCGCGCGGCGACCTCGGCGGAATAGAGCCGGATCTCGCCGATGCCGGCCTCCAGCGCGACGGAAAGCGCCTGCTGCGCCTGGTCGGCGAGCGCCTCCGCCGATTGCGCCGCGTCCGTCATCGCGATGCCGGTGACGGCCGAGAGAAGGCCGGCGGGCAGCGCGCGGCCGGGCAGCGCGAAGCTTTCCGCCGCGATCCTGGCATGGATGCGGGCGGCGATCGTCTGGGCGTTCTCGCGGCTGACGTCGGAAAGGACGAGCGCGAACTGGTCGGTGCCGAGCCGTGCGACGAAATCCTGCTTCTTCACCGATGTGCGCAGGATCGTCGCGAGCCGCCGGACGCAGTCGTCGGCGACGCCCGGCTGATGCGTCTCGGTCAGGTCGCGCAGCCTCGCGACCTGCAGCAGGAGGAGGCCCGAGACGGCGTCCTCCGCCTCCCGCTCCTCGAACAGCGGCTTCAGGCGCGCGAGAAACATCGCGCGGTTGGCAAAGCCGGTCACCGGGTCGTGCGTCAGCGCCTCGGCGCCGACATCCATGCCGGCCTTCAGGGTCTTCAGCCGGGCGAGCAGCGCGTCCGCCGTCTCGGTGAGGCGCGCGTCGCCGGCAACGAGGGTCTCGACGACGGAAAGCAGCCGCTGCGCCTCGTCGGCGCGCTCGGAGAGCGCGAAGGCCGGATCGGCGCGCATGCGCCCGGCGGCCTCGCGGATTTCCTGCAGCGCGATCGCCTTCGTCCTTCGGCTGCGCTCCGTCTCGGCGATCACGTCGGAGACGATCGTGGCCGCCTGCGCCGCCGCCTGCGCCGTTGCGATCGCGTGGTGGGCCGTCAGCGCGTGGCGCAGGCCGATCGCGTCGAGCTCGGCCTGGTCGGCATGGGCGCCGAGCGCCGCGATGTCGCGGCCGATCTCGGGGTTGCCGCGCGTGAACGCCTCGTGCAGCAGTTCGTAGTTGCGCGGCAGGCCGCTGATGCCGAGGCTCGCCATCGCCTGCCCGATCTTCGCGTGGATTGCCGGCGGTTTCGTCATGGAGGATACCCGGATGGGTCGGCGCGGCCGACGGTTCGACTTTGCCGCAAACCTTAAGGCGAAGCCGTTAACATAGGGTGTGGTGCAGCGGCAGGCCGCCTCGCTTCTGCCGTGTGCCCATGACTGCCGGCCGGCGCGGCAGGGAAGGGCCGTCGCCGCCGCGTCCGGGCGGCGAAGGCATGGCGGCGTGAAGGCCGCGCGCGCCTCGGGAGCGGCGCAGCCGGCCGCCGGTCCCGTCAGGCGGAGCGCCGCGCCATCGGCAGCACCCGGAACACCTGGCGGATGACGCTCCCGTTCGCCGGACGGCGGCTCTCCAGCTCGGCGAGAAGCTCGCGCCGCGCCGCCGCATAGCCTTCCGCCCGCGCCTCCGTCATCGCCACCTCGAAGGTTTTGGCGATCACCGGATAACAATCCTCCGGCAGATAGGCGTTCGGCGCATCCGTGCCATAGACCAGCGCCATCTTCGACAGCGCGCTGCCCAGCAGGGCCGCCCATTCCTCGGTCGTTCGTGCCATTGTCCACCCTCGTTTCTACAGGGGGGCATCTCCTCTGCCGCCCGTAACGGCACTATTCCACCCCGCGGGCAGGCCCGGCTGTGCCCTGGGTGACAGGCCCCCCGCAATCCGAGCGTTTCTAAAGCTGACGCGCGAAACATGACAAATGAGCGCATGAGTGCAAGATTGCACCGGCTGGTCCTCTGGTTGACGTAGTGAATACAGCTGATGCTGTGGTTGCCCATAACGGACCGCGTAATGACGCAATGCCAGCTACAGTCCCGAGCCCAAACAGAACCACTCGTGAAAAACACGTTAAGCTGGCGCTGTGATTTTCTTGAGCAACTGCGCTCGTCTGGCATCCAGCTCCTCAAAGCGCGCCACTGCGGCGCTATTGAAGTGACGATGGACATATAGCGAACTGCTCAGGATGAAGCCGAGTAAGCCGTCCAGCAAGGTGCCTATTGTGGCATCTCCGGGCTTGGCATTGATGACGATTTGGAACGTCTTCTTATCGTTGGCTGGTTCAATGTGGCGCTGCTCCAGGGCGCGAATGTCATTGTGTGTATGGCAGCACAGGTTATTGTAGACGGATTCATACTCCTCAGTCATGTCGGCTCGGCCGAAACGTTGCGCAACTTTCAAGGGGCGTATATTGCGAGTTTTAAGAGCGGCAAGACGTTGCTCAGCCTCGTGGATTTTCTTTTTGACATCGGCGTTGTTCCAGAAGAACTTCAAGAACGGGTTTGTGCCCTTGTCGCCATTCTTGAGGAACCGAAGCCATTCGCGGTTATGACGTGCCTCCATGAACTCGATGTAGCCGGGATCCCTAATGAGCGCGACAAGATCCACATGCGCTTCCAACAGCGGCCGCAGGATAAGGTGTGCTCCTGTATATTTTTTATTGTCATAAAGACAGATTGCCGCATCTGTTTCCTCGTAGATGGTCGCGTAGAGTGACGCAATGGTCCGGTCGGTGGCTCTGGATCCATCAAATTTGAAGGCCAACATCTCTTCTGTTGCCGCCTCGAAGGACTCTGTAAGCAAATCATAGACGTTTTGCACGGCGCTCCTCCTCCAAATAATTGCATATAATAAGCTAGTATTCGCTAAAGTTGTAGTGGCGAGGTTGATTCTCCAGAATCAACTGCTGCCGGGTGTCGCGGACACCGAGATATTACGTCGTTATCTTAACCAACCGTCATCACAGCCACCGCGTCCCCTCGCTCCTGAGAAAATAAATCAGGTCCAGCGTCAGGCTCGGCCGGCCGAGCGCCGTCAGGATCATGTGGCACTGGCCCCTGTGATGCGTCTGGTGGTTGAAGACGTGGGAGAGGGCCGGCGCCAGCGCGTGGGTGATGACGGTCGGGTTGGTGAGCGGCGTGTAGGTGATGGCGGCGGAGAGGTCGACCTCGGTCAGCGTGTCGACCCAGCCGATGATGCGCGCGTCCTCGGTCTCGCGTGCCGCCCTCAGGCCGGCAAAGTCGTCGTGGAGGATGGCGTCGAGCGCGGTCGGCGCGTCGCCCGTGCCGGTAAAGCGCTTCTGCCAGATGCGGTCGGCGGCAAGCAGGTGGTTGAGCGTGCCATGCAGCGAGCCGAAGAAGGCGCCCTTGTTTTCGCGGAACGCCGCATCCGGCAGTTTGGCGGTCTCCTCGTAGACGGCGCGGTTGGCCCATCGGTTGTAGGCGGCGTACATGCGGAACTGCTCGATCATCACGGTCTCCCTGTGTCTCCGGCAACTATACTGCGGCGGCGCATGTCCGGCGTGAATGCCTTCCATGAAATTATGTGATTTGAGCCGGCGGCCGCTTTGCGCTCGAATGGCCGTCCGATCAACCCGGATGAGGATCCCATGACCCGGCTGCTCTATGCGCTCTGCGGCGAGGACAAGGCCCGCCAGTTTTCGCCCCATGTCTGGAAGACCGTGCTGTCGCTCGCCCACAAGGGCCTCGACTACGAGACCGTGCCCGTCGCCTTCACCGCTATCCCCGAAATCGAGGGCGGCTGCACGAAGACGGTGCCGCTGCTGCGGGACGGCGACCGGCTGGTGCGCGACAGTTTCGACATCGCGCTCTATCTCGACGAGGCCTATCCGGATCGCCCGTCGCTGTTCGGCGGCGCCGGCGGCCAGGCGATGGCCCGCTTCATCGAGAACTGGTCGCAGTCGACGCTGCACATGGCGATCACCCGCATCGCCATCCTCGACATCCACGGCATGCTGGCGCCCGCAGATCAGGCCTATTTCCGCCGCAGCCGCGAGGAGCGGCTCGGCGCTTCGCTGGAGGAGATCGCCGCCGCCGGCCGCGACGAGATCGAGGCCTTCGCCAGGAAGCTGCAGCCGCTGAGAAACATGCTGAAGCTGCAGCCCTTCATCGGCGGCGGGAGCCCGCTCTTTGCGGACTACATCGTCTTCGGCGCGCTGCAATGGCTGCGGCTGACGGCGGGCGTCGAGGTGCTGAAAAACGACGATCCGGTCGCCGAATGGTACGGTCGCCTGCTCGATCTGCACGACGGTCTCGGCAGAAATGCGAAGGTAGCGTGAAACTGTGGCGGCGCCGGCCGCCCGGCGACCGATCCCCCTTGTTTTGCCCGGAATTGGCGGCTATGGAACCGCCACTTCCATGAAAACCAGGGAAAACGAGACAATGGCGATTGAACGCACCTTTTCGATGATCAAGCCGGACGCGACGAAGCGCAACCTGACCGGCGCCATCACCAAGATGCTCGAGGACGCGGGCCTCAGCGTCGTCGCGTCGAAGCGCGTCTGGATGAGCCGCCGCGAGGCCGAAGGCTTCTACGCGGTGCACAAGGATCGTCCGTTCTTCGGCGAGCTCGTCGACTTCATGTCCTCCGGCCCGACCGTCGTCCAGGTCCTCGAAGGCGAGAACGCCATTGCGAAGAACCGCGAAGTCATGGGCGCCACCAACCCGGCCAACGCCGCCGAGGGCACCATCCGCAAGGTTCACGCGCTGTCGATCGGCGAGAATTCCGTGCACGGCTCCGACGCCCCGGAGACCGCTGCCGAGGAGATCGCCTACTGGTTTTCCGGCACCGAGATCGTCGGCTGATTCAGGCCCTGAGGCTTCGGCCGCAAGGTCCTGAACGGACTCGATGAACCGGCCCCGCCGGTCCCGACACGAAATCGCCTGAGGCTGCCGCTTCAGGCGATTTTTTGTGCCATGAAGCGGCGCAGTCAGGCCTGTTCATAGGCCCGCTGTGCGTCGGCAAGCGCCGCGTCCAGCGTCCGGCCCGGCGCATAGAGGTCGAGCTCCGGCGGCGGCTCGACGCCGGCCGGCACCCGCGGGCAGGGCTCCACATCGCCGAGCACCGTCTTCACCGGAATGACGCCCGCCCAGATCGGCAGCGCGAAATCCGCCGCGTCGTCGCCGACGCCCTTGGCGCGCACCTTGGCCGAGGCCTCCTCGATCGCCATGCCGATGACCGTCGTCGCCTTCGCCTCCTGCGCGGTGATCGGCCGGAGCAAGGCGTCGCGCCCCGGATAGAAGCGGTCGATGACGGCGCTCAGCGCCTCGGCCTTCTCCTGCACATCGTCGACGATCCGCGCCGTGCCGAAGCACATCGCCGCGCGGTAGTTGGCCGAATGGTTGAAGCCCGAGCGCGCCAGCACCAGCCCGTCGAGATGCGAGACGGTCAGGCAGGCCGGCGTGCCGGCCTTGAGGTGGCGCAGCATGCGGCTTGCCGACGAGCCGTGCCAGTAGAGCCGGTCGCCCGCGCGCCAGAACAGCGTCGGCGTGCAGTAGGGCTGGCCGTCGATCGCATAGGCGACGTGACAGAGCATCGCCGCGTCGAGGATCGCATGCACCGCCGCCCGATCGTAGCGCGCCCGTTCGTGCAGGCGCTTGACGCGGTTGCGCTCGGTCACCGGATAATGCGTCGCGGGGTCGGTGTCGATGATGCGGCTCATGGTCTTGCCTTTCGATAGCGGTCGGGCCTAAGTAGCGGCATGGCATTGGTTCGAAAAAGCTCCAATTCAAGGCAAAAATTCAAGACCAATCAACCGGACTGGTCGGATCTCATCCCCGTGCTGCCGGGCGCGGGCGCACGCACGCCGGCGCTTTACGACGCGGTCCGCCGGCTGATCGAGACGGGGGCGGTGGTCCCCGGCGCCAAGCTGCCGCCGACGCGGGCGCTTGCCGAACGGCTCGGCATGTCGCGCGTTTCCGTCGTCGCCGCCTTCGAGCGTCTGATCGCCGACGGTTTCGCCGTGGCGCGGGTCGGCGCCGGCACCTTCGTCGGCGCGGCGGTGCCGCGTGTCGGCCCCCACGGCGGGCCCGAGCCGGCCGCCCCGCCGCCGGCCGTCATGCCGCTTCCCGGCACGCTCGGCGTCGCGACCGCGGACGGGCGCTCGCTGGCGCGCCTGCGCACCCTTCTCTCGCGCCATCTCGCCCGGCCGGACGCCGACCATTTCCATTATGGCGATCCGCGGGGCAGGGCGGAGCTGCGCCAGGCGATCGCCGCCTATCTGCGCGCCGCGCGCGGTGTGCGATGCGACGCGGAGCAGATCGTCGTCACCGCCGGCACGCAGCAGGGGCTCGATCTCTTCCTGCGTGCCGCCCTGCGGCCGGGCGACGGCGCCTGGATCGAGGATCCGTGTTATCCGAGCGCCCGTGCCGCCTTTCTCGGCAACGGCATCCGCCTGCGGGGCGTGCCGGTCGACGCGGACGGGCTGGACCCGGCCGCCGGCGCGGCGCTGATGCCGGAGGCCCGCGCCGTCTATGTCACGCCGTCGCACCAGTTCCCGCTCGGCGTCGCCATGAGCATGCGCCGGCGGCTGGCGCTGATCGACTGGGCCCGGAGCAACGACGCCTTCATCGTCGAGGACGACTATGACAGCGAGTTCCGCTATGCCGGTCCGCCGCTGACCGCCCTGCAGGGCCTCGACGATGCCGGCCGCGTCGTCTATCTCGGCACCTTCTCGAAGGTCCTGCTGCCGGGCCTGCGCATGGGCTATGCCGTGCTGCCCGAGGCGCTGGTCGACGCGGTCGTCGGGCTCCGCGCGCGCAGTGACCGCTTTCCCCCGACGTTCGGGCAGGGCGCGATCACCGATTTCATCCGCAAGGGCCATCTCGCCGCCCATCTGCGCCGCGCCCGCCGCCGCGCCGCCGCCGCCCGCGACGCGCTTGTCGAAGGCCTCGCCGGCGCGCCCGGCC
>NZ_JAKGBU010000051.1:18884-38589 GCF_021555155.1 Rhizobium alarense
CCATCTGCGCCGCGCCCGCCGCCGCGCCGCCGCCGCCCGCGACGCGCTTGTCGAAGGCCTCGCCGGCGCGCCCGGCCTCGCCGTCGGCGTGCCCGGGCAGGGCCTGCATCTCGTCGCCGTCGCGCACGGCGCGACCGACGACGACACGGTGCTGGTGGAGATCGCCCGCGCGGCCGGCCTCGGCGCCCGGGCGCTGTCGTCGATGGCCGTCTCCGAACCGCCGCGCCAGGGCCTGGTCATCGGCTTTTCCGGCTTTCCGCCGGAGGTGCTGTTCACGGCCGCCGATACGTTCCGCAGGGCGCTTGCCGCACGCGCATCCGGACACTGACGGACGGGGCCGGATGATCGTCCGAAGCCGGGCGGGGCGCTTGTGACGACATTTTCGGTGTGCCAGCATCGGCAGATGACCAGACTCAGCATCGATAGAATTCGGGACGCCGTTCACAAGATCGATGGCGTCTTTCGGGATACGCCGCAGTACTGCTGCCCGCATCTCAGCCGGGCCCTGGGCTGCCGCATCGTCTTGAAGGTCGAAACGCTCAATCCCGTCCGGTGTTTCAAGGGGCGCGGAACGGACGTCGTGCTTTCCAACCTGGAGCGGGCCGGCGGCCCGCGAGCCGTGGTCTGTGCAAGCGCCGGAAACCTTGGCCAGGCACTCGCCTATTCCGGCAACAACCGGGGCTTTTCAGTAACCGTGACGGCGTCGGCGGCTGCCAATCCCCTGAAAGTCGCGCGCATGAAGGCGCTCGGCGCAACGGTTGTCCTGGTGGAAGGGCAAATCGAGGAGGCCCTCGAGGCCGCGGTCGCCCATTCCCGAAAGACCGGCGCCTTCCTCGTCGAGGACAGCAGGAACATCGACACCTGCGAAGGGGCGGGGACGATCGGCCTGGAACTCGCGAAACTGCCGTTTGCGCTGGACGCCGTCCTGGTTTCGCTGGGGGCCGGGGCGATGGCGACCGGCATCGGCCTTGCGCTGAAAACCTGTCGCCCGGAGACCGGCGTCCTGTCGGTCCAGCCGGAAAAAGCGCCCGCCTTGACCCGGTCCTATCGCGCCGGCGAGCCGGTCGAATCCGGGCCGCCCGATACGATCGCCGACGGCGTGGCCGGGCGGTACACCATCCCCGACGTTTTGACCGATATGCTGGAGATCGTCGACGATGCGCTTCTGGTCGGGGAAGGCAGCATCGTCGAGGCCATGGCGCTGCTCTACAGGCACGCGGGCCTGATCGTCGAACCTGCCGCCGCTCTGGGTGTCGCCGCCATTCTCGAGAATGCGGACCGTTTTCACGGGCAGACCGTCGCGACGGTCTTGTGTGGGAGCAACGTGGCGCCCCGGGATTTTGACACTTGGGTAAGGTCGTGAAGCCGCGAGGAGGAGAACCCGCGCCCTGCAGGATCCGTCATCGGCGTCGCGGCGGCGCCCTCACACAGGGCACTTCGCCGTCTCGAACACCGTCGGCGTCTTGCCGTCCTTGAACACCTCGGGATTCTTGTCATAGGCGGGGCCGACGACGAGGGCCTTGGCGGGCATGACGTCCTGGTCGAGGTCGGAGCGCACCTCGGTGTCGATCGCCTGGATCTCCTCGCCGCCGGGGCCGACGACCCGGATCGCCACCCTGTAGGGCCGGCCCTTCTTCACGCAGGTGATGTCGGGGCTCTCCAGCACCACCTTGTCGAGCTTCGCAAACAGCTTGCGCTCCAGCCTGAGCGGCGCGCCGCCGGCCGGGTTCTCGAACTCGGCGGTGACGACGGATCCCTCCGGCACCGGTTCGCTCTTCGTCAGCGTCACCATGTAGGTGGCGTAGGCGAGGCGGTAGTTGAAGATGAACATCTTGCCGGTGAGGTGCAGCGGGTCCGGCCCGGTCTCGCGCTGGCAGGCGGCAAGCGCCAGCGGAATGGCAACGGCAAGGCCGGCAAGGGCGCGAAGCGGCCCGGCGGCCGAGGGTGCGCGGCAACGAACGAATGATGCGTCCTCGCGCTTCGACGGTTTGCGGAACGGCATGAGGGCGGCGATCCATCTCTTCACGGGGTCTTCTCCTTGCGGCGGCGATAGTGGCGGCTCGCCTTCGCGCGGTTGCCGCAGACCGCCATGTCGCACCAGGCGCGCGAGCGGTTGCGGCTCCGGTCGAGGAAGAGCCACCGGCAATTGGGGCAGATCTTCAGGCGATCCGGCTCGGGCGCGGCGGCAAGCAGGAGGGCCGAGCGCGCCGTCGCCGCGTCGAGCGCCTGCGGCCTGTCGCCGCTTCGCCGCAGCGTGCCGGCGATCGCCTCCAGCAGGTCGGCAAGCAGCGCCTCCGACGGCATTCCCTCCGCCAGCGCGCGAAAATGCCGGTCGATCGCCTCGCGCAGGACGATCAGGTGGCGGCGGTCGTCCGGCGCCGCCGGCCGCAGCGGGCCGAAGCCGTCGCGTTCCGCCCCGTGCGTGTTGGCGCCCGCCGCGAAGGCGTCCATCACGGCCGGGTCGGCGAAACGGTCGATGCGGCGTGCCGGGTCGAAGCGCAGCACGACGGAATTGGCGACGTCCAGCGCCAGCGCGCCGCCGGAGAAGCGATGGGGTGTCCAGGCGAAGGTCATGCCTAATTCTAACTGGTAAATTCATTTTTACCAGTTATAACTTCACGGACACCTGCAATCCGGCGCGTCCGGTTTCCAGGCGGCTTCAGCACCGGTCCGGAACGCGCCATGGCCTATTTCCTGCAGCAGCTTGCCAATGCGGTGCCGATCGCCGCGCTCTATGCGGCGCTCGCCTTCGGCTATTCGATCGTCTTCGCCGTCACCCGGCGGGCCGATATCGGCTTCGGCGCGCTCTTCGCCTTCGCCGCGCAGATGTTCATCCTGTTCTTCGACGCCGGCTGGACACGGCTGTGGCTCGTGCTGCCGGCGGCGCTTGCCTTCGGCGCGGCGCTGGCGCTGGTCTATGGCGTCGGCACCGGGCTCGCCATCGGGCGTTATGTCATGCGGCCGCTCTCCTTCTCCTCCGACAACACCGTCGTCGTCGCCGCGGTCGGCGTCGTGCTGGTGCTGATGGAGACGGCGCGGCTCGCCGCCGAGACCCGCGACCTCTGGCTGCCGCCCTTCCTCAACCGGCCGGTGGTGCTGTGGGCCGATCCGGCCTTCCCGGTGACGCTGACGACGATCCAGCTCGTCAACACGCTGGCCATGGCGCTGCTGGTGGCGGGCGGCCATCTCTTCCTCGCCCGGTCCGGCTGGGGCAGGCGCTGGCGGGCGGTGTCGGACGACCGGCAGGCGGCCGAGCTCTGCGGCGTGGATTCGGCCGGCGTCTATCTCGGCGCCTTCGCGCTCGCCGCGTCGGTGGCAAGCGTCAGCGGCATCCTTGCGGCGTCCTACTACGGCAATCTCGATTTCGGCTCGGGCCTCACCTTCGGCGTCAAGGTGCTGTTCATCGCGGCGGTCGGCGGCTACGGCGCGCCGCTCGCCTCGGCGCTCGGCGGCGTGCTGGTCGGCGTCGCCGAAACGCTCTGGGGCGCCTACGGCGCCTTTCTCTGGCGCGACTTCGTGATCTTTTCCGGCCTCGTGCTGCTGCTCGTCATCTTCCGCCGCGACAAGGCGGTTCCCTGAACGTGACTGCACAAGTCTCGGCGGCTATGCAATAACTGTCATAGCGCAGTCAAGACCGAAGTCTCGATCGCGCGTCGTCTCACATCAAGGTGCTGCGATGGTTGGAAGCGCGTTTAGTTCACAATTGCTTCAAGGGCGAGAAAGCACGTATGCGCCAAAGCTGGATCTGGAAGGGAAACAAAACTTCACGAGGCATACCTTCATCGATGAGGATGGCGGCATACGTGAAGTCGTAAGAATGAACGTTCTTGATGATCGCCATAGGGAAGAAATCGTCGCTTTTCATTTCTCACGGCAATACGCGGAAATACACTATCGAGAGCAGATTGAGCCTCCACAATTTTATGTCGTTGGCAGGGATTGTCCGTGGGATTTCGAGTATGTCATGCATGACGGCACCACGTTCTATCTCGAAATTTGTCGAATAGCAGAGAAGAAGTTGCTCCAACTCATGCGAGCTGAAAACGATTGTGTGATCTTGCTCCATCGAAAGGAACTGTGGGGATACGAGGTGCTAAAGATCGAGAAGCACTTTCCGGGCACTATCCCTGCCGAAATCGTGGAGAGCATAAAAGCAAAGTCTGATAAGCAGAGGCTTTTCTCATTGGGCGACGAAGATCGCGTGCCGCAATTGTTTCTTCGACCTCCTCTCAATCCGCACATCGATCTCGAACTAGAAATCAGGACGGCAATTCAGAAAAAAGCTGCAAAGCGGCATCGTGGCAAAGAGAGAACGATACTGGTTCTCGACAATCTGACAACCCATAGCGAACCGGACGACATCTTCAGTGCAGTTGAAAATCTGCAAGGCTTTCTGAAGGACTGCCCTTTCCCCTCGATATGGATATACACAGGGTACTACAGCGATGATCAGGGTTTCGACTGCGAATACTCGCTAACACCAATCAAGTTGGGCGACAAAGAACGAAAGCTTTTCAGTAGTCGCTTGGCCGAATGACCGCTGTCACCCGTTCCGTCCCGCCGTGTGTTGGATGTCCATCGCCTGCTTGAGAAGGTCGGCTTCGGGAGTAGCGGAGCCCGCCACGGGGCTGTTATAAAGCCGCCATATCGACTCCAATGGCTGAATGCCTCTCAATGTCGATTGTTTGAATGAGAGGCAAGCCAATCCAATGTCAAGGAACGCCGGGTTTCGGGCGGCAACGGAAGCGCTGCGAACGACGACAATGAGGTCGTTTCCCGACAGGCGGCTTTCCTTGCGACAAGGTCCGATCCAGGCAACGCATGAGCCGAAATGATCTGGCTGACTCCACGTGGGGCATGACCGAGCGCGTCTTCAATCACGCCAGGCGTTTCGTCGGATCGCAACCCGATACGACGAGCCGGCAGAAAACCAGTTCGCTGCCCTCAAACGCGTCCCGGTCCGCATCGGGCTGCGCGACAGGGAGTCTACGTCCTATGTCGTCCACTTGTCCCGCGCCGAATCGTCGGCGTCTTTGGCCGACACCCAGCCGCCGCTGCTGCCGTCCGCCAGGTGTTCCTTCTTCCAGAAGGGGGCCGAGGTCTTCAGGTAGTCCATCACGAAGGCGGCGCCGTCGAAGGCGGCCTGGCGGTGCGGCGCGGCTGCGATGACCAGCACGATGTTCTCGCCCGGCCGGATGCGGCCGGTCCGGTGGATCGCGGCGATGCCGGCCAGCGAAAAGCGCTCGACGGCCTCGCCGCAGATGCGGCCGATCTCCGCCTCCGCCATGCCGGGATAGTGTTCGAGTTCGAGGGCGGAAAGCCGGCCGCCCTCGTCGCGGCAGAGGCCGGTGAAGGTGACGACCGAGCCGATGCCGGGGCGTCCGGCGGTGAGCGCCGCCGTCTCCGCCGCCGCGTCGAAAGCGTCCGCCTGCACGCGGACGACGACCGGCACGCTGCCGCCGCCGGCCATTGTCAGCCGCCCGTCATCGGCGGGAAGAGCGCGATCTCGCGGGCGCCGAGAATGCTCTCGCCGTGTTCGACATGCTCCTGGTTGACCGCGACGCGGATGACGTTCTCGTGCTCCAGCGCCAGCTCGTATTCCTCGCCGCGCGTCCTGAGGTAGCGGATGAGCTCGCCGGCGGTCGTCACGCTGCCCGGCAGGTCGATCTCCTCCTCGCCGCGGCCGATCCGCTCGCGCACCCAGGCGAAATAGACGAGTTTCGTTGCCATCAGTCCCCCACGATATGCTTGAGGCCCGCGCGGAAATAGTCGTAGCCCGTATACATGGTGATGAGCGCGGCGATCCACAGCAGCGTGATGCCCGCCTCCGTCGTGAAGGGCAGAAGCTTGTCGCCGGCGGGGCCGGCGAGCAGGAAGGCGATCGCCACCATCTGGATCGTCGTCTTCCACTTGGCGATGCGCGTCACCGGAACGCTGACCTTGAGCTCGGCGAGATATTCCCTGAGGCCGGAGACCAGGATCTCGCGGCAGAGAATGATGATCGCCGCCCAGATCGTCCAGCCGGCGATCGTGCCGTCGGCGGCCATGAGGAGCAGCACGGAGGCGACGAGCAGCTTGTCGGCGATCGGGTCCAGCATGCGGCCGATATTCGAGGTCTGCTCCCAGATGCGGGCGAGATAACCGTCGAAGAAGTCGGTGATCGAGGCGACGGCGAAGAGCGCCAGCGCCGACCAGCGCGCGAAGTCGGACGATTGCAGCCGGCCTTCCATGAAGAAGCAGAGCACGATCAGCGGCACGGCGAGAATCCGGCCGTAGGTGAGCAGATTGGGAATGTTGTAGGCAGCAGGCGTGGACATCGGGTTCGATTCTCGGATTGTCGGGCTAGAGAAGGACTTTGCGGCGGCGAGGTCAACCGGGGACGCGGTCGTGAGCATCGATTGTGACAGAATTGATCTGAATGACCGATGAACCCGCGTCAACCGCTTCGTCGTCCGCGCCGCGGCTTTGCCGGACCCGATACCATAGCCGCGTCCCGTGCGACATTGCCAATGGTGCCGATGCCGATATTGTCTAAGGACGCAGCAGCAGACGAGGGGCGGATGGAAACGGGGCACGACAGCAGCAAACTGGAAATGGTCGTCTTGATGACGCCGGACATGGCGAACTTTTCGGGCAAGGTCCATGGCGGCGCGCTGCTCAACCTGCTCGACCGCGTCGCCTTCTCCTGCGCGTCGCGCTATTCGCAGCGCTACGCCGTCACCCTGTCCGTCGACCAGGTCGTCTTCCGCCAGCCGATCCATGTCGGCGAGCTTGTGACCTTCCGCGCCTCGGTCAACAATGCCGGCCGCACCTCGATGGAGATCGGCATCCGCGTCGAGGCGGAGAACATCCGCACCGGCGAGCGCCGCCACACCAATTCCTGCTATTTCACCATGGTCGCCGTCGACGAGGAAGGCCGCCCCGCCGAGGTGCCGCCCTTCACGGCGAAGACCCCGACCGCCGAACGCCGCCAGCGCGCCGCCGAAGTCCGCCGCATGCTCCGCCGCGAATTCGAGGCCCGCTTCCACGCGGTGGGGGCGGAGGAGCCGGCGGAATAGCGCCGCCTCAGCCTGCCGCCGTTTCGTGAAAGTGGTTGTAGACGAGGCGGGCGACGCTTTCCGAAATGCCGTCGACGGCCATCAGGTCCGACATGCCGGCGCGCGAGACGGCCTTGGCGGTGCCGAAGTGCTGCAGCAGCGCGCGCTTCCGCGTCGGGCCGATGCCGGCGATCTCGTCGAGCGGGTTCTTCACCATCTCCTTCTTGCGCCGCGCCCGGTGCGAGCCGATGGCGAAGCGGTGCGCCTCGTCGCGCAGGCGCTGCACGAAATAGAGCACCGGGTCGCGCGGCGGCAGCGAGAAGTCCGGCTTGCCGGCGGCGAAGAAGCGCTCGCGCCCGGCCTCGCGGTCCTGCCCCTTGGCGACGCCGATGGCGACCACCTGGTCGGTGATGCCGAGCTCCTCGAGGATCGCCCGCACCGCCGTCATCTGGCCCTGGCCGCCGTCGATCAGGATGACGTCGGGCCAGGCGGGGAAGGGCAGGTCGGCGGCCTCGGTCCCGTCGCTCGCGGCAGCCCGGTCCGGCAGGCCCTCTTCCTTGATGAGCCGCGCGAAGCGCCGCGTCATCACTTCCTTCATCATGCCGAAGTCGTCGCCGGGCGTGATGTCGGTCGATTTGATGTTGAACTTCCGATACTGCCCCTTCACGAAGCCGTCCGGCCCGGCCACCACCATGCCGCCGACCGCGTTGGTGCCCATGATGTGGGAATTGTCGTAGATCTCGATGCGCCGCGGCACAGAGGGCAGGTGGAAGGTCTGCGCGAAGCCTTCGAGCAGCCGCGACTGCGAGGCGGTCTCGGCGAGCTTGCGGCCATGCGCCTCGCGGGCATTGGCGACGACATGCTCGACGAGGTCGCGCTTCTCGCCGCGCTGCGGCACGAGGATCGAGACGCGGTGGCCGGCCCGCTCGGAGAGCGCCAGCGCCAGCAGTTCCAGTTCCTCCACCGTCTCCGACAGGAGGATCTGCTTCGGACAGGGCTTGTCGTCGTAGAACTGCGCCAGGAAGGCGTTCAGCACCTCGGCGCTCGTCAGCTGCGGGTCGGCCTTCGGGAAATAGGCGCGGTTGCCCCAGTTCTGCCCGGTGCGGAAGAAGAACACCTGGATGCAGGAGACGCCGCCCTCGTGGTGGATGGCGAAGACATCCGCCTCCTCGACGCCGGCCGGGTTGATGCCCTGGTGGCTCTGGACATGGCTGAGCGCCGCCAGCCGGTCGCGATAGACGGCGGCGCGCTCGAAATCGAGGTCCTCGGCGGCGGCGTTCATGGCCTCGGCCATATGCGCCTTCACCTTCTGGCTCTTGCCGGAGAGAAAATCCTTCGCCTCCTGCACCAGCTCCGCATAGTCGGCATCGCCGATCTCGTGCGTGCAGGGGCCGGAACAGCGCTTGATCTGGTAAAGCAGACAGGGACGGGTGCGGCTCTCGAAGACGCTGTCGGTGCAGGTGCGGAGCAGGAAGGCGCGCTGCAGCGAGTTGATCGTCCGCCCGACGGCGCCGGCGGACGCGAAGGGTCCGAAGAAGTCGCCCTTGCGGCTGCGCGCCCCCCGGTGCTTGAAGATCGCCGGCGCGCGCGTGTCGCCGGTGACGAGGATATAGGGAAAGGACTTGTCGTCGCGCAGAAGCACGTTGAAGCGCGGCCGCAGGCGCTTGATGAGGTTCGCCTCGAGCAGCAGCGCCTCGGTCTCCGTCCGCGTCGTGACGAATTCCATCTTCGCCGTCTGGCGGATCATCTGCACGATGCGGTTGGAATGGCCGCGTCCCTGCGCGTAGTTCGTCACCCGCTTCTTCAGGCTGCGCGCCTTGCCGACATAGAGCACGTCGCCGGCAGCGTTGAACATACGGTAGACGCCGGGGCTGTTCGGCAGGCGCTTGACATAGAGCTGGATGAGATCCGCGCCGATGACGCCCTCCGGCAGGTCGGAGGTCTCGGTCCATTCGATGGCGGGCAGGGCGGCGGCGGCCGCGCCGTCGCCTTCGGCGACGATGTCCTCGTCGTCGGCCTCGGTCTCGTCATAGAGGACGCCGCCGTCCTCCACCTGCCGTCCGGCCGTCATTCCACGATCTCCGCCACGTCGGGCGTCTCCCAGGCAAGATGCTGCCCGCCGTCGAGCGCGATCATCTGGCCGGTGATCGACGGGCTCTCGAACAGGTAGCGCACCGTGCGGCCGAACTCGTCGAGCCGCGGCCCCGTCTTCAGGATAAGCCCTTCGACCTGCTGCTGGAAGTCGCGCGGATCCTGCCGCTCGTTCGGCAGCGACGGGCCGGGGCCGATGGCATTGACCCGGATCGACGGCGCCAGCGCCTGCGCCATAGTGCGCGTCGCCATCCAGAGCGCCGCCTTGGAGAGCGTGTAGGAATAGTAGCGCGGCGTCGGGTTCCAGACCCGCTGGTCGAGGATGTTGACGACGAGCCCGGCATTCTGCGCCGGCAGTTGCCTGGCGAAATCCCGCACGAGGATCGACGGCGCCCGGACATGCACGTCGAAATGCCGGTCCCACAGCGCCGGGTCGAGCGCCTCGACGCTGTCCGGCTTGAAGAGCGACGCATTGTTGACGAGAAGGCCGAGCGGGCCGAGCGCCGCGGCGGCCTCAGCGATCAGCCCTTCGGTCGCCGTCGAGTCGGAAAGGTCGCAGGCGAGCGCCACCGTCCTCGCGCCGCGCGCGTTCAGCGCCGCCGAAAGGGATTCGGCCTCGGCGAGCGACGTGTTGGCGTGGATCGCCACGGCGAACCCGCTGGCGGCGAGGTCTTCTGCGATCGCCCGGCCGATGCGCCGGGCAGCGCCCGTCACGAGGGCCGTCTTGAGCGGAATTTTCAACGCGGATCCTGTTTGCGATTCTCTTCGGTTGACCGGTCAAACATATAGAGAACATCGCCGCCGCTTAAACCGCTTCCGACGAATGTTTGCAGAAAAATTAATGCGGAGAGGCTGAAAGGAATAATTTCGTCTATATTTAAGTATTACTCACGTATATTTACGATTATGGTTAACAAATTGGGTGTTGTCGTCAAGCAACATCGAAATTACGTCATGCTGCTGCCGCGAAAATTTCACAATTTGGCTCTTTCAAATCCTCAATCTTTATTCAATTTGAACTCAACCGGGCAGCCGGAACCGAGTTACACGACAGTCGGTCGTTCCTCTCAGCGCCGACGTCGAAATGCAAAGGAGAATAGTCATGCGTACTCTGATCACCTCGATCCTCGCCACCACCCTGTCCGTCGCGGCCTTCCAGGCGGCCCACGCGGCCGACGCGATCGACGACGTCCCGGCAGCGCCGGCAGCGGAATATTCCGAGCCGGTCGTCGGCAACTGGTCGGGCGCCTATGCCGGCGGCACGGCCTCCTGGCAGCGCGGCGATTTCGACCAGCAGGGCGACAAGCGGGCCAACGGCCTCGGCGGCGGCGTCTATGGCGGCTACAACATGCAGAGCGGCCAGCTCGTCTACGGCGGTGAAGCCGACCTGAACTACTCGGCGATCGATTCCTCGCACAACGGCCGCAACGCGGAGCAGGGCCTCAACGGTTCGCTGCGCGCCCGCGTCGGCGTCGACATGAACCCGGTCCTCGTCTACGGAACGGCCGGCGTCGCCGCCAGCAATGCCGAGATGGAAGACGGCACGTCCTCCGACGACAACACGCATGTCGGCTGGACCGCCGGTGCGGGCGTCGAAGGCTTCGTGACCAACAACATCACGGCGCGCGTCGAATACCGCTACACCGACTACAACAGCAAGACCTACAACCTGAACTCCGGCGACGTGAAGTCCGACCTCAAGGACCACAGCATCCGCGTCGGCATGGGCGTGAAGTTCTAAGAAGGCCCGTCCCCCTCGGGACGGTCAAAGAAAAGTTCCGGCCATGATGGCCGGTGCGAATTGGCCGGGCGGGAGCCCGGCCTTTTTCGTGTGCGCGTCTTTTGCGGGGGCGGTCAGTCCTTGAACTTCGCATAGTCCGGAAACACCCTCTCGAAACGGTCGAGGAAGCCTGCGAGCTTCGGCCTTCCTTCCTGCCACCGGCCGGTGAAGCGCAGCTCGATGTAGCGCAGCAGCGCGGCGAGCGCGAAATGGCCGGCCTTCGGCTTGCGGCCGAGCTTCGGCATGTCGGCCTCCAGGCTGTCCAGGCCCCGCATCGCCTTGCCCCACTGCCGGTCGATCCACGGCTGGTGCACCTTCTCCTCGGGCCGGAAGCGCCGCTCGTAGACGATGGCGAGCAGGCTGTCGCAGATGCCGTCGGCGGTCGCCTCCAGCACCTCCGCCCTCAGCCGCTTCTTCGCCCCCCGCGGATAGAGCTTGCCGCCGGACTCGCGGTCGATGAAGTGCATGATGGCGCGGCTGTCGAAGATGGCCTCGCCGTCCTTTGTGACGAGGGTCGGGATCTTGCCGAGCGGGTTTGCCGCGAGCAGCTCGGCCGGATCGGCACCGGTGTCCGTCAGCACGGCTTCCGCCTTGAGCCCGGCATGGTGGGCGGCCATGCGCACCTTGGTCGAATAGGGCGAGGCGGGCGAGTAGAAGATCTTCATGAAGGGGTCCTCGGGTTCACTGGATGGCGGGTTGGCTGACGCTGCCGGCGCGGCAGGCGGCGCGGTCGACCTCGGGGCAGTCGCGGAAGGCGAGGCCGGGGGTCAGGCAGACGCGGATCTCCTCCAGCCGGCCGCCGTCGCAGGTGACCGCGATGCCGCGCGGCGTGAGGCCGGGATTGGCGTTGACGAGCAGGTCCTCCACCTCCGCCGGATCGCGCCGCACCGCCGCCGCGCCGTCGTCGAGCGCGCGCGGCACGACGAGCCGTTCGCGCGCCGCCCGCGTCACCCGGAAATAGTCGGCCTGGCTCAGCCCCGAGCAGGTGCCGTGCTTGCGCCACTGGTGGCCGATGAGGCCCATGGAGGGAATGATGTCGAGGTAGCGCCGGCCGAGCGCCTCCGGCACGCGGTCGGGTTGGCGCGTGCGGCAGAATTCCGGATGGCCGGTGTCGAATTGCGGCCAGAGCCCGTGCACGATGAAGCCGTGCTCGGCGCCGCGCCGGCACTGGTCGGTGCTGCCGCCGCGGTCGTTCTCCGCGCACCAGCTTGGCGACCAGGAGAGCGACAGCACATAGAAGTCGAAGCCCGCGCCCCGCGGCACGGCGGCCGTTTCGGCCTTGCGCGGCGCCGCATCCTGCCGCCCGGCCGCCGTGGCAGCCGCCGTGCCGCCGTCGCCGCCGTCGCTGCAGCCGGCAAGCAGGACCATGGCGAACAGGCCGGCGATCGCCGGCATCGTCGGCAGCCTCATGCGACCGTCGCCGCTCAGCGGACCGACCGGCAGTGCGCGCCGTGGATCTTCCAGGGATCGAGGCCTGCCAGGCAGTATTCGACGCCGCGGCCCGTGCCGGCGAAGCCCCACGGCTGTTCGATCAGGTACCAGAGCTGCCGCACGCTGCCGTCCGTCAGCGCCGCCTTGGCCCCGCAGTATTCCCGCTCGACGGAGGACGCGTACTGCGTGCGCGGCTCGAAGCGGCTGCGTTGCATATGCGCGATCTCCGCGATGGAGACCGGCTGCTTCAGCACGTTCTTCGCATTGTATTCGAAGGACGCGGTGATGCGTTCGAGCACCGCCGGATCGGCGCAGGCGCCGCCGGCGGAGGAGGCTTCGGCGGGCGGTGCGGCGGACAGCAATGTCAGGGCGAGCGGCACGGCCGCAAGGGCAGCAGAAATCCGGTTCATGGGTCGTCTCCCGTTTCACCGGAGAGTGGGTGCGCCGCCGGCCGCGGTCAAGAGGCGATTTTGCCCTCGCCGGCAATCCAGAAGCAGCGGCTGGAGGCGAAGCGGTCCTGCGCCAGGAGAGGTTTCAGCCAGGGCAGCAGCAGGTCGAGCTCGCCCTTCAGCGTATAGGGCGGATTGACGACGATGAGGCCGGAGCCGGTCAGTCCCGTCGTCTCCCGGTCGCTCCGCACGACAAGCTCGGCGCAGAGGATCTTCGGGATGCCGAGCGCCTTCAGCGCCGCGTGGAACTCGGCGACCGGCGCGCCCTTCTTCAGCGGATACCACAGGCAGTAGGTGCCGCCCGGAAAGCGCTTCCAGGCCTTCGCAAGGCCGTCGGCCAGCCGCTCGTATTCGCCGGCGAGCTCGAAGGGCGGATCGACCAGCACGATGCCGCGCTTCTCTTTCGGCGGCAGATGGGCGCCGAGCGCCAGCCAGCCGTCGAGATGCGTCACGCGGACCTGGAAATCGCCGTCGAAATGCCGGTGCAGGTCCTCGTAGTCGTCCGGATGCAGCTCCATCGCCGACAGCCGGTCCTGTGGCCGGAAGAGGGCGCGCGCGAGTTTCGGCGATCCGGGATAGAGCGTCACGCCGCCCTCGGGATTGAGCGCCCGCACGACGCCGAGATAGGGGGCGAGCAGCGCCTCGATCGCGGCCGGACGGTCCGCCCCGATCAGCCGGCCGATGCCGTCGCGCCATTCGCCGGTCTTCTGCGCCTCCTCGCTCGACAGGTCGTAGAGCCCGACGCCCGCATGGGTGTCGAGCACGCGGAACGCCTTGTCCTTGCCCTGCATGTAGGTCACCAGCCGCGCCAGAACCGCATGCTTCAGCACGTCCGCGAAATTGCCCGCATGGTAGATGTGGCGGTAGTTCATGCAGTTTCCGTGATCTGGCGATGAATTCTTGAAATGGCCGCGAGAATTGGCTTTTGGCCGGTTCCGCACTGCCATATAGAAAAGCCATGAACGTTGCGACCCCGAATATCGCCGAAGCCAGAATCGGACACACGGCCTGTCCGCACGACTGTCCCTCCACCTGCGCGCTCGACGTCGAGATCGGCGCCGACGGGCGGATCGGCAAGGTGCGCGGCAGCGCCGCCAACAGCTACACGGCCGGCGTCATCTGCGCCAAGGTCGCCCGCTACGCCGAGCGCCTCTATCACCCCGACCGGCTGATGAAGCCCATGAAGCGCAAGGGCGCCAAGGGTGCGGGCGGCTGGCAGGACATCTCCTGGGAGGCGGCGCTCGACGCGATCGCCGATGCCTTCGTCCGCGCCGAACAGGCGCATGGCTCGGAGGCCGTCTGGCCCTATTATTACGCCGGCACGATGGGGCTGGTGCAGCGCGATTCCATCGACCGGCTGCGCCATGCCCGGAAATATTCCGGCTTCTTCGGCTCGATCTGCACCAATCCGGCCTGGACCGGCTTCGTCATGGGCGCCGGCACGCTGCGCGGTCCCGATCCGCGCGAGATGGCAAAGGCCGACTGCGTCGTCATCTGGGGCACCAACGCCGTCTCCACCCAGGTCAATGTCATGACCCACGCGGTCAAGGCGCGCAAGGACCGCGGCGCGAAGATCGTCGTCATCGACATCTACGACAACCCGACGATGAAGCAGGCCGACATGGCGCTGAAGCTGAGGCCCGGCACCGACGCCGCGCTCGCCTGCGCCGTCATGCACGTCGCCTTCCGCGACGGCCACGCCGACCGCGTCTATATGGAAAAATTCGCCGACGACCCGGCGGGGCTCGAGGCGCATCTTGCTTCGCGCGGCCCCGCCTGGGCGGCCGAGATCACCGGACTGACCGTCGCCGAGATCGAGGCCTTCGCGGCGCTCGTCGGCCGGACGAAGCGCAGCTACTTCCGCCTCGGCTACGGCTTCACCCGCAGCCGCAACGGTGCGGTCTCCATGCATGCGGCGCTCAGCGTTCCCACCGTGCTCGGCTCCTGGCAGCACGAGGGCGGCGGCGCCTTCCACAGCAACGCGGCGATCTTCCACCTGCGCAAGGCGGAACTGACGGGCCTTTCGATGGCCGACCCGGAGATCCGCGATCTCGACCAGTCGCAGATCGGCCGCGTGCTGACCGGCGATCCCGTGGCGCTGCGCCATCGCGGGCCGGTCACCGCCATGCTGGTGCAGAACACCAATCCGGTGAATGTCGCGCCCGAGCAGCGGCTGGTCAAACGGGGTTTCCTGCGCGACGACCTCTTCGTCGCCGTGCACGAGCAGTTCATGACGGATACGGCCAAGCTCGCCGATATCGTGCTGCCCGCCACCATGTTCGTCGAGCATGACGACATCTACCGCGGCGGCGGCCATCAGCACATCCTGCTCGGCCCGAAGCTCGTCGAGCCGCCGGCCACCGTTCGCACCAACCTTTTCGTCATCGAGGAACTGGCGAAGCGCCTCGGCGTCGCCGACCGGCCGGGCTTCGGTCTGTCCGAGCGCGAGCACATCACCCGCCTGCTGCCGCATTACGGCGTCGACTTCGACGGGCTCTTCGAGGAACGCTGGATCGACTGCCAGCCGGATTTCGAGACGGCGCATTTCCTGAAGGGCTTCTCCTTCCCGGACGGAAAGTTCCGTTTCCGGCCGCAATGGACGGTGACGCCGGCGCCGAACAGGCCGTCGAAGGCGGTCGGCGCGCTCGGGCCGCACGCGGCGCTGCCGCCGCTCCCGGACCACGTCGCCGTCATCGAGACGGCGGATGCCGGGCATCCCTACCGGCTCGCCACCTCGCCGGCCCGCACCTTCCTCAACTCCACCTTCGCCGAGACGAAGAGCTCGCGTGAGCGGGAAGGGCGCCCCGACGTGATGATCCATCCCGCCGACGCGGCCCGTGAGGGCATCGCCGACGGCGCCGTCGTCACGCTCGGCAACGGCCGCGGCCAGGTGCGGCTGCACGCCAGGGTCACCGAAAGCGTCCGGGAGGGCGTGCTGGTCGCCGAGGGCCTCTGGCCGAACGACGCCCATCTCGACGGCGAGGGCATCAACGTGCTCACCGGCGCCGACCCCGTCGCCCCCTATGGCGGCGCCGCCTTCCACGACAACCGGGTGTGGCTGAGAACGGCGTGACCCGGCATAGCCGCCGGGCCCGGCGCCCGGCGTCCGAAACCAGTGCCGCAATCCAGATCCGGGATCCCTCATGAAGGCCGACAGCGACTTTCCGATCCGCATCGTCCAGCGCCAGACGGTGTGGAAGCGCTTCATCCACCTCGAACACCTCCTCATCGAGCAGACGCGCGCCGACGGCCGCGTCGAGCGGCTTTCGCGCGAGGTGCACGACCACGGGCACGCCGCCACCGTGCTGCTCGTCGATCCGCTCCGCCGGTCGGTCGTCCTCGTGCGCCAGTTCCGGCTCGGCGCGCATCTCGGCGGCGGTCCGGGCTTCCTGCTGGAGACGCCGGCCGGCCTGCTCGACGGCGACAGTCCGGAGACCGCCGTCGCCCGCGAGGCGATGGAGGAGACGGGCTACGCGGTCACCGCCGTGCGCCATCTCTTCGACCTCTACGCCAGCCCCGGCACGCTCACCGAACGCGTTGGCTGCTTCGTCGCGACGGTCGACACGCGCCATCGCACCGGCACAGGCGGCGGCGTCGAAGGCGAGGGCGAGGACATCGAGGTCGTCGAGATGCCGATCGACGAGGCCTATGGCCTCATCGCCACCGGCGGCATCGTCGACGCCAAGACGATCGTGCTGCTGCAGTGGCTGATGCTGAACCGGGCGGAGTTCGAAGGCTGACCGCCTTTGCCGCTGCGGCGGCCTCCGGGCCGAATGGCTTGGTATGTGGGACGATGAGATGAAAGACACGCCTTTGGACGACGTCACGGTGCCGGTCCGCATGCAGCTCGATGCCTACAATGCCCGGGACATCGACGCCTTCATGCGCTGGTGGGCCGAAGACTGCGAATATTACGCCTTTCCCGCGACGCTCCTTGCCCGCGGGGCGGCCGAGGTCCGTGCGCGCCATGTCGAGCGCTTCAGGGAGCCGAACCTGTTTGGCAGGCTGCTGTCGCGTGCCGTCGTCGGAAACCTCGTCGTGGACCACGAAACCGTCACGCGCACCTTTCCCGAAGGGCCTGGCGAGGTGGATGTGATCTGTCTCTACGAAATCGAGGCCGGCAGGATCGCCAGGGCCTGGTTCAAGATGGGCGCGCCGCGGATCGCTGCCGCATAGGCGGGAGGGCGCCGGTCGTCTCGACCGATCCGATCCACGGCTGCCGGCGCGCCGGACCGCCTGATGCCGCGGCGGGTCAGCAGGAAACGATGACATCCGGCGGCATGCCGTCGCCGTCCTGCGGCGCAGCCTTGCCGTCGCCCCCCTCCGCAACCCGCTTCAGCGCCGCCGGATAGAGCCGGTGCTCCACCGTCAGCACGCGGGCCGCAAGCGTTTCCGCCGTGTCGCCGGCCAGCACCGGCACCGCCGCCTGGCCGATGATCGGGCCCTCGTCCATGGCTTCCGTCACCACATGCACCGTGCAGCCGGCGATCTTCATGCCGGCGTCGAGCGCGCGCTGGTGGGTGTGCAGACCCGGAAAGAGCGGCAGCAGCGACGGGTGGATGTTGAGGATGCGGCCCTCGTAGCGGGAAATGAAATCGGCCGAGAGCAGGCGCATGTAGCCGGCAAGGCAGATGAGATCGGGGGAGAAGCGGTCGAGCGCCTCGACGAGGGCGGCCTCGTGCGCTTCCTTCGACGGGAAGTCCCGCCGGGCGATGGCGAAGGACGGAATGCCCTCGACCGCCGCCTTGGCAAGCCCGCCCGCCTCGCGCTGGTCGGAGAAGACGGCGACGATCTCCGCCGGATAGGCCGGATCCTTCGCCGCCCTGACGAGCGTCAGCATGTTGGAACCGCCGCCGGAGATGAAGACGACGACGCGCTTGCGGCGGGGGCCTTCGGACATCGTCATAGGGCGAGCGTGCCCTTGTAGACGGTGCCGGCCGCGCCGTCCGCCCGCGCGACCATGCGGCCGAGCGCAAAGACCGTCTCGCCCTCGGCTTCGAGCACGGCCGTCACCCGCTCTGCGTCCGTGGCGTCGACGACCGCGATCATGCCGACGCCGCAGTTGAAGGTGCGCAGCATCTCCGTAGCCTCGACGCCGCCGGTCCTCGACAGCCAGGAGAAGACGGCCGGCGCCTTCACCGCGCCAAGGTCGATCTCGGCGGCAAGATGCTTCGGCAGCACGCGCGGGATGTTTTCCGGGAAGCCGCCGCCGGTGATGTGGGCGAGCGCCTTGATCGCGCCCGTCTCGCGGATCGCCCTGAGCAGCGGCTTCACATAGATCTTGGTCGGCGTCATCAGTGCCTCGGCCAGCGACATGCCGTCCGCGAAGGGGGCGGGCGCATCCCAGGCGAGGCCGGAGAGCGCGACGATCCGGCGTACCAGCGAATAGCCGTTCGAATGCACGCCGGAGGAGGCGAGCGCCAGGATGACGTCGCCCTCGGCGATGTCGCCCTTCGGCAGGAGCTGGCCGCGCTCGGCCGCGCCGACGGCGAAGCCCGCGAGGTCGTAGTCGCCGTCCGAATACATGCCCGGCATTTCCGCCGTCTCGCCGCCGATGAGCGCCGCACCCGCCTGCCGGCAGCCTTCCGCGATGCCTTCGACGATCGCCGCGCCCTGGTCGGGGTCGAGTTTTCCGGTCGCGAAATAGTCGAGGAAGAAGAGCGGTTCGGCGCCCTGGACGACGAGGTCGTTGACGCACATGGCGACGAGGTCGATGCCGACCGTGTCGTGCCGGTCGGCATCGATCGCGATCTTCAGCTTGGTGCCGACGCCGTCATTGGCGGCGACGAGCACCGGGTCGGTGAAGCCGGCGGCCTTGAGGTCGAAGAGGCCTCCGAAGCCGCCGATCTCGCCGTCGGCGCCGGGCCGCCGCGTCGAGCGCACCGCCGGCTTGATCTTTTCGACCATCAGGTTGCCGGCATCGATGTCGACGCCCGCGTCGCTGTAGGTCAGGCCATTCTTTCCCGGCTGGCTCATCTGTCGGTCTCCATCTCATGCCGTCGTCGGCGGGGCAGCCGCGACGCCGCCCGTCGCCCGTGCGATTGGCATGCCCTTCGGGCAAGTGCAAGCGCGTTGCCGGCGCGGCCGGGCATTTTTCACCGTTTCACGCCTCTCGCGCCGCTGCCGGGCCTTCATTGCGCGCCAGTCGCCATCGCCGCCTTGACCTGCGGCGCCGCTGCATCCTATCTCGATGGCGAGGCTGTGCGCCGCAGTGCGAGGCCGATGCGGTCCGCCGGGGCAGGCCGCCCGCGAGGAAGAGGTTCGATGCCCAGCCAGATCACCGCCGCCGGACTGAAACGCCAGGTCGTCTTCTGGCTGATCGCGCTTGCCGTGTTCATTGCCTTCCTGATGGTGTTCCGTTCGATCCTGCTGCCCTTCATCGCCGGCATGGCGCTCGCCTATTTCCTCGATCCGGTCGCCGACCGCCTCGAGCGTTTCGGCTTGAGCCGTACCGTGGCGACGGTGGTGATCCTCATCACCTTCATCGTGATCTTCGCGCTGTCGCTGATGATCATCATCCCGCTGCTGGCGAGCCAGGCGGCCGATTTCTTCTCCAAGTTGCCCGGCTACATCACGCAGCTCCAGGAGCTCATCACCAGCTTCCGCCCGGAAATCCTGCCGGAATGGATCCGCAGCCAGATGGGGACGATCAAGCAGAGCTTCTCCTCCGTGCTTGCCGAGGGCGCCGGCTTCATGGGCACGGTCTTCCAGCAGATCTGGAATTCGGGCATGGCGCTGGTCGACATCGTCTCGCTCTTCGTCATCACGCCGGTGGTCGCCTTCTACCTGCTGCTCGACTGGGACCGCATGATCGCCAAGGTCGACAGCTGGATCCCGCGTGACTACGTGGCGGACGTGCGGGGCATCGCGGGCGAGATGGATGCGGCGATCGCCGGCTTCGTGCGCGGCCAGGGGTC
>NZ_JAKGBU010000052.1 GCF_021555155.1 Rhizobium alarense
CTTCGCGCGCAACGTCACGCCGGAGCAGCGCTCCATGGCCTTCGGCATCTGCACCGCGGCGGGCTCGGCCGGCATGTTCCTCTTCGCGCCGCTCAGCCAGGGCCTGATCAGCGCGCTCGGCTGGTCCGACGCGCTCGTCTGGCTCGGCGTGCTGATGCTGCTCGTGCCGGTGCTCGCCATTCCTTTGAGGGGCAATTCCTCGTCGGGCATCACGGCGGCCACCGACTACAAGCAGACGATCGGCGAGGCGCTGAAGGAGGCGCTCGGCCACAGGAGTTATGTCCTGCTCGTTGCCGGCTTCTTCGTCTGCGGCTACCAGGTCGCCTTCATCACCGCGCATTTCCCGGCCTATATCGGCGATCTCGGCATCGATGCGCGTTATGCGGTGATCGCGCTGGCGCTGATCGGCTTCTTCAACATCATCGGGTCGCTGGCCTCCGGCGTCATCGGCCAGCGTTATTCGAAACCCTATTTCCTCGCCTGGATCTATATCGGCCGGTCGGTCGTCGTCACCGCCTTCCTGCTCCTGCCGCAGACCCCGGCGACGGTGGTCGTCTTCGCCATCCTGATGGGGCTGCTGTGGCTGTCGACGGTGCCGCCGACCAACGCGCTCGTCGCCATCATGTTCGGCACGAAGCATCTCGGCCTCCTGGGCGGGATCGTCTTCCTGTCGCATCAGGTCGGCTCGTTCCTCGGCGTCTGGATGGGCGGCTACCTCTACGACCGTTTCGGGACCTACGATCCGGTCTGGTGGCTCGGCGTGGCGCTCGGCCTCTTCGCGGCGGTCGTGCACTGGCCGATCGAGGAGAAGGGTGTGGCGCGGCCGGCAATGGCGTGAGCCCGAAGAAAACCGGCGCCGGCCGACGAAGTTTCGGGCGGCGCTCCTTGCAATCTGTCACAAAACTTTCTAAATCAGCCGTACCGGCACCGCCGGTTTTGTTTTGGGACTATTATGCTCAATATGAGCATAAAGGCCGCTGGAGGGCGGCGGAAGGGAGAGCGCCATGGCACCCGTGGCCCAAGCGACGACGCGGGCGCATGCCCCCGCCCGGATGAGCGCCGCCGAGCGTTTCGGCGTGCTCGAACATCCCGACCTTTCCTATACGCCTGCCGTGGCGCGCGAGACGGAGCATCTGCACGCGCGCGTGAAACAGTTCATTCCGGCGATCGAATGGCCGGTCTACGCGCCCTATGTGCATGCGATCAACCGGCTGAAAAAGCAGCGCGGCGCGGTCATCCTGGCGCACAACTACCAGACGCCGGAGATTTTCCACTGCGTCGCCGACATCGTCGGCGATTCGCTGCAGCTCGCCCGCGACGCCACCAAGGTCGATGCCGACATCATCATCCAGTGCGGCGTGCATTTCATGGCCGAGACCTCGAAGCTGCTGAACCCGGAAAAGACGGTGCTGATCCCGGACGCCAAAGCCGGCTGCTCGCTGTCGGACTCGATCACCGGCGCCGACGTCAGGCTCCTGAAGGAGCGCTATCCGGGCGTGCCGGTCGTCACCTACGTCAACACCTCGGCCGACGTGAAGGCGGAGACGGACATCTGCTGCACCTCGTCCAACGTGCTGTCGGTCGTGGAAAGCCTTGAGAGCGACACGGTGTTCTGCATTCCGGATGAATATCTCGCGATGAACGTCGCCAAGCAGACGAAGAAGACGATCCTCACCTGGAAGGGCCATTGCGAGGTGCACGAGCGCTTCACGGCGAACGAGCTGCTCGCCTACAAGGAGAGCCATCCGGGCATCGAGATCATCGGCCATCCGGAATGCCATCCCGACGTCATCGCCGTCTGCGACTTTTCCGGCTCCACCTCGGGCATGATCAACTACGTCAAGGACAGGCGACCCTCGCGCGTGCTGCTTGTCACCGAATGCTCCATGGCCTCCAACATCCAGGCGGAAGTGCCGGACGTCGATTTCGTCAAGCCGTGCAACCTCTGTCCGCACATGAAGCGCATCACGCTGCCGAAGATTTTGGACAGCCTGGTGACGATGACGGAGGAGGTTCTGGTCGACCCGGCGATCGCCGATCGCGCCCGCCTCGCCGTCGAGCGGATGGTGAACCTGAAGCAGTAGGCAGCCTTCCGGCAGGGAAGGAGGGGGCGGGAATGCCCCTCGGCCAGCCTCCCGGAGGGGAAAGGTGGCACGGCGCGTCGGAGGAGTAGGACATGCCCATTGACAGTTTCCGCCCGCAGTCCTGGAACGGCATCGACGACATCATCATCGTCGGTGGCGGACTGGCGGGACTTTTCTGCGCGCTGAAGCTCGCGCCGCGTCCCGTGACGATCCTCGCTGCCGCGCCGATCGGGCAGGGGGCGTCCTCGGCCTGGGCGCAGGGCGGCATCGCGGCGGCGATGAGCCCGGGCGACACGGTCGACAAGCATGTCGCCGACACGCTGGAGGCGGGCGCCGGCATCGTCGACGAGAAGATGGCGCGTTTCATGGTGTCGGAAGGCCCTGCGCGCATCCACGACCTGCTCGAATACGGCGTGCCCTTCGACCGCGACCTCGAGGGCAAGCTGATGCTGTCGCGCGAAGCGGCGCATTCCGAGCGCCGCATCGTGCGCGTCAAGGGCGACATGGCCGGCAAGGCCATCATGGAGGCGCTGATCGCCGCAGTGCGCACCACGCCGTCGATCCGCGTGCTGGAAGGCTATGTGGTCGAGGAGCTGGTGCGCGAGGGCCGCTTCATTTCCGGCGTCATCGCGCGGCCGGACGCCGGCCAGGCGAAGAACCGCGTGCATTTCCCGGCGCGCGCCGTGGTGCTCTGCTCGGGCGGCGTCGGCCATCTCTATGCCGTCACCACGAACCCCTGGGAGGCCTGCGGCCAGGGCGTCGGCATGGCGGCGCGCGCCGGCGCCATCATCGCCGACCCGGAATTCGTGCAGTTCCACCCGACGGCGATCGACATCGGCCGCGACCCGGCACCGCTTGCGACCGAAGCGCTGCGCGGCGACGGCGCGCATCTCGTCAACGCCGCCGGCCACCGCTTCATGCTGGACATCCACGAGGACGCCGAACTCGCACCGCGCGACATCGTCTCTCGCGGCGTCTTCGCCGAGGTGCAGGCGGGCCGCGGTGCCTTCCTCGACTGCACGAAGGCGGTCGGCAGCCATTTCCCGGAGATGTTCCCGACGGTTTATGCCTCCTGCATGGCGGCCGGCATCGATCCGGTCACGCAGCCGATCCCGGTCGTTCCGGCGGTGCACTACCACATGGGCGGCGTGCTGACGGATGCCGAGGGCCGCACCTCGATCGACGGGCTCTGGGCGGCCGGCGAGGTGACGTCCACCGGCGTGCACGGCGCCAATCGGCTGGCCTCGAACTCGCTGCTCGAGGCCGTCGTCTTCGCCGCGCGCATCGCGGAAAACATCAAGGGCATGCTGCCGGAGCCGAAGATCAACAACTGGGGCGCCGGCGGCGGCGAGAGCGACGATCTCGTAACCGTCGAGGACAGCCCGCAGCTCACACGCCTGCGCCGGCTGATGAGCGACCGCGTCGGCGTCATCCGCGACTGCGACGGCCTGAGGGCCGCGATCCGCGAGATCGCCGCGCTGGAGCGCGAGAACAGCCGCATGCGCTTCCTCAACATCGTCACGACCGCCAAGCTGATCGCCGTCGGCGCGCTTCTGCGCGAGGAAAGCCGCGGCGGCCATTTCCGGTCGGACGTGCCGGACCAGAAGCCGGCCTGGAAGCGCCGGACCTTCCTGACGCTTGCGGAAGCGGACCGGATGGTCGCCGAACTGGATGCGACCGCGGCGGCGTGATGGTGTTGGCAAAAATTGACAACACGTCGGCGCTTCGCCAGAATCCGGTGAGCCAAGGAGTGCACGGATGCCGACCCTCAATGTGAGCCTTACGACGGAATTTGCCGAATTCATCGATGATGCGGTGGCGAGCGGCGACTACGTTTCCGCAAGCGAAGTGGTCCGCGAGGCGCTGCGCGTGCTGCGTGACGACAAGGAGGGCGAAGCCGTCAAGCTCGCTTTGCTGCGCAACGCCATCGGCATCGGGCTTGCGCAATCCGAAAGCGGTGAATTTTCCGAACGCTCGGTGCAGGATATCTTTGCCGATGCGATCGACCGCCCCTGATGACATGGCGTCTGACAAGGGAGGCCGAACGGGACCTGACGGAGATCGCGCGCCATACGGTCGAAACCTTCGGCCGGGATCAGGCCATGCACTATGCCGCCCTGATCGAGCGCGCACTGACGATGCTGAGCGACGATCCCCTGCGACCGTCCTCCCGGGCGAGGGAGGAACTGGCGCCGGCCGTGCGCTCCTTTCATCTTGCGCATGCCTCGCCGCGACGGCACGCGGCGTCGCACGTCGTCTACTATCATCGCGCCGCCGGTTCCGCCAAAGACATCATCGTGCTTCGCGTGCTGCATGAGCGCATGGAGCCCAAGAGGCGCCTGGCAGATGCCCGGCGCCGCGACGAGCAGACAGGAAAGAAGCCATGACCACCCCCCATCTCCCCGTTCTCTCCCCGGTCGCGGTCGAGGAGCAGGTGCGTGCCGCGCTCGCCGAGGATCTCGGGCGGGCGGGCGACATTACCAGCCAGGCGACCATCGCGCCGGAGATGCGCGCGACGGCGGAGCTCAATGTGCGGGAGGACGGCGTTCTCGCCGGCATGGATCTCGCGCGGGCCGCCTTCCGCCTGATGGACCCGTCGATCGAATTCGCGGCGGGCGCGAGGGACGGCGAGCGGCTGGCACCCGGCCGCGTGCTGGCCCGCGTCTCGGGGCCGGCCCGCGCCGTGCTGTCGGCCGAGCGCGTCGCGCTGAATTTCCTGATGCACCTCTCCGGCGTCGCGACCCACACGGCGCGCTTCGCCGATGCGATCGCCCACACGCCGGCCAGGGTCTGCTGTACCCGCAAGACGATCCCGGGCCTGCGCGCACTCGAAAAATATGCCGTGCGCATGGGCGGCGGCTCGTCGCACCGCTACGGCCTCGACGACGCGATCCTCATCAAGGACAACCACGTCGCCGTCTCGGGCGGCGTGGCGGGCGCGATCGCTGCCGCACGCGCCTTTGCCGGCCACCTCGTCAAGGTCGAGGTGGAGGTGACGACGCTCGCCGAACTGGAGGAGGCGCTGGAGGCCGCGCCCGACGTCGTGCTGCTCGACAATATGGGGCCGGAACTGCTGCGCCGCGCCGTCGAGATCAACCGCGACTGGGCCGGGCTCTCCGACGCCGCCTATGCCGCCGATCCGCGCCGCGTGCAGCTCGAGGCCTCCGGCAACGTCAACCTCGACACGATCCGCGCCATCGCCGAAACCGGCGTCGACTACATCTCCACCTCCAAGATCACCATGGCGGCACCGACGCTCGACATCGGGCTGGACGTGGTGGTGGAGCGCTGAACGCGAGGAACACTCCCCCCTCCCATGCGTTGGGCGATGGACCCGAACTCTATGGAAGGATGAGAGATGTTTCGAACACTCCTGCTTGCCGCCGCGACGGCCGGACTGGTTGCCGCGGGGGCCGCCTTTGCTCAGGAAGCGCCGGCCGGCGCGGGAGGGACGGCGGAATTCCTCGGTCGCTCCGGCACGAGCGCCGGCCGTGCGACGCTCACGGAAGGGCCGGGGGGCGTGCTCTTCGAGATCGAGATTTCCGGCATGCCGCCGCGCAAATGGGTGGCGGTGCACATCCATGAAACGGGCGCCTGCGATCCGACGACCGGCCATGAATCGGCGGGCGGCCACTTCAACCCGGATCGCCGCAGGCACGGTTTTGTCGCGGCCGACGGCCCGCATGCCGGCGACATGTCGAACCAGTATGTCGCTGACGACGGCATCCTGCGGGCCCAGATCTACAATGCGATGGTGCGGCTCGACGACGACGAGCGCGGTATCCGCGGCCGGGCGCTGGTGGTCCATGCGGGCTCGGACGACTATCGCACCGATCCTTCTGGCGGCGCCGGAGACCGCCTGGCCTGCGCCGTCATCCGGTAGCGTGCGCGACGCGAAGGCTTGAGGAGCCGCGTGTCTCGGCGAAGGCGACCGGCTCCTGTTGCCTGTTGCTCCATGGCCCCTTTCCCGGTTGTTCCGATGACGGGGAAATGGAGCAGGCGGCCGAAAGGTCCAGAAAAAGCCCGATTTCGCCCGTCAGCGGCTGCCGAGCTTGAGGCCGGGTGCCGGCCGCTCCTCGAGGATGCGGCGGCGGAAGCGGAAGAGCGCGGCGGGACGCCCGCCCGTCGCCGCTGTCGAGCCGCCGGTCGGCTCCACCAGTTCGGCACCTTCGACCAGCCGGCGGAAATTCTGCTTGTGCAGGTGGCGGCCGGAGATCGCCTCGACGGCGGCCTGCAGCTCCGTCAGGGTGAATTCCGGCTCCATCAGTTCGAAGATGACGGGGCGGTATTTGAGCTTGCCGCGCAGCCGCGCGACGGCTGTCGCGAGGATGCGCCTGTGGTCGTGCCGCATGGCGGTCCCGACGGGACCGGTGTGTGGTGCCGCGGCGCGACCGTCGGTTACGGCCTCCCCGGCCAGTCCCGCCTCGTAGAGCAGTTCGTAGCGCTCCAGCACGCGCTCCTCGTCCCAGGGAAAATCGTCGACGCCGAAGGCGAGGCGCAGCCGCGTCCGGCGGGACGGCAGCGAGGCGGAGCGGTCCTCGACGGCGGGGGCGTCGGCCCAGTCGAAAAGCGCTGGCAGGATGGTCTGGTCGATCATCGCCGGCCGGCCGCCGCGCCAGTCCTCCCAGGGCAGATACTGGTACCAGTCGCGCCAGCAGCCGCCGGTCTCGGCCAGCCGGTCGTTCGCCTCCCGGTCGGCGCGCGTCAGGGCCAGATAACCGACGGAGACCATGTGCGTCCCCGCCTCGTCCGGCGCCTTCTGCCGGCCGCGGTCGCCGAAGGTGTAGAGCTGTTCGATATAGCCGAGCTTCAGCGCCGTCTGTGCCTCCACCCGGTCGCGCAGGCTGGTTTCGAACGTACGGTGGCGCCGGGGGTCGAAGGGACCGAAGGGCAGGGCGTCGCGCGCCGCCGGGTCGCCGCCGACGGCGAGGATATGCGGTCTTGCGCCGACCATCGCGACGACCGCCGCATTGAGCCCGATCTCGACGGGCGGGTTCGGCCGCTCAGGCGCCACCGGCGGCCTCCGCGATTGGCCGGCCGGTCGCCCGCACGGCGAGAACGAAGGGGCTGTCGCCGGCATAGTCGGCGCCGCGGCCGATGCGCTCGACCGCCCGGACGAGCCTGCCGCCGCGGCCAAGATGCGCGTCGCCGATCGCGACCAGCCGCGCATTGGGCGTCGCCTGCGGCGAGGCCGCCCGCAGGCGCAGCGCCAGCGCCTCGTCGTCCTGGTCCGGTTCGACGGCAAGCGCGACGATCAGGGCGGCGGCCGGCGAGCGCGACACACCCATCATGCAATGCACGAGCAGCGGCGCCTGCCGGTCCCAGCGGCGGGCAAAGGCGGCGATGGCCGCCACATGCGCCTCCGCCGGCGCGATCAGGCCGCCTGTCCCGGCAAAGGCGATGTCGTTGACGCCGATGACGAGGTGGCGGGTCGCATCGATCACCGCCGGGCGGTGGAAATCCTGTTTCGGCGCGACGAGGCTCAGCATCGCGCCGCAGCGGTGCCGGACGGCGAGTTCGGCGATCTTCGACAGCGGCGCGACGACGATCGATCCCATGGCTCAGCCTCCGGCCGCAAGCGGCAGGCGTGCGGCCTCGATATCGGCGAAGCGCTGCGCGAAGAGGCGCTGGGCTTCCGTCGCCGGCATGGGGGCGATCGGGATCATGTCGAGCGTGATGCCGCGCGGCTCGCCGAAGAACCGCGAGGCTTCCGTGCGCGAGAAGCCGGCAAGCTCCGTCGCCTCGAAGAAGGCGGCGGTCTGGTCCGCCTTCTTGATCTTCTCCTTCAGCCCGCGCGGCGTCGCGGCCGGCAGGCCGAACCGCAGGTGCACCGCGGCCTCCAGCCGTTTCTCCACCGTCTTGTAGCCGCCGCCGACCACGGCCTTGAAGGGCGAGATCATGTCGCCGATCACATATTCCGGCGCGTCGTGCAGCAACGCCATCAGGCAGTCGTCGGCGTTGCAGCGGTTCTGCCGGCGGAAGATCGCCTCGACGACGAGCGAGTGCTGCGCCACCGAGAAGGCATGGTCGCCGCGCGTCTGGCCGTTCCAGCGGGCGACGCGGGCGAGCCCGTGCGCGATGTCGGAGAGCTCCACGTCGAGCGGCGAGGGGTCGAGCAGGTCGAGGCGCCGGCCGGAGAGCATGCGCTGCCAGGCGCGCGGCGCCGCCTTTGGACGGGGCGCGGCTCTCATGAGGCCGGTGCCTCCGCTTCCTCCGCCGGAAATGCGAGGCCGGTCCAGGCGGGGAGGGAAAGCGTCACGGCGACGTCGTCGGCGAGGATCGGCGTGCCGGATGCGAGCGCCGCGCCGACCCGGTCGATGCGCACGATGGCAAGGCCCCCGCTGCCGGCGACCGTGCCGAGCGTGCCGACCGGCTTGCCGGCGGCGACAAGCTCCGTGCCGGATGACGGCAGGTCGCAACCGGCCTGCACGATGGCCGGCCGGCGCCGGGCGGTGCCGCGATGCTGCATGCGGGAGACGACCTCCTGGCCGACATAACATCCCTTGCGGAAGGAAAGGCCGGCGGAAAGGTCGAGCAGGACGTCATGCGGGAAGGCGTCGGAAAGCGCATAGTCGGCGCCCGATTCGACGATGCCGGCGGCGATGCGCAGGCGGTCGTAGAGCGCCGGCGCGTCCGTGCCGCCGCCGCCGATGCGCCGGGAGACGGCATGTCCCGCCCTGGCGAAACGCGCATCCCGCGCCGCATTCGCCTCGGGGGCATCCCAGGCGACCGTCGCTTCGGTTTCGTCGAGCGCCGCGATCTCGACGGCCGCGCGCAGCTTGTACATCGTCAGCCGCTTGGCGAGCGCGTCGCGCTGGCCGGCGGCCGTTTCGATCAGGAAGGCATCGGCGCCGTCGCGGCGGATCAGGAAGTCGAACAGGATCTTGCCCTGCGGCGTCAGCAGCGCGCCGGGGCGCAGCTCGCCTTCCGGCAGGGAGGGCAGGTCGGTGGTGATCAGCGCCTGGAGGAAAGGTTCCGCATCCTTGCCCGAAAGGTGGAGAAAGGCGCGGCCGGAAAGGGTGACGACGGGCATCGGTTCTTCCATGGGCGGCGCGGCAGGCCGCAAAACGGGTTTACCGAGAGGTAGAATGTGCGGACGCGCTTCGCAAGTCCCGCCGGGAGCCGCTCATTCCCCGGCGAGAAACATCTTCCACTGGCCGTCCGGCGAAATGCCGAGGCGGTAGAAGTTGTAGCCGCCGAATTCCTGCATGTCGGCGAAGTCGCCGGCCGTGACGATCCGCAGCAGTTCGACCTTCTCGGGCGGCGAGAGGTTGGCGAGCGACTTCTCGGCGAAATAGGGCCAGACATACATCTCGTCCGGCGTGCCCGGATCGACACGGGCGAAGCCGGTCGCCAGCACGTCGAGCAGGATCGCCAGGATCTCCGCGCCCTCCGCGTCGCCGGAGAAGGACTTGAGCTGCACCACCGGGTCCTCGTCGCTCTCGACCAGCGAGACCTGGGTGCGGGTCGGGCCGGTGCCGAGCAGCGGCCGCAGGCGCTCGATGTCGCCGGAGGCGGCCGCCTCGACGATGAGCTCGCGCATGCGCCTGACCGCTTCCGGCGCCTTGGCGATGTCGTAGATCACCTCCGGCTCCGCGGTCGGGGTGCCGTCGGACGCGCCGTCCGTCTCGTCCCCGGTCGCCGGCGCGGCCTCGTCGCGGCGAATCAGCGGATCGGGATCGGGGATCTGGAGCGGCACCGATTCCTCGGTCGCGTCTTCACCGTCCGTCTCGCCCGCGGCCGCGTCGGCCGGCTGGCCGGGCAGCGGGCGCAGTTCGCTGAGCGCGTGGGCGGCGGGGACGAGCGCCGGCAGGACGGCGGGGGCAAGGCACGAAACCGCCACCGCGGCGCTACCGCTCAGAAGAAGGCGGCGCAGGGAGAGCCTTGGCATCGGCAGGGTCTTTCGGTCTATTGCAACGTCCGTTCCGGGGAGAACTCGCCGGCCAGCATACGTTCGCGCAGCGACGTCAGCAACGCCTCCGCGCCGTCCTCGCCGAGCACCCGGATGGTTTCGCGCATCGCGAGCGCAATGGCCGCATCGGCGATGATCTCCGGCTCGATCCCGTCGGCCATGCCGTCGGCCCAAGCCTCGTTCTGATACTCGAGAGCAGCCTGCATCTTCTCGTGAACGATCATGTCGTCGATGTCGGTGAGGCTTGGTTCCATAGTACGATCCATGCGGGGCATTCGGTTCTTTACCAGACTGTTAACGACCTTAGCAGCCTTTTCTCAAAACGACACGGGGTCAGGTGAAAAGGGGTTAATTAATCGCTAATTTCCAAATCGTGCAGCAATTTCCGAAGCAAGTGTTGCGCCTTCGTTACGGTATCGCCCTTCCGCAACGATCGCCGGCTGCGTGCAGGAGGTGTAGACGGACGCGAAAGAACGGTACCCCCGGTTGAACGCCGCCGTCAGCCGGGCGCGCCGTTGCGGCTCGTCGCGGGCTTCCGCCGCGATCAGTTCCTCCATCGAGCGCCGCCAGCCGTCTTCCTTCTTTTCCAGGCAGAGATTGCGCAGATAGTGTACCGCGCCGAGCACTTCCGAGAGCCGCTCGAGCCGGCCGTCGTAGGGGGCGGGCTTTTCCTGCGGAATCTCCGGCACTGTCTCCGCCGTTTTTCCGCCGGCGGGCTGCTCCTGCGCGCCGGCGACGGGCGGCAGCGCAAACAGGCTGGACGCGGCCAGCGCCAGGACGGCCGGGAAGACGCGAAGAGGCGTCATTGCGCGGCACTCCGGTGGAACGGCGCGGCCGGCGGACGCGACCGGTCGGCCTCGAGCCGCGCCACGCAGTCGCGCACGCTCTCGGGCGCCGGCAGCGTCTCGATCTCGGCCGCGCTGTACCAGCCGAGGTCGGCCGCGTCGTCCGCCGCCTGCGCCACCGCGTCGACGGGCGCCTCGACCCGGAAGACGGACAGGAAATAGTGGCTCGATGTGCCCTTGAGATCGTAGGTGGCGTAGAGGCGCGGATTGCGGGGGCGGATGCCGGTCTCCTCCTCGAATTCGCGCAGCGCCGTCTCCGCGGGCGATTCGCCGGGTTCCGCCCGTCCGCCGGGAAAGGCATACATGTCGGCCGCCGGCGGATTGCGGCGAAGCACGAGCAGGTAGCGGCCGTCCCGCTCGAGGATCGCGGAGGAGGCTGGCTTGGCGGTGGAACTCATCGACTCATCCGGCTGACAGCATGCGTGGCCACCGTTATAAGGGCTGCCTCGGCTTTGCGCCAGCGCGAAGCCATGACCGGCAGGGACACGGAAGACGGCATGTGCGGACGTTTTGCATTGACGGCGCCGCGGCGCGCGGTGGAGGAGTTTCTCGGTGTCATCGACCTCGATGACTTTCCGGCCCGCTACAACATCGCGCCGACCCAGCCGGTCCTCGTGGTGGTCGAAGGCGAGCGCGGCCGGCCGGGCAGCAATCTGCCGGACCGCCGGGCACTGCTGGTGCGCTGGGGGCTGACGCCGGGCTGGGTGAAGGATCCGCGCGACTTTCCGCTGCTGATCAACGCGCGTGCCGAGACGGCGATCGGCAAGGCTTCCTTCCGGGCGGCGATGCGCCACCGGCGCGTGCTCGTGCCGGCTTCCGGCTTCTATGAATGGCACCGGCCGGCGAAGGAGACGGGTGCGAAGCCGCAGGCCTACTGGATCCGGCCGAAAGGGGGCGGCATCGTCGCCTTCGCGGGCCTGATGGAGACCTGGTCCTCGGCGGACGGCTCGGAGGTCGATACCGGCGCGATCCTCACGACCACGTCCAACGGTGCCGTCGCGCGCATCCACGGCCGGCTGCCGGTCGTGATCGGGCCGGAGGATTTTTCGCGCTGGCTCGACTGCCGCACGCAGGAGCCGCGCGAGGTGACGGATCTGATGCGGGCGCCGGAGCCGGATTTCTTCGAGGCGATCCCGGTCTCCGACAAGGTCAACAAGGTGGCCAATACCGGGCCGGACCTGCAGGAGCCGGTGACGCCGGCTGCAGGCGGGGAAGCGCAGCCCTCCGGGCCGAAGGCCGGGGACGCCGGCCAGCTCTCACTCTTCTGAGCGCTCGTCGTCGCGCAAAACGGCGGGAACGTCCCGTTCCGCGGATTTTGGCGCCGCGGGCTTGCGCTGCGTCGCTGCCGCCACGACGGCCTTGAGGCCGAGCGGCTTGTACTGGTCCTCGAGGTCGCCTTTTTCCTTGTCGCTCATCTCTGTCTTCGTTCGGTCGGTGATCATCTCACTCTCCAGACACATTCGCGTTCAGTGCGGCAAAAGCCGGGCTCCGGAGCCCAATGCATGAATCGGCGAATGGTTTGATGGTGCGACCACTCTTTGTTGGAAATCTGTTCGCTGCACCGCACTCAGCGGCGGTTGCCGAGGCGGTTCCTGGGCGTCGTGCGGCGGCCGGACGGCGCATCCGCGTCGCCGGCCACGGACGGTCGCGGCGGACAGACCGTCCATGACCGCCGGTCGATCGGACGATTGCGCATGTCAGGCGGCCGAGGGTTTCGCGGCCGGGCGGGCCTTCAGCTGCAGCGCAGCGGCGAGCACGGCCTTGAGGCCGAGCGGGCGGTACTGGCTGACGAGATCGGCGGCCGGCTTTCCGGCGGGCTTCTTCATGGCACTCATGTCTGTCTCCTTTGGTTTCATCCCTTGCCGGGACCGTCCGCTTCATCGCATGGAGCGGCGTTCCTCTTTGTCACCGAGGAAACAGGCATGGCTTTCAATGTGATATCGCCCCAGACATGTCCCCGCGTCGCCGCTCGTCATAATTGAAATCCGGGCAAAATCTTGGCCGGATCGCGCTATTCGCGGACCGCCGGCAAAATATTTGCAATGCGTGGCGGCGCGCCCACGCCCGGACCCTTGACCGCACGGCGCTGCGGCGCGATAAAGCGGCCATGAAAACGGTACTCTGCCTCTGCCGGAGCATTATTCGCTAGCCTCACCGCTGGCCCGGCCGTTTTCGTCCCCCAAAATCCCCGGATGACAAACGACCCGGCCAGCCGGGTCTGTGTTCTTTTGGGAGATTTCCATGACCGACAAGCCGGTCCTGACGCTGTACAACACGCTGACGCGGGGAAAGGAGCCCTTCGCTCCGATCGATCCCGACAACGTCCGCATGTATGTCTGCGGCCCGACGGTCTACGACTTCGCCCATATCGGCAATGCGCGTCCCGTCATCGTGTTCGACGTGCTGTTCCGGCTGCTGCGCCACCTCTACGGCGCGGACCACGTCACCTATGCCCGCAACATCACGGACGTCGACGACAAGATCAACGCGCGGGCGCTGCGCGACTTCGGCGCGGAGATCGGTAAGGGTACGCTGTCGCTGAACGAGGCGATCCGCCGGGTGACGGAGAAGACGGCGAACCAGTTCCACGCCGACATCGCCCTGCTCGGCTGCCTGCCGCCCACCCACGAGCCGCGCGCCACCGAGTTCGTTGAGCCGCGCGCCGACGGCAAGGCGGACATGATCACGCTGATTCAGCGTCTCATCGAACGCGGCCATGCCTATGAAACGAATGGCGAAGTTCTGTTCGATACCGGCTCGATGGCCGATTACGGCCAGCTCTCGAAGCGCAATCTCGACGAACAGCAGGCCGGCGCCCGCGTCGCCGTCGACGCGCACAAGAAGAACCCCGGCGACTTCGTGCTCTGGAAGCTGTCGGCGCCGGAAGAACCCGGCTGGGATTCGCCTTGGGGCAGGGGGCGGCCTGGATGGCATATCGAGTGCTCGGCGATGTCGGCCGCCTATCTCGGCGAGGTCTTCGACATCCACGGCGGCGGCCTCGACCTGATCTTTCCGCACCACGAAAACGAGATCGCCCAGTCGCGCTGCGCCCATGGCACCAAGGTCATGGCCAATGTCTGGATGCACAACGGCTTCGTGCAGGTGGAAGGCCGCAAGATGTCGAAGTCGGAGGGCAATTTCGTCACGATCCATGAGTTGCTGCACGAGGAGAAGTTCGGCGGCCGGAAATGGCCGGGCGAGGTGTTGCGGCTGGCGATGCTGATGACGCATTATCGTGAGCCAGTCGATTTCAGCGTGCGGAAGCTGGAGGAGGCGGAACGCCTGCTGGCGAAGTGGCCGGTCGGAGAGGCCCCGGACAGCGGCGGCATCGATCCGTCGGTTCTCGCTCCGCTGCTCGACGATCTCAACACCGTCGCCGCCGTGCAGGCGCTTCACGCCCTGGCAAGTCGCGCCGCGACCGATGCGAGCGCCGTCGTCGCCTTCGCGGCTTCGGCCTCCATGCTCGGGATCATCCCCAAAAGGGCTGAAGTCTCAAAGGCCTTGGAGGAGGGTGTTGAATCGATCATTCAAATGCGCCTCGAACTTCTCAAGGCCAGGAACTTCGCCGAAGCCGACAAGATCCGCGACGACCTGCTCGCCAAGGGCATCCAGCTCAAGGACGGCAAGGACCCGGAAACGGGCGAGCGCGTCACGACCTGGGAGGTGAAGCGGTGACATTGTGCCTTCGTTCCATCAGGCCTATGCTCCGGCCTATGCCATAACCGATGGAGGCCGCCATGACTGCAAGACCGAAGGACATGCCGGAACCCGTACAGGAGCGGGAGGTCAAGCTTTTCCGCAACGGTCGCAACCAGGCGGTCCGCATTCCCGTGGAGTTCGAGCTGCCGGGCAAGGAGGCCGTCATGCGCAAGGAGGGCGATCGGCTGATCATCGAGCCGAAGCGCGAGAAGCTGGGGCTGTTCGAGTGGCTCGCCACGCTGGAACCGCTGGAAGACGAGTTTCCGGACGTCGATGACGGACTGTTGCCGCTTAGGGATGTAGACCTTTGAACGTCCATCGCTACATGCTCGACACCAATATTGTCTCGGACATGGTGCGAAACCCGGAGGGTGTGGCTGTCGCGCGAGGCAAGGCCGCAGGCGCAGGCAGCCTCTGTCTCAGCGCCGTGACCGTCTGCGAATTGCGCTTTGGTGTGAAAAAGAAAGGGGCGACGACATTGTCGGATCGGGTAGAGGCATTTTTGTCGACTGTCCCGGCCATACCGCTGGAGCCGGAGGTCAGTGAGCGGTTCGCCGAAATTCGCTATGATCTGGAGCGCAAAGGCACGCCGATCGGCCCCTTCGATATGCTGATCGCCGCCCACGCCCTCTCGCTCGACCTCACCCTCGTCACCGCCAATATCCGCGAGTTCTCCCGCGTCGAGGGTCTCAAGGTCGAGAACTGGATGGAGGCCGCGCGATGACGACGCCCTTCTATACCGGCGGCTGCCAGTGCGGCGCCGTGCGTTTCCATGTCGAGGGCGCGCTCGGCGACGCCTCGGTCTGTCATTGCCGCATGTGCCAGAAGGCGAGCGGCAATTTCTACCTGCCGCTGGTTTCCGTCCACGACGCGAAACTCACCTGGACGCGCGGCGCGCCGAAGCGGTTCCGCTCGTCGAACCACGGCTATCGCGGCTTCTGCGCCGAGTGCGGCACGCCGCTGACCTACGAGGCGCCGGACGGGGTCGCGCTCACCATTGCCGCCTTCGACGATCCCGCCGAAATCGCGCCGCGCATCCAGTGGGGCATCGAGGCGAAGCTGCCCTATGTGGACGCCGTGCATACGCTGCCGGCCGAAGAGACGATGGCCGACCGGGATGCCGCCGCCTTCCTCGCCGATCTCGTCTCCTACCAGCATCCGGACCACGACACGGACGACTGGCCGCCGGAGGGCCGGCCATGAGCATTTCCCGCATCTATACCGGCGGCTGCCAGTGCGGCGCGGTGCGCTACCGTGTCGAGGGCACGCTTTCCGATCCGCATCTCTGCCACTGCCGCATGTGCCAGAAGGCGGCCGGCAACTATTTCCTGCCGCTCGCCAATGCGCCGCGCGAAAATTTCGGCCTGACGCGGGGCGAGCCGGGCTGGTTCCAGTCCTCCGAAATCGTGCGGCGCGGCTTCTGCCGCGATTGCGGCACGCCGCTGTTCTACGACGCGCCCGCTGCCGGCCACATCAACATCACGCTCGGCTCGCTCGACGACCCGGACGATCTGCGCCCGATCGCCCAGTCGGGCGTCGAATCGCGCGTCGTCTGGTTCGCCCATCTGCCGGACCTCCCCGAAAGCGAAAGCAATGCGGGAGACGAGGGCGCGCAACGCCACCTGACCATTCTCGAATCGAACCGCCAGCATCCCGACTATGACACCGACCACTGGCCACCGGAGGACTGACATGCCCGAGACCGTTCGCACCGGAGGCTGCCAGTGCGGCGCCGTCCGCTTCCGCATCAGGGGCGCGCTCGGCCGCCCGTCGATCTGCCATTGCCGCATGTGCCAGAAGCAGTTCGGCGGCTTTTTCGGACCGCTCGTCACCGTGAAGGGCGAGACCGAGTGGCCGCGCGACGCGCCGACCTACTTCCGGTCTTCCGTCAATATCGAGCGCGGCTTCTGCCAGCGCTGCGGCACGCCGCTCACCTACCGCCATCCGGGCGGGCTGGAGATCGCCATCGGCGCCTTCGACGACCGCTCCGACCTCGCGCCGCAGATCCAGGTGAACTATGCGGCGCGCATCCCCTGGGTCGAGACGATCTTCGACCAGCCGGTGCACGAGGATACCGACTACTACGCAAGGCAGGAAGGCATCGTCTCCTTCCAGCACCCCGACCACGAGACGGACAGCTGGCCGGTACACGGACTGAAACTATGACTCTCCGCACGCTTTATCCGGAAATCGAGCCCTATGCGTCCGGCCATCTCGATGTCGGCGACGGCCATGTGATCTACTGGGAGCGCTCGGGCACGCCCGGCGCGAAGCCGGCGGTGTTCCTGCATGGCGGACCGGGCGGCACGATCGGCCCGAACCACCGGCGGCTGTTCGATCCGAAGCTCTACGACGTGACGCTGTTCGACCAGCGCGGCTGCGGCAGGTCCACGCCGCATGCCGAACTGGAGGCCAACACGACCTGGCACCTCGTCGCCGACATCGAGCGGCTGCGCGAGATGGCGGGTGTGGAGAAATGGCTGGTCTTCGGCGGCTCCTGGGGCTCGACGCTGGCGCTCGCCTATGCGGAAAAATACCCGGAGCGCGTCTCCGAACTCGTTGTGCGCGGCATCTATACGCTGACGAAGGCGGAACTCGACTGGTACTATCAGTTCGGCGTCTCGGAAATGTTCCCCGACAAGTGGGAGCGCTTCATCGCACCCATTCCACTGGCGGAGCGCCACGAGATGATGCGCGCCTACCACCGGCGCCTGACGAGCGACGACAGGGAAACCCGCATCGCCGCCGCCAAGGCCTGGAGCCTCTGGGAAGGCGAGACGATCACGCTCCTGCCGGAGCCCGAGACGAGCGATCCCTTCGCCGACGAGGACTACGCCCATGCCTTCGCGCGCATCGAGAACCACTTCTTCGTCAATGCCGGCTGGCTGGACGAGGGGCAGTTGCTGCGCGACGCCCACCGGCTCAAGGGCATTCCGGGTGTCATCGTGCACGGCCGCTACGACATGCCGTGCCCGGCAAAATACGCCTGGGCGCTGCACAAGGCCTGGCCAGAGGCGGAGTTTTTCCTCATCGAAGGGGCAGGGCATGCCTATTCGGAACCCGGCATCCTCGACCGACTGATCTATGCGACGGACACGTTTGCGGGGAAGGTCTGAGATGACTTGGCCCGCATGCGGCAAGAGGCGGGAAGACCCCTCCCCAACCCCTCCCCACAAGGGGGAGGGGCTTAGGCGTCGGCACTCTCCCTCTTCTCCCCCGCGGGGAGAAGGTGGCCCGGAGGGCCGGATGAGGGGGCCGTCGCCGACCTTGCGGGCGGGGCTCCCCCTCATCGCCTCGCTTGCGCTCGGCACTTCTCCCCGGCGGGGAGAAGTGGGTGGCAGCATTTGCGACCTGCCTCCCTTTCCTATTGGCCACTGCTGGCGAGAACCGATCCCAATCCGGCCCCGCAGCGCAGGGCTGCATCGTGGCGGTAGCACTTGGGCATGGAGCGAGCCGCGAGTCTTCTCCCCCCTTGTGGGGGAGACGGCCGGCAGGCCAGAGGGGGGCTTGCCCCACGGACGAACAAACGACCGTTCCCAGGGAGGGAACACATGAGAAAAGACCGCATCCACCTCTTCGACACCACGCTGCGCGACGGCCAGCAGACGCCCGGCATCGACTTCTCCGTCGAGGACAAGATCGCCATTGCCCGCATGCTGGACGAGTTCGGCCTCGACTATGTCGAGGGCGGCTATCCGGGCGCCAACCCGACCGACACCGCCTTCTTCTCGAAGAAGCGCACCGGCGGCGCGAAATTCGTCGCCTTCGGCATGACGAAGCGGGCCGGCATCTCGGCCTCGAACGATCCGGGGCTCGCCGCGCTGCTCGGCGCGAAGAGCGATGCGATCTGTCTCGTCGCCAAGAGCTGGGACTACCACGTGCGCGTGGCGCTCGGCTGTTCCAACGAGGAGAACCTCGAGAGCATCGCGGAATCGGTCAAGGCCGTGGTCGCCTCGGGCCGCGAGGCGATGGTCGACTGCGAGCATTTCTTCGACGGCTGCAAGGCCAATCCCGCCTATGCGCTCGCCTGTGCGACGACCGCCTTCAGGGCCGGCGCCCGCTGGGTCGTGCTTTGCGACACGAATGGCGGCACCCAGCCGCCGGAGGTGCGGGCGATCGTCGAGGCGGTCATCGCCGCCGGCGTGCCGGGCGGCAATCTCGGCATCCACGCCCACAACGACACTGGCCAGGCGGTCGCCAACTCGCTCGCCGCCGTCGAGGCCGGCGTGCGGCAGGTCCAGGGCACGCTGAACGGCATCGGCGAGCGCTGCGGCAACGCGAATCTCGTGACGCTGATCCCGACGCTGCTCCTGAAGGAGACCTATGCCGAGCGCTTCGAGCTGGCGATCGACCGCGAGCGGCTGGCCGGGCTTACCAAGCTTGCGCATGAATTCGACGAATTGCTCAACCGCTCGCCGGACCACCAGGCGCCCTATGTCGGCGCCTCCGCCTTCGCCACCAAGGCCGGCATCCACGCCTCGGCGCTCCTCAAGGACCCGCGCACCTACGAGCATGTGACGCCGGAAAGCGTCGGCAACCTGCGCAAGGTCATGGTCTCCGACCAGGGCGGCAAGGCGAATTTCATCAACGCGCTGAAGCTGCGCGGCATCACGGTCGCCAGGGACGATCCGAAGCTCGACCGGCTGATCGAGATCGTCAAGGAGCGCGAGGCGACCGGCTATGCCTATGAGGGGGCCGATGCGAGCTTCGCGCTGCTCGCCCACCGCACGCTGGGGTCCGTGCCGGATTTCTTCCACGTCGACAGTTTTCGCGTGATGGTCGAGCGGCGCTACGACGCCAACGGCAACCTGAAGACGGTTTCCGAGGCCGTGGTGAAGGTCGTGGTCGACGGCGAGACGATGATGTCGGTCGCCGAGGGCCACGGCCCGGTCAATGCGCTGGACTTGGCACTCAGGAAGGATCTCGGCAAGTACCAGACGGAGATCGCCGACCTCGAGCTCGCCGACTACAAGGTGCGCATCCTCAACGGCGGCACCGAGGCGATCACCCGCGTGCTGATCGAGTCCACGGACGCCAGCGGTGCGCGCTGGTGGACGGTCGGCGTCTCCGACAACATCATCGACGCGTCGTTCCAGGCGCTGATGGACAGCATCGTCTACAAGCTGCTCAAGAACCGCGGCGAGGCGGGGCGCGTGGCGGCGGAGTAGGCGCGCGCCCGGATTGCAGTCGGGTGTAGGCAATGCCATATTGATGTCTACGGAGGTTGCAATGGCGCTCAACATTCGCAGCAGGAAGGTGAACGAGCTCGCCGGCGAACTCGCGGCGAAGCGGCACGTCACCAAGACGGAAGCCGTCCGCATTGCGCTGGAAAACGAGTTGCGGCGGTCGGAAGACAAGGTGCCCTTGCGTGAGAAGATCAAGCATTTGCAGGAGCGCGTGGCTGCCTATCCGGACACGGGCCTCGAAGCGGACAAGGCGTTTTTCGACGAGCTAAGCGGCGAATACTGATGTTCGTCGATGCGTCCGTCATCATCGCGATCCTGACGAGGGAGCCGCAGGCGGATGCCTGCGAGCGCGCCCTGCAGGCGGGCAAGGCTGGCCGTAATGTGACGAATGTTCTGGCTGTGTGGGAGGCTGCTGCGGCACTCCTTCGGAAGAAGCAGATGCCCATCCTGGCCGCAAATTCCGTGATCTCGGACTTCCTGGAAGCCGGCGACATAGAGGTTCTGTCCATCGACGAGCATCACCGGTTGGCGGCGATGGTGGCTTTCGAGGCCTATGGCAGGCATGCCTATGGCGGCGTCGACAGAAACCGGGCGCTGAATATGGCGGATTGCTTCCACTATGCGGTTGCTCGCGGCGAAGGCGTTCCGATGCTGTCGCTCGATGCCGGTTTCGCACTCACGGATATTTCCGTCGTTGAAATCGGTTGATCGGCATTCGACATTTGCCGCCGCCCATCCTTCACCGAAATGAATTGGTGCATTCGTCCGGCTTGGCGTACCACCACCGAAAACCCACAAATCGACGGGACGGAACACCATGGCCGACGCGAAATCACCTTCCGCCGCGGAAAGCGGCGATTCGCCGCGCGGTTTCGCCTTCGCGCTGACGGCCTATCTGCTCTGGGGCTTCCTGCCCTTCTTCATGAAGGCCGTCGCCCATATTCCGGCGACGGAGGTCGTTGCGCACCGCATCGTCTGGTCCGTGCCGATCGCCGGCCTCGTGCTCGTCGTGCTCGGCCGGACGGCCGACATCCGGGCGGCGCTCGTCTCGCCGCGCATGCTCGGCATGGCGACGCTGACGGCGGCGCTCATCACCGTCAACTGGGGCATCTATGTCTGGTCGATCGGCGCGGGGCGGGCGATCGAGACGGCGCTCGGCTACTACATCAATCCGCTCTTTTCGATCTTCCTCGGCGCCGTCATCCTCAAGGAGCGCATGACGCGGGCGCAGATGGCCGCCGTGGCGCTTGCCGCCGTCGCCGTCGCGATCCTGGCGGTCGATGCCGGCGGCATGCCCTGGGTTTCCATCGGGCTCTGCGTCACCTGGGGCTTCTACGCCTTCTTCCGCAAGACGCTGCCGATCGGCCCGAACCAGGGCTTCTTCCTCGAGGTGCTGCTGCTGAGCGTGCCGGCCATCGGCTACATCCTCTGGCTGGAGGTCGGCGGCCAGGGCCATTTCGGCGATACCGGTCTGTCCGACATGCTGTTGCTGCTCGCCTGCGGCCTCGTCACCGCCGTGCCGCTGATGATCTACGCCAACGGTGCGAAGCTGCTGAAACTCTCGACGATCGGCATCATGCAGTATATCGCGCCGACGATGATCTTCGTCATCGCCGTCTTCGTCTTCCGCGAGCCGTTCGGCCCCGCCAAGCTCGCCGCCTTCGTGCTGATCTGGTCGGCACTCGTCATCTATTCGACGTCGATGCTGCGCACCGCCAGGGCGCGCCGCGCGGCCGAATCCGTCCTGAAGCCGGCAGAGTAGGGATGTATCAGAGGCGGGCGATGATCTCGCTCTCGCCGGCACGGTCCACGTCGCTCGACCAATGATCGAGCAGCGCCGGCACGATTTCCTCCGCCTCGTCGATGACGAGCGGCTGCACGAGATGGGCGGTGTGGATGAAGCCGGTCTCGCTCATGTGGCGGATCAGCTTCAGCATCGGATCCCAGAAGCCGTTGATGTTGGCGAAGACCATCGGCTTGCGGTGGCGCCCGAGCTGCGCCCAGGTCATGACCTCGACGATCTCCTCCAGCGTGCCGATGCCGCCGGGCAGCGCCACGAAGGCGTCGGCGCGCTCGAACATCTTGTGCTTGCGCTCGTGCATGTCCGGCGTGACGATCAGTTCGGAAAGCTGGCCGAGCGAATGACGCGTGGCCTCCATATCCATGAGAAACTGCGGTATAATGCCGGTGACGCGGCCGCCGCCTGCCAGCACGCCGCTTGCGACGGCGCCCATGATGCCCTTCGTGCCGCCGCCATAGACGAGCCGCAGATGGTTGTCGGCGATCGATTTGCCGAGCGTGCGGCCGGCGGCGAGGAAGGCGGCATCCCGCCCGGGCTGGGAGCCGCAATAGACGCAGATGGATCGAATCGGCAGGGCATGGTCGCTCATGGTTCCGATTGAGCCATCCGGAACGGCATGCGGTCAAGAAAAATGACGGAAAAGCCCGCCGTCTGCGACTGCGCACACCGCCTGAGCTTGTGGAAACCCTCGGGAATCGCTAGCAATTTTTGAAGGGGAATGCGGGAATCCGCGTGGAGTGAGCGAGAGATGAAAAACAAGACCGGCCTGGTGGCTCTGATCGTGCTGGCGGTGGCGACGCTGCTCATGATCTTCCTGGTGCTGCCGAACATCACGTCCGGCGACAAGGCGGAGACCCCGTCCGACCCCGCGGCCGGCCAGTCTGCGGCGACCGGGACCGGCGAGACGACGACGGCCGACGGCAAGCAGGCCCGCGCCGGCCAGGCGGCCGACGGTACGGCCGACGTCGCTGCCACCCCGACGACGGAAGAGAAGCCGGCGGGAACGGAAAGCGCCGCCGACTGGACGACCCCCGCATTCGACGTGCTGCGTGTCGAGCCGGACGGCTCCACGGTCGTCGCGGGCCGGGCGGAACCCAACAAGAAGCTTGAAATCCTGAGCGGCGACACGGTCGTCGCGACGACCGACGTCGGGCCGTCCGGCGACTTCGCGGCCGTCTTCGACCAGCCGCTTGCGGCCGGCGATCACCAGCTGGTGCTTCGCATCCTCGGCGCGGAAGGCACGTCCAAGACCTCCGAGGAGGTGGCGACGGTCTCGGTGCCCAAGGACGGCAAGGGCGACCTGCTCGCCATGGTCTCCAAGCCCGGCAAGGCAAGCCGCCTGATCACGGTGCCGGAGGAGGCCGCGGCGTCCGCCGGGCAAGCCGGAACGGCCGTGGTCACGTCGACGGAGACGGGCACGGCGGAAAACGGCGAGCAGGCCGCGGCGGATACCTCCGGTACGCCGCCGGCAACGGGCGAGTCCGGCACGGCGGAGACCGTGGCCGAGAGCGATGCTGCCGGCACGGATGTCGCTGCGGCCGATCCGTCAATGGCAGCGGCGGACGAGCCGCTGACGGAAACGGGGGCCGCCGCCGGCAAGCCGCAGATCCGCGTTTCCGCCGTTGAGATCGAAGGCGACAGGATGTATGTCGCCGGCAATGCCAGGCCCGGCGCCGTCGTGCGCATCTATGCCAACGACAAGCTGGTGGGCGAACAGAAGGCCGACGCGGATGGCCACTACGTCATCGACGGCACGATGCCGCTTCCGGTGGGCAACAACACGATCCGCGCCGATGTCATGAGCCCGGACGGCTCGGCGGTGGAGCTGCGCGCGTCCGTGCCGTTCATGCGGCCGGAAGGCGACCAGGTCGCCGTCGTGGCGCAGGCCGAGGAGGCGCCGGGCGGCGCGATCCCGGCGCTGGGCCTCGTCGGCGGCGGCACGTTCGACAAGCTGCGCGGCGAGGCCAACAAGGCCGTCGCGCTTCTCTCCGGCCTTTATGCGGACGGCAGGCTGCCGACGGTCGAGGAACTGGCGGCGGCGCGTTCGGCGACGGAAATCGCGCTGAAGTCGCTCGCCGAGTTCCGGCCGTCGCCGGCCGAGGGCGAAGCCGCGGTCGACATCGCCGGCAAGGCATCGGCCGCCGCCGCGGCGGCGCTTGCCAGGCTGCAGGCGCTGCCGAAGGATGCCGCCGCGGTCGGCGATGCGATCGCGTCGATCGAGGCTTCGGTGAAGGAGGCGGTCGCGCCGAGCATGGATGCGGCGCAGGCCGTCGCCGACGCGGTGTCCGAAACGGCCGACCAGGGTCTTGCGGCGCTCGCGACGCAGGCGCGCGATCTCGCGGGCCAGTTCGAGGCACTCTTCGCATCCGGCCGCAATGCCTCGGCCGCGGAAATCCAGACGGCACGCAGTGCGCTCGAGGCCGCGTTGCGTCAGCTCGCGGCCTTCGCCGGCCCGGCGGACGGTGCGACGGCCGACGCCGAAGCCCTGCGTGCCTGGGCGCGCGCGAGCCTCGACGGCCTTGCGCGCGTGCCGGCCAACGCGGCCGCCGACGCCTACGGCCAGGCGCTCGCGGCGCTGCGCGAAGGCGCGAACCTCGCCGTGGCGGAAACATCGGCCGGTGAAATGCCCGCCGAAGAGCCGGCGACGGCGGAGGGCGGTGCCCAGGCGACGGCGGAAACGACCGGCCAGGACACGGCGGCGTCCGCGGCCGCCGCCTCCGGTGACGCGCAGCCCGAAACGGTGGAGCAGGCGCCGCTCCAGGAAAGCAAGAGCTCGGTCATCATCCGGCGCGGCGACACGCTCTGGCAGATCTCGCGGCGGGTCTACGGCCGCGGCGTGCGCTACACCACGATCTATCTCGCCAACCAGGACCAGATCCGCAATCCGGACCGCATCACGCCCGGCCAGGTGTTCGGCGTCCCGGACAGGGCCACAACACCGGACACCGAGGCCGAGCAGCTTCACCGCAAGCATATGGAAGGCGGCTGACCGGTCCCGGATATACCGGCCGGGGCACATTGTATCCCGGCACGGGAACGCCTATCTAGCGCATGCGGCGTCCCGCCCCGGGGCGCCGCATTTTTCTTGGAATATCTCGACCGGTCCTTGAAGCCGGTGCCGGAGGCAAGCGTGGCGAACGCGAAGAAGACCGTATCGGCCGACACCAGCAATCCCCTGTCGACCCTCGTCAATCTCTGGCCCTATATGTGGCCGTCGGCCCGGCCGGACCTGAAGATGCGCGTCGTCTGGGCGACGGCCTTCCTGTTCGTCTCCAAGCTCGTGCTGCTGCTCGTGCCCTATTTCTTCAAATGGGCGACGGACGCGCTCGACGGGCGGGTCGACGCGGCGGACATCCTGCCGGCCTTCCTGCTCGGCGCCGTCATGCTGGTCATCGCCTACAACGCCGCGCGCATCCTGCAGGCGGGGCTCAACCAGCTGCGCGACGCGCTCTTTGCCAGCGTCGGGCAATATGCGGTGCGCCAGCTCGCCTACCGCACCTTCGTGCACCTGCACCGGCTGTCGCTGCGCTTCCACCTGGAGCGGCGCACCGGCGGCCTGTCGCGCGTCATCGAGCGCGGCACGAAGGGCATCGAGACGATCGTCCGCTTCACCATCCTCAACAGCGTGCCGACGGTCGTCGAGTTCGTGCTGACGGCAATCGTCTTCTGGTGGGGTTACGGCTTCAGCTATCTCGCCGTCACGGCGGTGACCGTCTGGCTCTACATCTGGTTCACGGTCAGGGCGAGCGACTGGCGCATCTCCATCCGCCGCTCGATGAACGACAGCGACACCGAGGCCAACACCAAGGCGATCGACTCGCTGCTGAACTTCGAGACGGTGAAGTATTTCGGCAACGAGGAGATGGAGGCGAAGCGCTTCGACCAGTCCATGGCGCGCTACGAGAAGGCGGCGACGCAGGTCTGGACCTCGCTCGGCTGGCTGAACTTCGGCCAGGCGCTGATCTTCGGCGCCGGCACGGCGATCATGATGGTCATGTCGGCGATGGCCGTTCAGCGCGGCGAGCAGACGATCGGCGATTTCGTCTTCGTCAATGCGATGCTGATCCAGCTCGCCATCCCGCTCAATTTCATCGGCTTCGTCTACCGCGAAATCCGCCAGGGACTGACCGACATCGAGCAGATGTTCGACCTCCTGGAGGTCGAGGAGGAGGTGAGGGATGCGCCGGACGCCAGGCCGCTCGTCATCGCGAACGGCGCGATCGCCTTCCGCGACGTGCATTTCGCCTATGATCCGGCCCGCCCGATCCTCAAGGGCATTTCCTTCGAGGTCCCGGCCGGCAAGACCGTCGCCGTCGTCGGGCCGTCCGGGGCGGGCAAGTCGACGCTGTCGCGGCTGCTCTACCGCTTCTACGACGTGCAGGACGGGGCGATCACCGTCGACGGCCAGGACGTGCGCGACGTGACGCAGGCCTCGCTGCGGCAGGCGATCGGCATGGTGCCGCAGGACACGGTGCTCTTCAACGACACGATCGCCTACAACATCCGCTACGGGCGCCCCTCGGCGAGCGAGGCGGAGGTGAAGGCCGCCGCCGACGTGGCGCAGATTTCGGGCTTCATCACCCACCTGCCGGAGGGCTTCAAGTCGATGGTCGGCGAGCGCGGCCTGAAGCTCTCGGGCGGCGAGAAGCAGCGCGTCGCGATCGCCCGCACCATCCTGAAGAGCCCGCCGATCCTCATCCTCGACGAGGCGACCTCGGCGCTCGACACGCGCACCGAGCAGGAGATCCAGGCCGCTCTCGACCTCGTCTCGAAGAACCGCACGACGCTCGTCATCGCCCACCGGCTGTCGACCGTCGTGTCGGCCGACGAGATCATCGTGCTCAAGGACGGCGGCATCGCGGAGCGCGGCACGCATGGCGACCTGTTGCGTCGCGGCGGCCTCTACGCCTCGATGTGGAGCCGCCAGCGCGAGGCGACGGAGGCGGAGGAATATCTGAAGCAGGTGCGCGAGAGCGACGAACTCGGCGTGGTAGTGCGCAAGGCGCCGGCAAGTTGATGGTTGTTCTGCCGCTTTTTTGATCCACCTATGCGCCTGGCGCATGGGTGTGCCGCCTTCTTCGCGCTGCACAATTAAATCGGTTCAGGTTATAAAACTCCCATCGAAGCAACGAGGCGCCACGGACTGGCCGCCGGCTTCGAAAGCCCAGGAAAGGGGATCGAAATGAACGTAGCACGCTCTTTCAGCAATTGGCGCAAGTACCGTCAGACGGTCACCGAGCTCGGCCGCATGTCCACCCGCGAACTGCAGGACCTCGGCATCGACCGCGCCGACATCCACCGCGTTGCGCGCGCCGCCGTCGGCCGTTAAGCACACGTGACATAGGCCGGATTCCACCGGCCGTTCGAAGCGCCCGCATCATCCGATCGGGCGCTTTTGTTTTGTGCGGGGTTCTCGCGCGCTGCCGTGCGGCAGCCGCTTCAGCCGCCCGGACCGGCAAAGAGAATCAGATTGCCGTCGGGATCGGACACGATGAAGGTCCTTGCGCCCCATGGCTGTGTCGTCAGTGCCTGATGGAAGTCGACACCCGCCGCCTGGTAGCCGCGGAACAGGTCGTCGACGGCGCTCGCGCCTGCGAGCGTGATCGCGGCCGACAGCAGTTCTTCGCGGCGCCGGATGTCTCCGACGAAGACCGGCTCATGCACGAGCCGCAGGCAGATCCGCGCCCGGTCCCGTTCCACGACCCCGTAGAATGGCGGATCGCCATAGCTGAAATCGACGGCGAAGCCGAGTTTTTGCGTGAAGAAGGCGACCGCCGCGGCGAAATCGGCCACAGCGAGGACGGCCTCCACGCCACTGAACACGGGCAGGCCCGGCGGTGAACCGCCCCTCCCGGGCGTGGCCCGCTCTTTCAGCTTCTGGAAATTGGACACGGGCGCGGCCACGGTTTCGCGTCGCATATGGGCGCTGCCCCCGGTTTCCGCGGATGCGCCCGGCTTCACGCGGAACCTGCATGCCCCGGCCGCGGATTGTCAATATCGCCGGGCGGCAGGACATGAGTTTGCCGTGCGGCCCCGTCTATTCGCCGCGCCGCATTGCTCCCGCCATCTTTTCACGCTAGGTCGGGTGCCGACAAACACGAGGAGATGTCTGAACATGAGTTTGGTCGATACGGTGCGCAACACGTTCGTTCCCATCCATCGGGACGGCTGGAAGTTCGTGGCGGCCTTCTTCGTCGTCTCGCTGGTGCTCGGCCTCCTCTGGGAGCCGCTGATGTGGATCGGCTTCCTGCTGACGGCCTGGTGTGCCTATTTCTTCCGCGATCCCCAGCGCGTCACGCCGCAGGACGACGACATCGTCGTGAGCCCGGCCGACGGCCGCGTCTCGTCGATCGCGATGGTGACGCCGCCGGCCGAGCTGGAGCTCGGCAGCGACCCGATGCTGCGCATCTCGGTCTTCATGAATGTCTTCAACTGCCATGTGAACCGGGCACCGATGCGCGGCCGCGTCGCCCATGTCGCCTATCGCGCCGGCAAGTTCCTGAATGCCGAACTCGACAAGGCAAGCCAGGAGAACGAGCGCAACGGCCTGGTGATCGAGACCGTGCACGGCCGCATCGGCGTCGTGCAGATCGCCGGCCTCGTCGCGCGGCGCATCGTCTGCTGGACGGCAATGAACGACAGCCTGGAAGTCGGCGAGCGCTTCGGCCTCATCCGCTTCGGCTCGCGCCTCGACGTCTTCCTGCCGGCCGGCGCCGAGTCCCGCGTCAGCCTCGGCCAGACGGCGATCGCCGGCGAAACGGTGCTTGCGGAATTCGGCTCGACCAGGGGCCCGACCGTCAGCCGCCGCGGCTGACGGACTTGGGCAGCCGGTAGACGACTCGAACGAAGCGAAAAGAGATGGAAACGCCTTTCCCGCCCTATGAGCCGAACGGACCGAACGACGAGGCCCGCGGCCCACGGCTGCGTGAGATCCCGTTGCGGCTGATCGTGCCGAACGTCATCACCGTGCTTGCCATATGCGCCGGCCTGACGGGCATCCGCCTTGCCTTCGAGAACCGCTACGAGCTCGCGGTCGGCATGGTTCTGCTCGCCGCCTTCCTCGACGGTATCGACGGCCGCATCGCGCGCCTCCTGAAGGCGACCTCGAAGTTCGGCGCGCAGATGGATTCGCTCGCCGACATCGTGAACTTCGGTGTCGCGCCGGCGCTGGTGCTCTATGTCTTCGTGCTCGACCAGGCGCGCTCCTTCGGCTGGATCGCCGCGCTGATCTACGCGATCGCGGCGGGTCTCAGGCTCGCGCGCTTCAACGTCATGGCCGAGCGCGAGGTGAAGGCCTCCTGGCAGTCGGAATATTTCGTCGGCGTGCCGGCGCCGGCCGGCGCCATGCTCGTGCTGCTGCCGGTCTATGTCGGCTTTCTCGGGCTTGCGCCGAGCGCGCCCTACGCCGTCGCCGCCTCGATCTATACGGTCGCGATCGCCTTCCTGCTGGTGAGCCGCCTGCCGGTCTGGTCCGGCAAGTCCGAGGGCAGCCGCATCCGCCGCGACCTCGTTCTGCCGATCCTGCTGCTCGTCGTGCTCTATGTGGCGACGCTGATGAGTTTCACCTGGGAGACGCTGGCGGTGACCGCCGTCGGCTACCTCCTGACGCTGCCCTTCGGTGCCCGCTCCTGGCAGAGGAAATACGGCGACTGGCCGGCCGATCCGGCCGATCCCGACGACCGGATCTCGCCGGAAGGGGAGTGAGGCGGGCTACAGCGGGCGAAGCACACCGGGCGGCAGAGGGCCGTCCTCCATGCCCATGGCGAAGCCCCAGGCGCCGAGTTGTTTCAGCGTCAGGGCAAATGCCTGGGGCGCCTGCGGGCTGTAGGGCCGGCATCGCGACATGTCCGGCAGTGGCCTGACCGGGCGGCCAAGCCACTTGTCCAGGATACGGCGATCTGCGAACAGCAGCTTGCGCAGGTTCACACCCCGGCGCAGCGCCGGCTTTTCATGCGGACCATGCGAGCGGTTCGCCCGCGGCGGCAAGCGGATGAGCAAGACATAACCAACGCCGAACCTGATTGCGATATTGCGCGCCAGCACGTGGTCGTAGTCCACCGCCCATGGAGTCGACTTGAAGACCCTTCGCGCCGCGAAGCGATAGCCGGAATAGGTGGGGCGGACATAGACGAGACGCAGCGGACCCCGTTCGACGACAAAGGCGTTGCGCAGGTTGATCCCGCCGATCCGGTAGATTTCGCCGCCGAGATGCAGGGCCACTGCGCGCATGTCCGAGGCCCCCACCGGAATGTCGAGCCCCGCCAGGCCTTCGAGCCGCTGTCCGATCCAGCGCAAGCTGCCCGGCTCGACGATCTTCGCAAGGTTGACGGCCATTTTCGTCACCTCCGGCGGGGTAAGGCGCGCCGTCGATGACAGGACGGATCGCGGTGCAATGCGACCTTGCCACATCGGCGGTCCGCGACAAAGGCCGCACCGCTCAGTCGACACGAGGCGCGAAGCGTCAGCGTCGACCACTCCCCGGCGATGTGCGTGAACTCGCTACTCCGGCAGCCGGTAGTCGACGATCTTCCTGTCCCGCACGATGAAGAGCTTGCCGGTCTCCGTCTGGCCGGGGCCGACGAGGGGGAGCAGCGTCGCCGCCACTTCGGACGGGTGCGGCAGGGTCGACGGATCTTCGCCGGGCACGGCCTGGGCGCGCATGGCGGTCCGGGTGGCGCCCGGATCGACGCTGAGGATGCGCAGCGGCAGCCGCTGGGTCTCGTGGGCCCAGGTGCGCGCCAGCGCCTCCACGGCGGCCTTGGAGGCGGAATAGGGCCCCCAGAACGGCTTGCATTTGTGGGCGGCGCCGGACGACAGGATCAGCGCGCGGCCCTGGTCGGATTTGACGAGCAGGGGCTCGACCGAGCGAATGAGCCGCCAGGTGGCCGTCACGTTGATCGCCATGACCTTTTCGAACACCTTCGCCTCGACATGGCCGATCGGCGAGATCGTGCCGAGCACGCCGGCGTTGGCGACGAGGATGTCGAGCTTGCCCCAGCGTTCGAAGATCGAGCCGCCGAGCCTGTCGATCGCCGCCATGTCGGCAAGGTCGAAGGGCACCAGCGTCGCGGTGCCGCCGACCGCCTGGATCGCGTCGTCGAGTTCCTCGAGCCCGCCGACCGTGCGGGCGCAGGCGACGACATGCGCGCCGGCTTTCGCCAGCTCGAGGGCGGTGAAATAGCCGATCCCGCGCGACGCGCCGGTGACCAGCGCGATGCGGTCCTTCAGGTCGATGCTCATGCTGCTGTCGATTATCCGTTGCTGGCCAGAACCGAGACCTTCCGTCCCATCGTCTCGCCGTCCTTGTCAAGCAGGCGCGTCGGATAGTCGCCGGTGAAATAGTGGTCGGTGAACTGCGGACGGACCGGATTGCGGTCCTCGCCGCCGACGGCGCGGTAGAGCCCGCCGATCGACAGGAACTGCAGCGAATCCGCGCCGATGTAGCGGCACATGGCCTCGACGCCGTCATACTGGTTGGCGAGCAGCTTGTCGGCGTCCGGCGTGTCGATGCCGTAGAAGTCCGGGTAGAAGATCATCGGGCTGGCGACGCGGATATGCACCTCGCGCGCGCCGGCGTCGCGGATCATCTGCACGATTTTCAGCGACGTCGTGCCGCGCACGATGGAATCGTCGACGAGGATCACCCGCTTGCCCTCGATCATCGCGCGGTTGGCCGAGTGCTTCAGCTTCACGCCGAAGGCGCGGATCTGCTGCGTCGGCTCGATGAAGGTGCGGCCGACATAGTGGTTGCGGATGATGCCGTATTCGAAGGGAATGCCGCTTTCCTGCGCGTAGCCGAGCGCCGCCGGCGTGCCGCCGTCCGGCACCGGCACGACGACGTCGCCCTCGACGGGATGTTCCTTGGCGAGATTCATCCCCATGTTCTTGCGCGCGACATAGACGCTGCGGCCGCCGACGACGGAATCCGGCCGGGCGAAATAGACATATTCGAAGAGGCAGAGGCGCTCGGGCAGCGGGTTGGTCGACTTGCGCGCCTCGATGGTGATCGAGCCGTCCGGCTGGACCTCGCAGATCACCACCTCGCCGTTTTCGACGTCGCGGATGAACTTGGCGCCGATGATGTCGAGCGCACAGGTCTCCGAGCAGAAGATCGGCTTGCCGTCCAGCTCGCCCATGACGAGCGGCCGGATGCCGGTCGGGTCGCGGGCGGCGATCAGCTTCGTGCGCGTCACCGCGAGCATCGAATAGCCGCCCTCCATCTGGCGGATGGCGTCGATGAAGCGGTCGGTGGTCGAGGCGTAGCGCGAGCGGGCGACGAGATGCAGCACCACCTCGGTATCCGACGTCGACTGACAGATGGCGCCGCCGGCGATGAGCTGGCGCCTCAGTGTCAGGCCGTTGGTGAAATTGCCGTTGTGGGCGACGGCGATGCCGCCGACCTCCAGTTCCGCGAAGAGCGGCTGCACGTTCCGCAGCGCCACCTCGCCGGTGGTGGAGTAGCGGGTGTGGCCGATCGCGATGTCGCCCGGCAGTTTCGCGAGCGTCGCCGGGTTCGTGTAGTGGTCGCCGACGAGCCCCATGTGCTTTTCGGTGTGGAACTGCTTGCCGTCGAAGCAGACGATGCCCGCCGCCTCCTGGCCACGGTGCTGCAGGGCGTGCAGGCCGAGCGCCGTCAGCGTGGCGGCGTCCGGATGGCCGAGGATGCCGAAGACGCCGCACTCTTCATGAAGTGTGTCGCCGTCGAGGTCGTCGTCGTGGCGAACGGGGAACTGGAAATCGCTCATTGCTGCAAGCCCTTGCTCGGAACGCTGTGGGTTTGATGGTTGTCCGGAATTCCGATGCCGGAAAAGGCCGCGCCGTGCGGGGATGCCGTGCCCCCGCCGTGTCTGCCCCGTCCGCTCTTCGTACCACGCCTATATGCGAATGCCCTAACGACTTTACCACCGAAGGCCGGCGGACTTCAGTGGCACGAGCCGTATTCTACCAAATTCGACGGCCTGTGCCCTCCTCAATCCTGGGGGCACGTCGCCTGCCGTCATCCGTTCGTCGCCGGAACCTCTTCCTCGGGTGTCGCCGGCGTTTCGCCGGCCGGTTCGCCCTCCTGGCCGGTGCCGATGCCCTTCAGCCGGTCGAGGATCGTCGCGTCGACGTCTTCCGGAAGCAGCGCGATCAGCCGCGTGCCGAGATTGTCGAGAAGCGGCTTCGCCTTGGCGCCCGTCACCCAGGTCGGCTGCTGGTTGATCGGGACGAGCCAGTTGAAGAACAGCATGGCGACGACGACGATCAGGATGCCGCGGGCCGCGCCGAACAGGAAGCCGAGCGTGCGGTCGAGCGCGCCGATGCGGCTGTCGATGATGAAGTCGGCGATCCGCATCGTGATGAAGGAGATGACGATGAGCGCCACGAGGAAGACGACGGCGGCCGAGCCGATCATCGCGACCGTGTCGCTCGTCGTGTAGTCCTGCGCATAGGGCAGCAGCACCGGGTAGAGGAAGTAGGCGGCCGCCGCGGCACCGACCCAGCTTGCGACCGACAGCACCTCGCGGGAGAAGCCCCGCACCATGGCGAGCACGGCGGAGAACAGCGCGACGCCGATGACGATGCCGTCGAGGATGGTTATGGGCATGTTGTCCTACTCCAGACCGGAACTATTTCGGGCTCCCCGAGCGTCGGGCCGCGCCACCTTAACGGATCGGGCAGGCGGCGTCTCAAATCGGATCATCGACAAGAGGCTGTTTCCACAAGGCGTTTTCAGAGATTCCCGTGCATCAAACGTCGTCTTCGGCCTGCTTCAGGGCACCCCGCGAGCCGGCGATGCGCGCGACCAGATCGGGCAGGCTGTCGATTTCCGTCCAGCGGGCGCCGCTGCTCTTCAGCAGGTCGGCAGAGCCGGCGGGCAGGACTGCCTGCGCGAAACCCAGTTTCTCCGCCTCCTTGAGGCGCTGGGCGGTGTGCGCAACCGGCCGGACCGCGCCGGACAGGCTGACTTCGCCGAAATAGACGCAATCGGCGGGCAGGGCAAGCCCGGCAAGCGACGAAACCAGCGCGGATGCGACGGCGAGGTCGGCGGCCGGCTCCGAGATGCGGTAGCCGCCCGCCACGTTGAGATAGACGTCGTGCTGGCCGAGCCGCACGCCGCAATGGGCTTCGAGCACCGCGAGGATCATCGACAGCCGCGCCGAATCCCAGCCGACGACGGCGCGGCGCGGCGTGCCGAGCGAGGTCGGGGCGACCAGCGCCTGCACCTCGACGAGGATCGGCCGCGTGCCTTCCATGCCGGCGAAGACCGCGGCACCCGGCGATTTAGCGTTGCGCTCGCCGAGGAAGAGTTCCGACGGATTGGCGACCTCGCGCAGGCCCTTGTCGGACATTTCGAAGACGCCGATCTCGTCGGTCGGCCCGAAGCGGTTCTTGACGGTCCGCAGGATGCGGTAGTGATGGCCGCGGTCGCCCTCGAAATAGAGCACGGCGTCGACCATGTGCTCGACGACGCGCGGTCCCGCGATCTGGCCTTCCTTGGTGACATGGCCGACGAGCACGATGGCGGCACCTGTCTGTTTGGCGAAGCGAATCATCGCCTGTGCGCCGGTCCTCACCTGCGTCACCGTGCCGGGTGCTGATTCCGCGGTGTCGCTCCACAGCGTCTGGATCGAATCGATGATGGCGAGGTCGGGCCGCCGGCCCTCGGCGAGCGTTGCGAGGATGTCCTCCACATTCGTTTCGGCCGCGAGCAGCACGTCGGTGTCGGCCGCGCCGAGGCGCTGGGCGCGAAGCCGGATCTGCGCAACCGCTTCCTCGCCCGAGACGTAGATGACCCGGTGGCCGCGGCGCGACAGCGCGGCCGCCGCCTGCATCAGCACGGTCGACTTGCCGATGCCGGGATCGCCGCCGACGAGCACCGCGGAGCCGCGCACGAAGCCGCCGCCGGTCACCCGGTCGAGTTCCGAAATGCCCGTCTCGATGCGCGGCGCTTCCTCGATCTCGCCGGAAAGCGCCGTCAGCGCCACGGTGCGTCCCTTCTTCGGCACCTTGCCGGGACCGCCGCCGATGCCGCCCATCGGGTCTTCCTCGACGATGGTGTTCCACTCGCCGCAGCCGTCGCACTTGCCCGACCAGCGGCTGTGCACGGTGCCGCAGTTCTGGCAGACGAATTGGGTTCGGGCCTTCGCCATCGGGAGTCTTCCGTCGGGGCTGTCGGGTTTCGGAGGAGAGAGGCGCTAGCACAAAACGGGAACGTTTGCTACCGCTGCTTCTCGACATAGTGGCGGCCGTAGCGTCGGCCGAGGCCGGTGAGCAGCACGTAGTCGATCGTGCCGCCGGCCCGGGCAACGGTCTCGATCGGCATGTTCGGACCGAAGAGCTCGATGAAGTCGCCCGCCTTGACGGCGCCCTCCGGCAGGTCCGTGACGTCGAAATGGGTGAGATCCATGGTGACCCGGCCGATGAGCGGCACGGGCCGGCCGTGGAGGTAGCCGCTCGCGCCCGACAGCCCGGTCTGGCGCAGCGGCACGCCGGCGCCCGACAGGCTGCGCAGGTATCCGTCGGCATAACCGATCGCCGCGACGGCGATGCGGCTGTCGCGGGCGAGCAGCGCCGCGGCGCCGTAGCTCACCGTCTCGCCGGCCCTGGCGTGCCGCACCTGCAGCACGCGGGCCTCCGCCTTGACGACGGGCGTCATCGGGTTCGGCATGCCGTTGACGGCCGCGCCGCCATAGAGCGCGATGCCGGGACGGGTGAGGTCGAAATGAAAATCCTCGCCGAGGAAGATGCCGGCGGAATTCGCCAGGCTCGCCTCGATGCCGTCATAGGCCTTGCGGGCGGCGCGGAAGCGGTCGAGCTGCATGCGGTTCATGGCGTTCAGCGGATCGTCGGCGCAGGCGAGGTGGCTCATCAGCAGGACCGGCGAGAAGCTCGCGGGCCGCGCCGGGTCGCCGGCAAGCGCGACGGCATCGGCGACCGTCAGGCCGAGCCGGTTCATGCCCGTGTCGACATGCAGCGCGCAGGGATGGTCGGCCCCCTCCGACAGCGCCGCCATGAAGACGGCGAGCTGTTCCTCCGACGCGATCACCGGCACGAGGTCGTATTCGAAGAACAGGCGCTCCGAGCCCGCCCACATGCCGGAAAGCACGAAGATGCGCGCGTCGGGCACGATGGGACGGAGCCTGCCGCCCTCGGCGGGCGTCGCCACGAAGAAGTCCCGCGCGCCGGCCGCGTGGAACGTGCGGGCGGCGGGCTCGAGGCCCGTGCCGTAGGCATCGGCCTTCAGCACGGCGGCGGTGCGCGCGGTGCCGGATTTCCTTGCCATCAGGCGCCAGTTGTCGGACAGCGCCGACAGGTCGATGGTGAGGCGGGCGTGATCTTCCGGATCGGCATCGGCGGTGGGCGCGGACAAGGACTTGCTCATGCGTATCAGATACCCCGCGCTGCCGGCTGCCGCAACCGGTTGCTTACGATTGGTTATCTCTGACGTCAGGCGGCGATGCGGCGCCCCTTGACGGCGGCCCTGTCCCGGGTCGAAACATCGGCGCCGCTCCTGCCTGGGACAGGTGGTGTCTGGCGAAACGAGGAACATATGTCGAGGCGGACCACATACCGGATGGCGGCCCTTGGCCTGCTGGTCGCGCTCTTTCCCTTGAGCGGGGCGGCCGCGCAGGACGCCGCCCGGCCCGACCGCGCCATCCGCGACGCCTACGCCGTGCTCTTCGGCCTTGCCGTGGATGGCGAGCAGCCGGTGGCCGGCGACCGGGCGGACATCTTCTATTCGATCATCGACAATCCGGCCGCGCCGCGGCTCGTCACGCGGCTCGAGGTCAGCGGCACGCCCTGCCGCGCCCGCACCACCGCCGCCCTGCAGTTTCCCGGCGAGTGGGCCTCGATGACGCTTGCGATGGCGGACCTGAAGAGGATCGAGGCGGCGGCCGGCTATGCCTCCGTCGACGATCTGATGGCATCGCGTGACCCGCTGCCGTTCGACGACCCGCGCGTGCGCCATGTGGTTCTGACCGGCAAGGGACTCGTCTGCGAGAGCCGGCTGTCTCTGGACGAAGCGAGCGAGCCGAAGCAGGTCTGCGGCGACCGTTTCGACGTCACGATGATCGACCCGGCGCAGCGCGAGCGTGGCCTCAGGGCCCTGAGGCTGATGGCCGGGATCTGCGGGATCGGCGCGCTGACGCGCTAGCGGCAGCACTTTTCTTCAAGACGTCCCGCCGCAAGCGGCTATGATGCGCCGATGCAGACCGTGTCCCAGAAGCAGGCAACCGATGCCATGCCGCTCGCTGCCGCCGAAGCCACGCGCTTCTGGCGCGACCCGCGCTTTCGCGGCATGGAATGCCTCGGCGCGACCTTTCTCACCCACGAATTCGCACCCCATACCCACGACACCTTCTCGATCGGCGCGATCGAGAGCGGCAGCCAGATCGCCCGCATCAACGGCGCGCGCGAACAGTCCGGGCCGGGCGACCTCTATCTCATCAATCCCGGCGAAATTCACGACGGCGCACCGGGCATCGACGGCTACCGCTACCGCATGATCTACCCGGATCTGGCACTCTTCCTCGACATCCTGGAGGATGTCGGCGGCCGGGCCTTCCACGCGACGCCGAGTTTTTCGCGGCAGCTTCTGCACGACCCGGAGCTTGCGGCCGCGTTCAACCGCGCGCACCGGGTGCTGGAGGAGGGGGCGGGCGCTCTGGAGGCGGACGAAAGCATGTTCAGCGTGCTGGCGGCGATGTTCCGGCGGCATGGCAGCGCCATTCTCGTGCCGGTCGCCACAAGGGAGACGACGGCGGTCGAGCGCGCCCGCGACTACCTCGTCGAGAACTTCCAGTCGGACATCGGGCTGGAGGAGCTCGCCACCGTCGCGGGGCTGAGCCGCTCCCATCTCATCCGGGCGTTCCGCAAGCAGTTCCACATCACGCCGCACGCCTTCCTGACCGACAGGCGCGTGCGCGCGGCGCGCACGCTGCTGCGGGCCGGCTCGGCTCCCGCCGATGTCGCGGCCGAATGCGGCTTCGCCGACCAGGCGCATTTCACGCGTCATTTCAAGGCGCGCACGGGCGTCACGCCCGGCCAGTACCGCGCCCGCTGATCACTTTCGTTCAAGACCCGCATGCGCCGGCCGGTCTATCTGCGGCCGAACGAGAGATGAGGAGTCGGTGCATGGAACGCAGGGAATGGAAGAGGGATGTCGCCGGCGGCATGCGGGCGATCGCGCCGCTGATCGTCGCGGTCATCCCGATCGGTGCGGTCTTCGGCGCGGTGGCGGCGACGAAGGGCCTGTCGACGCTGGAGGCGACGCTGATGAGCGCGCTGGTCTTCGCCGGCGGCTCGCAATTCGTCGCGATGGACATCTGGACCCATCCCGCCTCCTGGACGGCCGTCGGTCTCGCGGCGCTTCTCGTCAACATCCGCCACGTGCTGATGAGCGCCTCGCTCGCCTCGAAGATGGCGGCCTTTCCGCCGCTGGCGCGCGGCCTGTCCATGCCGCTGCTCGCCGACGAGATCTGGGCGATGGCCGAGTTCCGGGCCGGTGCCGGCCGCCTGACGCCCGCCTGGTATGCGGGGCTCGCGCTGCCCTTCTACGCCGCCTGGGTCGCCTCCACGGCTTTCGGCGCCGCGCTCGGCGCGCTGCTCGGCGATCCGGCGGTGATCGGCCTCGACTTCGCCTTTCCGGCCGTCTTCATCGTGCTGGTCACCGGCTTCTGGAAGGGCAGGCGGACCGGCGCCGTTCTGCTGGCGAGTGCGGCTGCCGCCGTCGCCGTCCACATGCTGGTGCCCGGCGTCTGGTACATCGTGGCCGGCGCGCTCGCCGGGC
>NZ_JAKGBU010000053.1 GCF_021555155.1 Rhizobium alarense
ACGACGAAGCATTTTCTGCCGACGTTCGGGCCCGAGACGTTGCGGGAGCTGCCCGATCTCAAGCGGCTGGAGGATGCCGGGCTGCTCAGCCGGCAGGCGCTTGCACGGGAAGAGTTCGCGGAGGAAAGCTCTGATGGCAACGAGCAAGACTAGCCGGACCCATTTGGTTGCCACAACCGGTAGCCGGGGGCCGCTCGACTTCCCTTAAGTCGGTCCGTTACTCGATCACATAGCCCAGCGCCCCATAACCCATGCGTCTCTTTGCTGCCATCCGAGCCAGAACCGGAACGGTGTTATCCACATAGTCGACCACCAAAACGTCCTTCTTGCCATCATGTTGGCGATGCAGGCGGCCGACATACTGCGCCAATGTCCCCCTCCAGGCGATCGGCATCGTCAAAAACAAGGTGTCGAGCCGAGCGTCATCGAAGCCCTCGCCGATATAACGACCGATCGCAAGTATCAGGCGCTCCCGGTCGTCAGTTACATGCAGTGCCGTGTTCGCCATTTTCCGGTCGCCCGCAGACATACCACCGCGCAGCACAACGAGATTTTTCACGAACGGCGAGAACTGCTGCTGGAGATAATCGAGGTGGTCTTTCCGCCCCGTCAGAACGATGGGCGAACGCTTGGCCTCGAGCGATTTCAGCACGTCGTCAAAGATCAGGTCATTCCGGCTACCGTCCTGTGCCACGGCCGCATAGATCGCCGGCATCGACGGTCGTTCGGCCGACGCCAGGGATTCTGGTAGCTCAAATTTCGTCGAGCGGTCACGAACATGATGGCGAATGCCGCGCTCGGCCGCTTGAACCCTTGCATCGACCCGATGGCGAACAGGGCCGCATTGCATGAAGATGATGGGATGATGACCATCTTTTCGGGCGACTGTCGCTGACGGACCAAGGACGTATCGCGCCTTGGCGCGGCGTGCCACCAGTTCGAAACTTGCCGCGGAAAGGTGGTGGCATTCATCGACAATCAGATGACCGTAATCGGCGACGATATCTGAGACCTCCCCGTTGCGTACCAGACTCTGGATAAGCGCCACATCGATAACGCCTGTCGGCTTTCTTTTCCCGCCCCCGATGATGCCGATCTTTTTTGGGCCAACGGTTAGAAAGGAGCTCAGGCGCTCAACCCATTGCGTGAGTAGTTCCCGGCGATGAACGAGAATCAGCGTGTTCCGAGCGCGATGACCGATGAGTGCCGCGGCGACAACCGTCTTGCCAAATGCCGTCATCGCTGCAAGCACGCCGGTGTCGTGGGCGACGAGAGCATCAAGAGCCCGCACTTGGGGCCGGCGCAGTTCTCCCTGGAACAGAACGTCGGCAGGCAACGCCCCTCCATCTTCGCGATGATCCTCCAACACTGCCGGCGCTCGGTTTCGATGTTCACGCCGGCTTTCGATCCGGCTGCGGGGTCCGGATCGTCGAACAGGGACGACAAAGCAGTACCAGACCGCAACTGGATGGTTTCCGCGGCCGCCGTGAACATCCTTGTATCATCGGGCGACCTGCCCTTGAACATGGCGCTGATGCTCCTGGCCGCTATCCATGCTCCTCAGAAGCACGAATGACCGCCCAGCAGGGTGCTCGACGACGACCGAGCCAACGAGCCATCAGGCTTTGAAGCGTTGCCGTAGCTGTCTGGAGACGAGTTGGGCAAGCTCCTGAAGGCGCAGCATGCGTCTTTGCGTGGCGGCGAGCTCGACTTCACATTCGTCGATGCGCTTCAAAATACGCATCTCCTGGTTTCTGAGTGCACTGAGTTGCTCGTCGACCTTCGCGACCGCGACAGTCAGAGACTGCCGGCGGCGGGCCGTCGAGTGCAGCGCTCTACCGGCGACCTGGTGACCGGTATGAAGCATCGAGGCGACGGCGCTTCCGGCCTCATCCTTGCCCAGCGCCTGCCGTCTTGCCAGGAACTCCTGCTTTTCCTTATCCAGCAATTCGGCATCCTGGCGCAGGGTTGCAAGTCGGTTCTGCAGCCTCAATTGCCGCAGATGGCGGATGTGTTCGATCTGTCGAAGTCTCCGGTAATCGCTTCTGCTTGCCATCGCTGCGGGTCAGAGACCGCCCTCTTCGCCGAAGACCAGCGTATCCACCTGACGGCCGCGCACCACCTGCACGGTCGTCTTTCGCGAGCGATTGAGCAGGGTTTCTATCGTGGAGACGAAGATCGGAGGACCGCGGACAATGAGGATGTCGCTCGTCGGTTCGTGCTCGATTGCCTCGGCAGGATACAGCGGAAAAAGCGCATCGATTGCCCTCTTCATGCTCGCCCACTCGCTTCCCTTTCGCGGGAAAACGGCCGTCGACAATTCAGACTTGGAAGATACGATTACGCGCGTTCCGTCGAATGCCACGAAAAGATTGCCCGCGCGCCCCAGCGTGGCGAACGCTTGGACGGGGTCCCCGGAAATGGTGAGGTTTTCTATCCGCCCGCTCAGGGTCCCGGCCGTCGTCACCGGTATGCCCGACATGAACGACAGGGTTTCGACGACTTCGCTTGCGGGCTGCGAAATGACGCTGAGCCGAATGTCACTCCTTTCCGCCATGGCCGGATACGACCCAAGCAGCGCGAGGAAGAGTGCCAGCAACGGTATTTTAGGCATCATGCCTTGGCCTCCGAAACGACGGAACGTGTCAACACCGATGTATCATGAACTTAACGAACCAAGAAGCACGGGCGGCTGAAATTTACTATATGGTTAATTTCGCTTTCGTGCCTATGTGAAAAGTATATATCTGCGTATATCGTCGTTATTGCTTATATCCATAAAGTGAAAAACATATCCGAAATACGAATTAACCAAAAATTAACAATATTATCTTGAATGTTGCTCGATTTTTCGTATCGTCGCCCCGTCATAACAACAGGAGAGACAACAATGGCTACCTCCACGTCAACGCTTGACAGCGGCATTGAAAGTGCAATCTCGAAGTTCAAGTCGGCCCAGAACGAGGCGACCGAACAGAGCCTCAAGGTCGCGACCGAAATCACGAAGATCAACGGCGTAGCAAACGCCATCAAGAAGATCGGTCCGGCCTGATTGTGGCCCGGGGCGAGGCGAACCAGCTTCGCCCCCGCGTCCTTCGATGTCGGCACACGTGCTCGCAAGAGTGTGTTTGGAAACGCGGCGGTTGAGAGCCCGCGCCTTTCCAAACAGACTCTAATGAGCGGCGGGAAACATTTGGGTCATTCGGTACTGGAGTTTTGGAATGCCGAGAGGTTTGTCCGCGCGTTGGAAACGCGAACGACCGTCGAGTGGTGACGAAACGGACGCCGGATCGGTGGTTGTGACGCCGACGCTTCTCGTCACGCGGTCCGGCAAGACCACCCGTCTCCCCCTTTCGACCGGCAAGCATCGGGTCGGCGGTGGCGCCGACTGTGATCTCGTCATTCTTGGCGTGCCGCCGACGGTCGCCTTTCATCTGGAGCTTGCAGAAAACGGCCTTGCGACGATCGAGGCGCTGGGTGACGGCATTTCCGTCGATCGGCGTGAGATCGAAAGAGGCGGAACGGTTTCGCTCGAGGACGGCCTGACGCTTCGGATTGCCGACGTGGAATGCCGCGTCGAGGGTCTGCCGCGCCCCGTCGTCGCATCGGGACTGTCCCGCCGCCGTGTGGCGGCAGCCTTGCTTCTGGCACTTGCCGCCGGCCTTCTCGTCGCCGGCGTCGGGCTCGACGAAACGCCGCAGGCGATGACGGTCACCGCGCCGGTCCGTGGCGAGGACCAGTCGCAAGCGACGGTATCGACGATCGTCGCCGAACTCAGCGAAGCAACGCGTCTGGCCGGGCTCGACATCAAAGTGGAGGCGATCGGTGAAACCGCGATCCACCTCGGCAAGGGTTCTCCCCCGCTCGACGCAGGCCGTGAAGTCCGGCTCGCCTCCATACTCGCAGCGGTTCGCAGGCGCAGCCCGGTGCCCATCGTTGATTTCACGCCGCTTTCCTCGGGATTGGAGGATTTCGTTGCCGCCGCGGGATTCGAGCCGGTGAAGTTCATCGTCGGACGAGACGGCAAGCGCTACCGTGAGGGCGAGGCCCTGTCCGACGGCTGGCGCGTGAGCGAGATCGGCCGCGACCACATGATCGTCACGCGCGGTGAAAAAACCGATGTGGTGCACTTCAATTCGACCAGCCCCAATCTGGGGCTGAATCTCGCCCAGATGCGCGCCGGCAAGGGGCTCTGAACCATGCGCACCGCCCTATCGACATCCCTGTCAGCTGTCGGACGCAGAACGGACATTCTCTTTGCCGTCTTCTTTGCACTGATGGTGGCGATGATCGTGCTGCCGCTGCCGACCGTCATCATCGACGCGATGATCGCCTTCAATCTCGCCTTTGCCTTCGTCATCCTCGTCACGACGATCTATCTCCGTAACGTCCTGGACATTTCGACTTTTCCTGCCGTCATCCTGATCGGCACCGTGTTTCGCCTCGCACTGACCATCTCGACCACGCGGCTCGTCCTTGCAGAGGGCGATGCAGGCGAGATCATCCACGCGTTCGGCTCCTTCGTCGTCGCGGGCAACGTGCTCGTCGGGCTTGTCGTGTTCCTGATCGTGGCGCTCGTCCAGTTCATCGTCGTGACCAAGGGAGCAGAGCGCATCGCCGAGGTCGGCGCACGCTTTACTCTCGATGCCATGCCGGGCAAGCAACTCGCCATCGACAGCGACTTGCGCAACGGCCACATCGACGCGCAGACCGCGCAGACGAGGCGCGCACGGCTCGAGCAGGAAAGCCAGTTCTTCGGCGCGATGGACGGGGCCATGCGCTTCGTCAAGGGCGACGCCATCGCTGGCCTCGTCATCGTCGCGGTCAACCTTGTCGGCGGCCTCGCCATCGGCATTTTCCAGCGGGGTCTGAGCTTTTCGGAATCTGCGCAGCTTTATTCGCTGCTGTCCGTGGGGGATGGACTGGTGTCGCAAATTCCCTCCATGCTGATGGCCGTCGCCGCCGGCACCGTCGTCACGCGTGTCAGCGACGAAAAGAGCGGAAGCCTCGGCGCGGACATCGGCCGGCAGCTTTCCCGCGAACCGCGCGCGCTGGCCGTTGCCGCTGCCATGACCGGGCTCACCGGTTTTGTGCCCGGCTTTCCCAATCTCGTCCTCTGGCCCATTGCCGCGATCCTCGCGGCGGCGGCCTTCATCTTCTGGCGCCGCGGCCTTGCGGAAGGAACGGGGACGAGCAAGGCGGAAACCGCAACAGCGGGCGAAGCGCGACCGGGTGCTCTCGACCGGACCAAGTACGGCGATCCGATCGTTGCCACGGTTTCGGCCAATACGCTGGCCTTACTGGAGGAGTCCGGCTTGGCCGCGCTTCTCGAAGGCCGCATCCGGGCGGCGGCGCGTGCCATCGGTGTCGCGGTGACGGTCCCGACCTTCAACGTGGACCCACGAATGGGCGATGGCCTGATTCATGTCCAGGTGGAGAACGTACCCGCCGGCCTCGTCCCATGCGGCAGGACTGCGAAGGTCGACCGGATCGCCGACGACATTGTCCGGATCGTTCGCAGGCATGTCGGCGCGACCTTCAGCGCGGACGACGTGGCGCAATGGCTGACGAGCCTCGAGCCCCGGCTCGGAAAACTCGCAAGCGACGTGCGCGACCAGATCCCAACCATGGTGATGGTCGCCGTGATGCGCCGTCTGCTCGATTCCGGCGTGACCGTCTCGCAGCCGCGGGGCCTTCTGGAGACCATGCTCGCCGCCGGCCCACAGGAGCGTGATCCGGATACGCTTGCGGAAAGGGCACGGCGCGCGCTGGGGCGTCAGGTGGCTTTCGGCCTGCTCGATCAGCGCGGCGTGCTGCCCGTGCTCTCCCTTGGCCCGGAATGGGAGAAGGCCGTTCGCACCTACCGCGAGTCGTCCGACAAGCAGATCGAGATGGCTGCGGAAGATACGATCCGCACCCTGGCGCGCGAGATGACCGCAGGCATGGCTGCCGCCAATGCCGAGGGGCGGGATCCCGTGACGGTCGTCGACGAGGGCATTCGCTTCATGTCGCAGGCGTTCCTGATCCGACATGGCTGCCGAGTTCCTGTCCTGTCGCCCGAGGAGATCGACGAGGACATCACCTGTGACGTCATAGGAGCGGTCGGAGAGCGGCGGGAGGAGAGCGTCTGACCGGTTCGGCCGCAGCAATTTGCAGGAACGGTGGCGGAAGCTCGGCAGGAGAGGCTCTCGGCCAGATTGCTGCCAATCGGAATTCATTCCGATTGGCACAACGGTTTCAGCCCTTCTGTCATGGATGAATACCTATGAGGTCTATGGAGGCATGAAGATGGACGACGTCGATGCAAACAGGCTCCTGAATTTTGACAGAAGCAGCCACCACTATCCTGATATCGGCTGCGGCAACGCGGGCGGGGGAACCGGCAATGGCAGGGATACGCCCGGTTTCGCGCACTCGATCCGCAAGGCCTCACCCTTCGACGATTTCCAGGGAGATCTGCCGATCCTGTCCTCCTACCTGCCGAAATCGCAGGACGGATCGGCAGGCGGTCTCGATCCCGAACTGCGGGACGTTTTGCGCAAGCTGATCAACTGGCTGCCCGATGCCAAGAAGACGGGGAACGCCGAGGGTACCTTCCCTGCCGAGACGACGGAACTGCAGACACTGCTTGCAGGCGACACGCGTGAAACAGCCCCGCAATCGAACGGCGACAAGCGGATCGAGGGGGAAAAGCGCGACACGAAATCCGTTTCTCCGGAACAGTCCACCACCACCAAGGTAAAGCCGGACAATGGTTCGACGGAAACGGAGCGGACCGCGGCGGAAGAGCCGGTCTTGTCGCGTAAAGGCGAAGTCATCGTGGTCGACCAGCCGATCATAGTCGACGGCGGCGTCTTCGACGGCAAGGGAGCAACCTACACGGCCTCATCGAAGCTCGGGGACGGAAGCCAGGCAGAAGGGCAGCAGCCGATCTTCATTCTCAAGAACGGCGCGACGCTGAAAAATGTCGACCTCAGCGAAAACGGCGCCGACGGCATTCACGTCTACAGCGGCGCAACGATCGAGAACGTGAACTGGCTCGACGTCGGCGAGGATGCGCTGACCGTCAAGAGTGCCGGCGACGTCAACATCATCGGCGGTTCGGCCCGGGGCGCCACCGACAAGATTTTCCAGGTGAACGCCGACAGCACCATCCACATCAAGGATTTCGATGCAGACGGGTTCACGTCTCTCGTCCGAACCAATGGGGGCAAGCAGCTGGATATCGATCTCACGATCGAGGGTGGCAACTTCAGCAACGGTGCCAATCTCTTCCGGACCGACAGCTCGACCGCCAGCGTGACCTTCCTCGGCGACATAGCACTCGACAATGTGAAGAACTGGAAGCGCGAGGGCGATAGACGGTCAGGTGTCTGACGCCGCGACAAGGGAGGAGCCGGCGGTCACAGGCTCCTCTGCCATTTGTCCATCATTTCATCCTTCGCAGAACGCCTGCAACCGACGTCAATCCGCAAAAAGCGGAAGAGAAAATCAAGGGGAACATATGTCATCGATCGCACCAGCATCCAGTTCGCAGTCTGATACCGCTTCACGTCTCGGGCAAAACACGGATTCCGCTTCGACGTCCGGGAATTCCTCGGACAAGAGCACGGCCACGAGTATCACCGTCAAGAAGACGTCGCCTTTCAGTTCCGATGGGACAACAACGGGCGGGGGCCTGACTATTTTCCTGTCCACGTCAGACCAGGCAACCAGCTCGAAGATTGTTTCGCTGGCCGCTGCGCCAAATAACGATTCCAGCCCGACCGCGCCAATCCAGCCGATCATTGATCTCCTGTTCAATTCCGATTTCATGGATGAGATCAACCAGGGCCTCATGGAAGGGCTGAAGGACAAGGACAAGTCCTTCGAAAGCATCGACGTCGTCAAAAACCCACAGAATTACACCACTGAACAGAAGTTGATCATGTACCTTGATCTGCTTCAGACCAAGGCAACCTTCGGGAAATACAAAGACAGTCTCGGCGACAATCAGCGTGGTATTTATAACGACCAGGAAATCCTGAAAGACCTCGACAAGTCGATCGCAATCCTTGGTTCCGATCCGGACGTCAATTCGATGCTGACCGAGAAGGTGCTGAAGGCCTTCAAGCTGATCTTCTCCGGTTATCGCGTCGCGCCGGCGGACACTAACAAGGACGCCATGGAGATCATCAACGACACGATCACGCGCGACGAAAAGGTGAGGGAGTTGCGCCAGAAGGTCGAGGATGCCTTCGAGCGCGACGTTGTCAGCGGCGGCCTGCTCAACGACGGTCTCAAGGCTGGCAGGGATGTCGCCACGGTCCTTGAGGAATATAACGCCGCCCTCGGCTTCTATTCCATGGCGCTGCCCGACGATTTCGTGAAGCAGCGTTCGGCGGTCGCCGACAAGACCTATGCCGAGTTCTTCGACAAGAATGTGCTGCCGACGATGTCCGATCCGACGACGGCACTGGACGGCCTGATCAGAATGGGCCTCGCCGGGGACAAGACCGAGCGCGAGCTCAAGGGGCTCGGCTCGATCCTGCCGGTGGTGGATTCCGACAAGCTGCTCGGCCTCGGCGGAAGCCTGTTCCCCGATCTTAAGATCGACCTGGAGGGGCTGAAGGAGGTCGCCTCTTCAGAATTCGGCAGTACGGTGCCCAATAACATCACGCACCTGTTCAACCCGACCATCCAGGCCATGGCCAACCAGTTCTACGGGGGTAAGGACGACGCTGCGGCACGCGATCAGTTCAAGTCCGAGGTGAAAGCGCTTCTTGGGTCCGTTCTTGAAAAAATCGCCTCTGGCGAGGTCAGCCTAGCCAATCTCGACGGATATTTGGCGCGAGTCACCGCATCGCTGACGGCATCGGGGGGCAAAGAGATCAACGGCTACCGGCACGCCGTCCAGACGGCCCTCGAGGGTCTCATGATGGGGGCCACCCTTGTCTCGAAGATGCCGCCCAATGCCGAGTGGAATCCGAAGATATCGCCCCTGCCGGCGAGCAATCTCGCCAGCTATTCGTTCAACGACGTCATGGCGATGATCATGGTCGCCACGGGTCTTGCAGGCAAGGGCATTGCGGCCACCGGCGGAGGAGATCGCCGCTTCTTCCTCGGCAGCGGCGGCGATGCCTGGATCGCCGAGCGCATGTTCGGCACCAAGGACAATGCCTGGAGCAAGGCAATCCAGAGTCTCAATCTGCCCTATATCGACAGCGAATACCTGACCTCGAGCCTCAAGGACATGGGGCTGGCCATGTCCGGGCTGATGAAGACGCTGATGCCGGGAACGGACGTGATCGATCCGATCGTCGTCGATAGCAAGACAGCCGAGCATGCGGTCAAGAAGATCATCGCCCCAAGCGTCGATGCGCTGGCGGAAACCCTGTTCAAGGGCAATGCCGAAGCCATGGATCAATACAAGACCAATTTCACGACTATTTTCGCGGCCCTCTGGGCGACGATGCGGCCGGGCGGCGGCATCGAGACCATCAAAACCGAACTTGCCAAGCTGATCGACAAGACCGCTACCTCGGCGCCGGCCGGAGTGGATCCGGCCAAATATAAGGCGGCATTGTCGTCCGGCGTGATGTCGGTGCTCAATGCCTCCCGCTCCATTTACGCGGGACTCAACATGACCAACCCGACCTGGGACAGCGTCGGCGTCGTCGTTCTGCATGCCCTTGGCGCACTGCTCCACATGAGCAATGCGCTGGGCTCGGCGATAAAGGCCTCGAATTTCTCGCTGCTGGATGGCATCGGCTCGCTGGCCGGGGTTTCCGATGATCTGGCGCGGGCGCAACGCAGTGTGCTCTCCGCCTTCTTCAAGAATACCGGGACGACGGTTGGCGCCATTGCCGGCATCGGCTGGTTGCCGGTGGAATATTACCAGTTCCTGCAGGGGCTTACGAGCGGCAAGGGCGATCCGGTTGATCTCGTCTTCATGGGGATCGGAACCGTCGCGGACACGGTGGGTGCGATCGAGGGCTTGGCCGGTGTTGCCAACATGCTGGTGAATTCTACTTTCCTCGGGCGCACAGGCGCAACCGTTGCGCTGGTTTCCGGCAGCTTTTCGCTCGCTTTCGCGGTCGCCGGTGCGGTGTCCTGGGCGGCCTGGTCGGGCCTCGCCATCTACCAGAGCATCAAGCAGGAGAACGCCTTCCACAAGCAGACCGACATGATGAACGACATGCTCAAGCGTACGGTCAACGATACGGTCGGCATCTATGCCAAGACCGGTCCGATCGTCGGTAAGGGCGGTGTCAATCCGGGGCCACGTGAACCTGATCAGCGCGAGCTGACTCCCGAAAACTGGGACGCAATCATCTCCAATATCGAGAAGCGCCGCGGCACGCAGGTTACCTGATCCGGCGGGCTGGCGGCGTGTCCAATCGCTTTGCGATCATCGAGCATTTGCGTATCGATTGACGGGCTGGTTATCCCCGACAACGCTGCGGGCGCGCAGTTGCGCTACTTCGCGCCCGGTCCATGCTTGCGTGGCGGGCTGTTGCGCATCTCTGCACCGATCTGGCGGCGAGCCGATCGTATATGCGGGTCGCCATGAGCTTCCTTCTGCTCGCGGCGCGCTTCGGTGCGGGTCATCCTGTGCTCATGGCGGAACAGTGCACGCGAAATGCGCAGATCAAAGAACGCGGCGACGAGCATGATGACGGCCGAAATGACGACGATCGTGCCGACAAGGTGCACGGCGACACTCAGGCTGCACGCTTCGCCACACAGCGGGGACCAGAACACGCCGTTCAGGAAATAAAGAAGCGTGCCGGCACCGGCGACGCAGAGCAGGACAAGCTTGGCGATACCCTTGAGGAATTCGGCGAGGCTGTTCAGCGAGAAGATCTTCTTCAGCCCCTCGGCAGGATTCAGGCGAGCGAAATCGAGGGCCATATGCTTCATCGAGACGGGGAAACCCTGGGCGTCGACGATCGATGCGATGACGGCCACCACGAGACCGAGCAGCAGCGGTGCCCAGACGATCTGCAGCAGTGCCGCGCCCATTTCACCGAGGACGGGCGTGAGAACCTCGATGCCTGCCGGACCGCGGGCGATCTGCAAGGCGGCCTCGAATGTCGAGGTAAAATCGTGGATCAGGCTGCCGATCCCCCAGGCAAGCCAGGTCACGACCGCCAGAACCGACAGCGCGGTCGGCACGTCCCGCGACCGCGGCACCTGCCCGTCTCGGCGCAAGCGATCGAGCTTGATCCGGCTCGGCGGAAGGCGCTTTTCCTCGGTTTCGTCATTCTTTGCCAAGGCCCGTCTCCATAAAGCCCTTCATGTCGCTGAAAGCCTCGGTCCACACGCTGCCGAAGTAGCTTGTGGCAAAAGTCGCATAGACGGCGAGCACCAACACGACGGCGAGGTTCTTGAAGGTCGCAGCCCCGTCGTTCATCGGGAACTGGCGGGCCGAGCGGCCGACGAAGGCAAGCGACAGTTCGACGGCGCACATGACGACGATGAAGGGCGATGCCAGCAGGGCGCCGACGCGAAACAGGCGGGCGAAGCTTTCGAGGACGACGGCGAGCCAGTCGTTTGCCGTTGTCGGCGCCAGCGTAAAGAGCGGCCACAAGGCAAAGGAATTGTAGAAGATCGCGACGAGGTCGACGATGCCGCCCGCAGCGACGAAAATGCCGAGGGCGATGGACATCAACAGGGAGCCGAGCGGCGTTGTCTCCAGCGAATTGACCTGATCGAAAAGGTTCGCGGCATTCGCGCCGCGATAAACGTCGGTCATGTCTCCCGCCGCCTGCGCCGCCCAGAACGGAATGCCGAAGCCCATGCCGAGCAGGGCGCCGAAGGCGATTTCCTTCAAGGACAGGCCGGCGACCTCCAGCCACGGCGTCTGGCCGCCAGAGAGGACTGAATAGGCGTGGACGACGGAGGGCGCCGACAGGCCGATGGCCAGTCCGAAGCGAAGGATGCCGGTGACGTTGAAGAGCGTGAACAGCGGAAAGATGATCGTTATGCCGAGCGCGCGCCCTGCCCCGAGTGCCACGGCGGCCGGCGCGGCCGCCTGTTCGCTGACAAGGGAAGAAAAGGGCTCCAGTGCCATCGCGACTGCTACCGGACCATGGTGGGAAAATCGTTGAGGATATGGATCGAGTGCTCGACCAGCGGCGTTGCCAGCGCGCGGCCGAAAACGAGCAGCAGCAGCGATACCGAGAAGAATTTCACGATTTGCGCGATGGTCTGTTCCTGGATCTGGGTCGCCGCCTGGCAAACGGCGATGACAAGGCCGATCACTGCGGCAAAGGTGAGAACCGGTCCGGCCATGGCAAAGGTGGCAAGGATGGAACCGGTGATTTCTACGGCGAACTCGTCCTCACTCATTGCTCAACCTGCATAGGAAAGAACGAGCCCTTCAAGCAGCCGCCGCCAGCCGTCGACAGCGACGAAGAGCAAAAGCTTGAGGGGCGTCGAGACGACCGTGGGCGACATCATCTGCATGCCGAGTGCGACGAGGATCGCGGAGACCGCGAAGTCGATCATCAGAAAGGGGAGGTAGATGAGAAAGCCGATCTGGAAGGCGCGGGTCAGTTCCGACACGAGAAAGCCGGGTGTCAGGATGGTGATGTCGTCCGGGTTCGGCGGCACGACGGATGGCGCGTGCCAGACCTGCTGCGAGGCCTGAACGAAGAAACCGCGCACCTCTTCGTCCGAGTAGGTCAGCATGAAGCCCTTGAGGGGTGTGGACAGTTCCGCAATGCCAGTCGTCATGCCGCTGACAGTTCCGAAATCGGCGTTCGAGGCGAGAAGGATGCGCCATGTCTCCTGGAGCACCGGATTCATGACGAAGGCCGACAGGACGATGGCGACCGCGAAGACGAGCAGGTTCGGCGGCGTCTGCTGGATGCCGATCGCATTGCGCACGATCAGCAGAACCACGGAAATCTTGGTGAAGGACGTCGCGACGACGGCAATCACGGGCAGGACCGAGATTACCGCCACGGCCGCCAGGCTCTGGGTAAGGGGAAAGGCGCCTTCCATCAGTTCGTGATGGCGGTAATGCGAACGGCGGCGAAGCCGTCCAGTGTGACGATTTCACCCCGGCCGATGATCCGTCCCTGGGCGACGATGTCGACGGTTTCGCCAAGCGGCCGGTCCAGCGGGAAGATATGTCCTTCGCCGAGCCCCTCGAGTTCGCCGAGGGGCAATTCCAACCGTCCCGCTTCGAAGACGAGCTTGATCGGGATATCCGCAACGGCAGAAGGCTGGGGCAAGCCATGCAGTTCCCCGTCCAACGTTTCATTTGTCATCAGATGCCTCATCGGGCTGGTGGGGCGTTTGAGCAGCGGCTCGGTGAGCGTGAACCCTTCCTGCGTGCGGGCGCAGACGGCGAGATAGCGTTCACCGGTCACGGCGACGGCGGTGTTCGCAACGGCGGGTTCGACGACGATCGCATCGCCGGGCGAAAGGCTTGCGATCTCGCCGGCCGTCAGCACGACGTAGCCCCGGCGCAGGCAAACGGCGGCCGTCTGTGCGCTCAGTCTGCGGGAAGGCAGGCGGCCCGCCCAGCGGGTGAGGCCGGGCATCATGTCCGGCTGGAACTGGCCGCAGAGAACGAACGCCAGTTCGTCCCACCGTATTTCAAACGCGTAGTTGGCTTCGACGGCGACCGTGGCGAGCGGCGTGACATCCTCGATGCAGAGTGGGGCACCAATTTCGTTCTCGATGCGCTCAAGAACGTCGGCAAGCAGGCATTCGAGCACTTCGGCCTTGACGGCCGGCGACAGGCGCTCCCATCGGGCCAGCGGTTCGAGGCGTTCGGCGACCAGCCGGAGCGTGTCTACCGGCACGAGAAGCCGCACTCGGCTGTCGGCCACGTTCAATCGAATGACCGCGGGCTCTCCGAGGCGGTTGAGCGCGATGTCCACGGGCAGCGGCCGAATGGAGAGATGTTCCTGTCGAAAAGGAACCCGCCAGGGTTGCCGCGCGCCGATCGTACCGGACGGTGACTGGCGGCGCATTGCCTCTTCGATCGACGCTGCAGAAGGAATGCCGTTCATAGGGCGAGATCCTTGAGGGCACCGACCGTTTCCTCGAATGAGCGGCGCCCCTTGTGCCCGAATAGGAAAGCGTCGATCCGGTTGCGCTTGCGTACCGCTTCGTCCGCCGCGCCGTCCTGTCCCTCGCGATACTCTCCGACCCGGATCAGGAGCTCGATCTCCTTGTAGAGGGCGAGAAGCGAACGGACGCGGCCGGCAGCCCAGTTGTGGCGCTCGTCCACGACTGCGCCCATGGTTCGGCTGCGGCTTGCGAGCACATCGATGGCGGGAAACCGGCCTGCCTGGGCAATCCGTTCCGACAGGACGATATGGCCGTCAAGCAGAGCGCGCGTTTCCTCGGCCACGGGATCATCCTGTTCCTCGCCCTCCACGAGAACCGTGTAGAAGGCCGTCATCGTGCCGTGCGCGCTGTTGCCGGCACGCTCGAAGATCTGAGGCATAGCGGCAAAGACCGAAGGAGGGAAACCGCGCCGGACGGGCGGTTCGCCCGCCGCGAGACCGACCTCGCGCAAGGCGCGCGCCATGCGGGTGACGCTGTCGACCACGAGGAGAACGCGTTTGCCCCGATCGCGGAAATGCTCCGCAACGGTGGTCGCCGTCAGCACGGCCTTGCAACGTTCGAGCGCGGGACGGTCGGACGTGGCGACGACGAGGATCCTGTTCGATGGATGGCCGGGCGACATCATCCGTTCCACGAACTCGCCGACCTCCCGTCCTCGTTCGCCGACGAGGGCGCAAACGACCAGATCGGCATCGTTGTTCTCGATGATGTCGGCGATGAGCGTCGACTTGCCGACGCCGGGAGAACCGAAGATGCCGATCCGCTGGCCTTCCCCGCAGGTCAGGAGACCATCTATGGCGGGGATGCCGACCGGGAAGCGGCGCTTGACCGGACGGCGCGAGAGAGGGTCTGCCGGAGGAGCGTGAAGCGGCCGTGAGAACCGTTCTTCATCCCCCGTTCGCGCAGGCGCTGGCTTCAGGAGGTGTCCGTGTGCATCGATAACCGTGCCGATGAGGAAATCGCCGACGGCGACGGACGGTTCGTGGCCGGTCGGCAGGACCTCGGTGCGCATCGATATGCCGCGGGTATCGCCATGCAGCGAGAGAAGGGCCGTCTCGCCGTCGATGCCGACGACGTCCGCCAAGCCCAGCCGACCCTGTCCGGGCTCGTTGAGTTCGCATAGTTCGCCGATCCGGACGGCCGGAATGTTCGCTCGCACCAGCAGACCGGAGACGCCGGTGACGCGCCCGCTCTGCCGGCGCGTCTGCGCCTGGCCGAGGCTCTTCTCCAAGCGTGCCAGCGTTTCAACCATGTCCGGCGGCCTCCCTCAGGGCATCAAGCTGCTCGCGGGCGCCGACATGCCGCCGGCCGGCCGTGCTTTCCACGACCATCTCGCCTTCTGCAAGGAAGCGATCGGCGACGACCTCGATACTGCTGTTGGTGGAGGCAAGCGCCTCGCGCACCAGCGTTTCCTCGCCCGCCGCAACGCGCAGCACGACCGGTCCCGCCTCGCCTGTTGCGGCGATGGCCCGGGTAACGAGCCTTCGGCAAAGCTCCTCGTCACCGAGGCTTCCGACGATGTCCTCGACAGCGCGCAGGACAATCGGCACGATCCGGCTTTCCAGATCGAAGAGCCCCTTCTGCGTTTCGGCCGCCGCCGCCGCGAAGCGCTCCGCTGCCCCTCGCAGCCCTTCGGCATAGCCCTCGCGAAAACCCTCTTCCCGGGCATCGTCGCGCGTTTGCGCAGCCCTGGCCTCCTCCTGGGCTGCCGTGCGGCGTGCAGCTTCGACAAGCGCCGCGGCATCTCGAATCGCGCCGAATTCGGCCGCGCGGATGATGCGGCTTTGACCTTTCGACGGCGGGCTCATCGATCCACCACCTGAATGAAGGCGGCGACGGCTGTCCCGATCTCGATGGCGGCGCTCCTGACGAGGGCTGCGGAGGCCGGCGCATCCATGCCGTCCAGCGGAGGCCGCCAAAGCTCCGCTAGGCCCCGATGGACCATCCACAGGGAAAGGATGTGTCCGCCATCGGCGCGCACGATCCGCTCCGTTTCCTGATGATTGAAGTCCAGGACGGCTATCGTGACCGGAGAAAGCGCGGCATGCGCAACCGCAAACCTCACGGCGTTCTTTCCGAAGACATTGCTCAGCTTTCCTATCGTCACGCGATCAAGCACCGCGCCCAGCGCATTCAGATGATAGGTGAGACCCGCGCAGACAGCGGCGACCTGCCTGCTCTTTTCCGACAGCAGCAGGAACTGGCGAAGATCCGCATCGGCGTCCGCCGGGTCTCCGGCGGTACCCGTCAATCGTTCGAAAAGCCGCCGTTGCAGCCGGAGGCTCGTGGCGACGCGCTGGAAGAGCGGCGCATCCGAGCCGTACTCCGGCAGAAGACCGTTTCCGGCATTTGCGGCAAACAGGGCAGCTCGCCGAATTCGGGCATCTTCCAGAACCCGAACGCCGTTCCCGGTCGCGCCACGCACTAGCGGCTTTCCTTTCGGCGCGGTGCGAGCAGCAGGAGGCTGGCCGCAAGGGCCAGCACGACCGCGCCGGCAATCGTAAGGATGCGCGGATGAGAAAGGAAGCCAGGGCGCGTGCCTTGCTCCCCGGCAAGACTTGCTGCCGCCTTCGGTTCGACGGCGATGCCCGCTGCCTGGCGTGGCGAACCGATCTCCGCCCACGGGCTGGCGACCACGGAGACGTCCTCGTAAGCAAGGCCGCGGATGCTGTTCAACAGGATGGCGCGGCTCTTCATGTCGATATCAGGCAGGTCCGCGCCGGGACGGTATTGCAGAAGCGCGGAGGCTCGCGCCTTTTCCTTGACGAGGCCGCGCCCGTTGTCTTCGGGCAGCACGACATGGACGCGTGCCGATGCAATGCCATCCAGCGCCGAAAGCGTTTCCGCCAGCTGCTGTTCGACGGCAAAGGTCATCCGCGCCTTCTGTTCGAACGGCGTTACGAGGAAGCCGTCTCCGGGAAAGAGATCAGCGACCGTGCTGCGGGTCTGGCGCGGCAGGCCGGCTTCGGCAAGCAATTCAACCGCGCGCACATGATCCTTGCCGTCGACGGCGATGGCAAAGGTCGAGTCCTCTTCCGGCAGGACGGTGACGGTTATACCGGCGCGCTCGAGGACGACCTGCGCATCGCGTGCATCGCGCTGATCGAGCGCCGACAGCACGTTCTCGCTGCAACCCGACAACAGAACGACGAACAGGAGGGGGGCGAGAGGCCGCCGAAGCATGCCGGCACCGGTGAGGAACGAAGAAGACATGGCGAGCGACCTCATTGCCCTTGGGTTAGTCGCCTGGAGGACGACATGACCGATTGGGTGAGCGAGGACATGAGTGTCATGCCGGTTGCGAACTGCTGCGACTGCTCAAGCCGATCGACCGCGGTGTTCAGGTCATGGACCTTGTCCCCGCTTTTCGTCCGACGAGGATCGTCTGCAACACGTATCGTGTCCGTCTCTGGTGCGTCGTTTCCCGGCCGCACGAAGAATGAGACGATTCGATCGAGAATACCGGGCGTGCGCTCGGCTCCGGAAGGTTGAAACACGGTTGGATGCGCCGTGTCGCCGTGCGGCGCCACCTTCCGCAGGCCGGTCAGGACCTGCCGATCCACCGAAAGGTCCGGCACCATTGCAGTTTCACTGCCGATCCGGCCTGCAACGATCTGCGAGATGGGAGATGACGCTCCCCCGGTCGCAGCCTCGACCGGCAGCAATGCACGATTAGGCAATCCATCCGCGCTCATCAAAAAGTCCTCGACGCAAAACAAGCCTGGAAACGACTGATCTGGCCCTGAGCTCAGCTTTCGTCCGCCTCATCGATCGCCTCCTTGGCGAAATTGAATAGCGAGTTGTTGAGCGTGAGCGTGTTCGAGATCATGCCGGGCACGAAGGACTCGACGGCGGCGTTCAGCAGCTCCTCGTCACTGTTCGGGTCGACCTTCCTGGTAGCGCTCGCAGGAGCCACCCCTCCACCCCCGGACGTTTCGTCTCCGCCTGTCGCCAGCGGCTTGACATCTGCATCGAAATTCACGGAATCGACCGCCATCGGCACACCCCTTTAGCTTTTGTTAACCACTAGTTATGAGGAACTTTATCGGCTGTCAAACGCAAATCAAAGTATATCGTTAACGGTGACAGCGTAATCTGGCGCTGGTCGGAATTCCCGATAAATTTAATGAAATTCGCATTTGTCAGCGGCATTGAAAAATAGGTGAATTTTGCATTTTGTCCACAAAACGAAATGGATATCCGAATCGTGAAATCTAAACTATATTTGAAGATTCCGCTTTTTTTCATTTTTCATTTGAGTATTGAGCCAACCTGCGATGTGTGAATCTGTGGGTTGTTTCGATGAGCCGAGGTGACGAGCTAATATCGGGTAGCGGAGAAGCGTGGAGAAATGGCAATCATTTCCAATCGCACGGCTCGGATGCGGAGGCCCTTGCCGAAGCTTTGTCGAGCCCGTCTTCGAGGATTTCTGTCAAGTCGCCTAAAAGCGCCTCCCTTTCCTTCGAATGTGAATTTGCAACGGCTCATTGGCTGTCGATCGGGTACTGTCGCTATGAAGGCGACCTCGTGGTCGAGCGGGAGACGGCAACCGACAAGCTGATCATCTTCCTGCCGAGAAAGGGAACGTCCCTCATTGAGCTGGGGAAGGGCGAGGCGCTGTCGGCGCCGGGGCGCGGGATCATCGTCGACAGCACGACCCAAAAAGGCCTCCGATCCAGCGGAATACGCGAGCATCTTGCTCTCATCATAGACACACCGGAACTGCGGCGGCGCCTTGCCTCCCGTCTGCAAAACGGATGTTCCGGCAGCCTCGGCTTCGTCCCCGAAATCGATCTGACGCGCGGCGGCGGTCAGGTGCTGGATCAACTCGCTCAAGCCCTTCACGTCGGGCTTTGCAAAGGCCACGCCTTGAGACAGGCGCCCCTGGCGCTCAATGCGATGACGGAAAGCATGGCCCAGCTCTTGCTCGAGGCGGTGCCGCATCGCTACTCGACTCTCCTCGATCGATGCGTGTCGATGCCTGTCCCGCGCCATGTGCGCCGTGCAATCGACTACATGCACGAGCACATCGGCGATGCCATCACCCTTGAAGATCTCGCAAGGATAAGCAGTGTGAGCACACGAACTCTCCAGCTTGGATTCAAGCAGTTCAAGGAGTCCTCTCCGATGTCCTACCTCCAGTCGCTGCGGCTGGAGAAGGTACATGGAGAACTGAAGACGGCTTGTTCGGGCCAAACGGTCGCCGACATTGCCTTGAAATGGGGGTTCACCCACTTGGGCCGTTTCGCTGCAGAATATCGCGAGCGGTTCGGCGAACGCCCCTCCGCAACCCTTCGCACGCCGGTAGCCTGTAGCGAGCGGGAAAGCGACGAGCGCGTTGCCCGCCCTTTCTGACCTCACGATACGGCGGTCCCCACAGGCTCGGCGGCAGGTGAGGCCTCGGGTCGGGCGTGGCGTGGCAGCCCGAAAGGAAAATAAATATAAGACTGCATGATGTATCGCCATTTGTGGGTTTTCGAATACATTACACCGCGACCGAAATAATACGCTTTACGAAAATATTATCCGAATCGCGAAGTGGGGTGTAGTTTCAAAACATTTTATTGACGGCATTAAGATTCTGGATATTTTCTGCCTCATCTGGAGAATAACGACTTAATCGGGAGACAGATTATTGTAGCGCCGACCTCGGATTCCTCGCATCCGTGGCGCGTCAAGTGGTTATCGCCTTACGAGTTCAGCAAGGACAGCGATCGCATGGGACTGCCGCCATGCGGGCCAGACATAGATTTACAAGGGAATAGGAAATGGTCGAAGCCGTCAGTAATCGGAACTCCGCGAGCCACATCCAGAATGAAATGGATCGCTTGAACAGTTCCAGTCTGCAGGATGAGATCTACCGAGGGATATTTGAAGGTTATAAGGATGACAGCCGCGACTTCCAGAGTATAGACGTTGCGCTGAATCCTGACAAATACGCGCCGGAGCAGAAACTGATTACGCTGCTCGATCTCCTAGAGGCAAAAGAAAAATACGAAAAATACAAGGATCTTCCGAAGCGCTTCAGCGAGAAGCCGCTCAATCAGGAAGAAATCCAAAAAGATCTGAACAACGCGATTGCCGTCCTGCAAAACGATCCGCAGACGCAGTCCCTTCTCACGCAAAAGGTATTCGAAGGCTTTCGCCACATACTGAGCACGGGCAATCGGGTCGCGCCGGAAACCGAGACGGATGCCTCTAAGGTCATCGAGAACACCATCGCCCGCGACAAGGAGGTCAAGGAACTCCGTGAGCTGCTCGCAAACAGTTTCATGGCGGAGATTGTTGACGGGAGCGTCCTGAAAGACGGGTTGTCCTCCGGCAAGGATATCCAGACCGTTCTCCAGGAATACAACAGTGCCCTGGCCTTCTATATGGCGGTGCTTCCCGGAGAAACGGTCACCGCGAACACGGAAAAACTGCAGGCGACGTACAATGAATTCTATGAGACGGAGATCCTGCCGCGCCTGCCTGAACTTGGCGATGCCCTGGACGGCTTGACCAAAGGCGTCGGCTCCGTAACGCCGCAGATCCATGACAGTCTCATCAACAGCAACGTCTTCGGCCAGGGCTTGTGCGACTCCGACCTGATGGGTCAACTGGGTAGCTACGCCAATGGCCAGGAACGGACGGTGAATGGCCGGGCCATTCCGGAAGTCTCGAAACTGGATACGCTTTTCCAGTCCGGCCTCTACGATACTTCGGCGATGCGACGGTTGTTGACGGAAAAGCATCTGACGCGGACCGACAAACCCGTCCCCGCCCTCGAAACGGTGGCTGGCGAGACGATCGACCTTATCGCGAACAACTATGCGGGCGCGGGAAAGGAAGCGTTCAAATCGGATCTTACGGCCCTGTTCCGCGAATTGTGGGGCGATTTCGTCGAACTGGATGGGGGCGACATTCGCGGGCTTGACGGGGCGATCGATCGTTTCCTGCAGCGCAACGGCATCAGCGGCGAAAAGGCCCAGGGTCTGCGCGACGGCGCAAAGATGCTGTTCAACGGTGCGTCGCTGGCGTCGAAAGTAGCCCGCGACAAGACCATGAGCCCGGACGAGATTTCCGCGCTGGTGGTGATGTGCACGAAGCTGGCCGGCAATCACATGAGCGAGACGGGGGTCAGTTCCGGTCTGCGCGGTGGGGCCTCACGTGAAGTCACGAATTTCAATCTGGACACGTGGGATACGTCGCTCCGCAAGGGCCACGATGTCGGAGCCCTGAACAATTCCGGCCAGATCCTGACGGACTTCATAAAGGGGGTCGATGCCGACGCTATCGTCTTCGGCCCGGCGCTGGAGCCCGGCGGCGTTGCGAGCCTGTTTTCCGACACCGTATCCATCCTGGCGGAAAACCTGTTCGGCGGCGCGGAAAACAAGGCCTTTGCCCGGCAGACATTCGCAAGCGATACGCTGACCATCCTGGAAGGCCTGTGGGACAAGTTTTCCAGGGGAGAAATCTCAGCGGCGGATTTGCCAGGCCATCTTGAACGGCTCACGTTCAAGCTGAGTGCGCCGCAAGGTTCCGAGATCGGGACGGGCTCCTATCGCGAGGCCATTGCCCAGGCCGTCACCTCGCTTCTGGAGGCCGGTGCTCTCGTATCGCGCGTGCAGCCGAAGACCCTTGACCAGGATCTCGTCTATCGCGGGGCGGATGGGAAGTTCCATCGCAGGAGCGGCCTCAACACCTATTCGACGCAGGAGATCAGCGCGCTGATCTCGCTTGCCACGGGCCTGGCCGGACGCGGCATCGCAAATGGCGGCGCCACCCATTCGCTCATGCGCGGCGATCGCTCCGACGTTGCGTCTTCGGAGATCGCCGGGAAGCTGTTCAGCACTCAGAACAACGGGTGGGACATCGACGTCTTCGGCAAATATGACATGAAGACGGTTCAGGAAATGTCCGGCAAGATCACCGATCTCGTCAAGGAGCGCGCCCCCGATCTCGACATCGGCGATCCGACCGCCTTTTCCGGAAGTTCAACGGATCTCGAAGACGTACTCGGGGACACCGTGAACTCCATGGCAGAATCGTTCTTCGGGAACAACGTCGAGGATGCGGACCGTTTCAAGGGAAACGTGATGAGCATCGTCTACTATGTCTGGTCCGTCGGTCGGTCGGGTGGGCAGGCCGACACGCTGAGTGCCGAACTTCTCAAAAAGACAGTCGACGAGCGCGTGACCGAACCGCCCAGCAACATGACGCTGGCCGAGTACAAGGACACGATCGTTCGATCCGTCAACGCCGTCATGTACGGCGCGCGCACCGTCTATGCCGGGTTCAATCTGACGCCGGGGGACAACGTGGGCCTTTCGGCACTCGTCCTCTATGCGGCATCGACCGGGGTCAACATCGCGCAGGCTGTGGGCGAGGGGCTGAAGGCCTCCACCAAAGTGCCGAACAACAAGCTGACCGAGTGGTCCAAGATCGCAAGGAACGACGCCGCAGACCTGATCAAGATGGGTGTCAACGTCTCCAATGCTCTCATTTTCACGGCTTGGCTACCCCTTGAAGTGATGTGGCTGCTTCAGGACATCAAGGGGGGAGATCCGGTCAACATCGCTCTCCTTTCCGTGGGGCTTGCCGCGGACACCGTCATTGCGGGCGAGGCCATCGTCGGCGTCGGGCTTGCCCTTGCCAACATGATCAATCGGGTGGCAACGCTGGGATCGATCGGCTTGTCCGGCGCGGCCGGTACCTTTGCCCTGTCGAGTGCTTGGAGCCTCGCCTTCGGCGCTGCCAACCTCGTGTCCACCGCGGCGTGGATGGCCTATTCCGTCTACCAGGGCATCAAGGACAAGAACGCCTTCAAGTCTCAGACGAGAGAACTGGAAGCGACCTTGAAGCGCCTGGTCGACGACCCCATCAAATTCGCGCGCGGCTTCCAGTTCGGCCCGATTAAGATCGGCGATCTGGACAAGCACGAAGCCACGCCCGTCGATTGGGATTCGGTTATCGCGCGACAAAAGGCCCGCGCCCAGGCCTGATCGGCGGGTGGGCGCTTTCAGAACCTGCAGGTGTGATGACACATTCGGCACGGTCGCAAAAGCAGGGCATTTCTACGATGGAAAGCCTGCGTAGCTACGGCATCCATCTTGTTCTTCTCGGTCTGATTGTTGTGACAGCAAGCCCGTCGCCGGCCTTCCTGACGGGAAACAGCATCTCGAACATGCTGATGCAGGTGGCGCCGCTCGGCATCGTTGCCATCGGTCAGGTGCTGGTGATCCTTGTCCGGGGGCTCGACCTCTCGGTTGCCTCCGTCATGGCGACGGCGGCCGTTGTTGCCACCAGTTTCAATGGCCAGAACGGCGATGCATTTTTCGTCTTCGTGGTGGCGATGGCCATCGGCGTGATCGCGGGTCTGGTCAACGGGCTGCTGATCACCAAGCGCAACGTCTCGCCCTTCCTTGCCACCCTTGCCACCCTTGCCACGACGGCCCTGCTGCAAGGTCTGCGCTTTGCCTATACGCAAGGCGCGCCGTCCGGCAACGTACCGCCGATCTACCGCGTGCTTGGATCGCAGACCTTTCTCGATCTACCCATCAACCTGATGATCCTCATAGCCCTCACCATTGTGTTTTCCGTCCCGCAGCACCGTTCGACATGTGGCCGACGTGTCTATCTCATGGGCAGGAACCCGGCGATGGCGCGCCTGGTGGACATCAATCCTGATCGGGTGACGATTGCCAGCTATGTCATTTCCGGCGGCCTCGCGGCACTGGCAGGCCTCATCTATTCCGGCTTCGTCGGAATTGTCGACAACTGGGTCGGCCGAGGCTTCGAGTTTGACTTGATCGTTGCTGCGGTGATGGGCGGCGTTGCCCTTTCGGGTGGGCGCGGCTCAATTTTAGAGCCTGGCCGAAAAAGAGTTGAGTGAAATCAGGTAGTTGTGATTCTGTTTGCTACGAGAATGATTGGTCGAGCGTGGCACCGAGCCCGTCATTCCGTCCCGCAGGAACCGCAAGTTCCAGTACGACTATGACCGCGCCCTCTACAAGCAGCGCAACATTGTCGAGCGCATGTTCTGCCGCTTCAAAGACTGGCGACGCATCTAAACCCGCTTCGACCGAAACGTCAAAACGTCATGGCGCTATCAGCCTCGCCGCCGCCGCCATATGGTGGCTGTAGGGAGTCCGGACCCTAATCCATCCTGGAGGAAATTCGCAGTGGCAGGTCCGCTCCGTGATAAATGGCCTCGCGGATACCGATCCCCTCAACAGACACCGCGATCCGCGGAAACTACCGACCTGCGCCAACTACAAAGGTTTTTTTGAGAAGCTAACGCAGTTTCTCCAACACCGTCGTAAGGAAGTTTGAGCATGCATCGAGCTGGCGTATCGATATATATTCATCGGGCTGATGCCCCTGCGCCATATCACCTGGGCCGATGACGATGGATGGGATCTCAAGCTCTTGAGCGAAGAGACCTGCCTCGGTCCCGAAGGAGACCTTTGAAGACTGGGATGCGGATAAGAGACCTTGGACGAAGGCAAGTGCCGGCGACGTTTTTTCGGTTGTGAGCGCTGGATACAGATTATGGGTGTTGATCGCAACCCCGGCGCCGGGGAAGCTTGAGATCAGAGGGGCAATCCTGCTCGCCACCTTGTCCTTGATGCCGGCAAGGATTGTACTGGCATCGTCGCCGGCGAGATGGCGGATCTCGAAGTCGACGAAGGCATCCTCGGCGACAATATTGAGCGCCTTGCCGCCGCCAATGACGCCCGCGTGGACGGTGCTGTAGGGGATGGGATAGTCGGCGTCGCGGTTGCTGTGTCCTTCCAGTTCAGCCTGGACTTCCCGGATTGCCTCTACGACGGCGCAGGCGAGATGAATCGCGTTGAGGTAAAGCGGTGCGCTGGCGGAATGTCCGGGGGCGCCGCGGCAGTTGGCCCGGGCTGCGAGCTTACCCTTATGACCGATGACCGGCATCATGCTAGTCGGTTCGCCTATGATCGCGAGCGCGGCCTTGAAGTCACGGGATTTCAGGTCCGCCAGCAGGCTGCGGACGCCGACGCAGCCGATCTCCTCGTCATGGGAAAAGGCGATATGCAGCGGGCGCTTTAGCCGCTGGCGCGCGGCCTCCGGTGCGAGCGCCAGAACGCTGGCCAGAAATCCTTTCATGTCGGTCGTGCCACGGCCAAGGACGCGGTCGTTGCGGCGGGTGAGCGTGAATGGGCTGGATGTCCAGGCCTGCCCTTCGATGGGCACGACATCCGTATGTCCCGAGAGAAGGATGCCGTCGTCGCTCGCCGGACCGATCGAGGCGAAGAGGTTCGCCTTCTTGGCCGTGGTGTCATGCACGAGGCGGCAGTCGAAACCGTGTGCTGACAGTTCAGCGCGGCAGAACTCGATTATATCGAGATTGCTCGCTGCACTGATGCTCGGGAAAGCAACAAGCTTTTCCAGAATGTCGAGCGTGCGCATGTCGAATGCTTTCGGTCTTGCGGCCAGGTTCTAGCGGCGGACTTTTGCCGGCCGCTGGCAGTATTCGATGGCGCAGAAGAGGATGACCACGACGAGCAGCACGACAACCGAGGCTGCGGCGATGCGCGGATTGACCGACAGCGTTATGTCGTCCCACATCTGCTTCGGCAAGGTGGTCTTTAGGCCACCGCCGATGAACAGCGCCACCGTCAGTTCCTCGAAGGACTGCAGGAAGCCGGTGACGAAGCCGACGATGAGGCCGGGCTTCACCAAGGGGGCGGTGATGCGCAGCGCAGTCTTCAGGTGTGTCGCGCCGAGCGTGGCGGCGGCCTGATCCAGGCGCCAGTCGTGTTCCTTGAAGGTGGCAAGCAGGATGACGAAGACAATCGGCAGGGCGATGACGCTGTGGCCGATGGCGATCGCGCTGTCGGTTGCGATCATCGACAGGCTGGCAAATAGATAGAATAGCGAGATGGCGATGACGATCGGCGGCACGACCATCGGTGCCATGAACAGCAGGAAGGCGGCACCGGAAAAGCGGCTCTTCGAGCGGGCAAGGCCGAGGGCGGCGAGACCGGCTACGATAACGGTGATGAAGGCCGTTGCGAGGCCTATGCCGAAGGAGCGCAGCGTCGCCGACACCCAAACGGGGGAGGAGAGATAGGCCTCGAACCAGCGAAGGCTGAAGCCCTGCGGCGGGAAAGTCAGGTAATCGGCCTCGGTAAAGGCCATGGGCACGACCCCGACGATCGGGAAGAGCAGGACAATCAGCACGATCCAGCCATAGGTGGACAGCAGGCCCTGGCCGGTAGTGCCCTTGAGATTGCGCGCCGAGAAGCGCTGCACGCTCGCACATACACGGCCGAGCCAGCTTGTAATGAAGAGGCCGAAGCGGCGCAGCTTGCCGTCCGCATGACCTTTCTTGCCTTCACCGGCGATGGAAGACAGCCCGAAAAGCCGGTCATAGACAAAGATTGTCAGCAGCGAGGCCAGCACCAGAAGCACGGCGAGCGTGCTGCCAAAGGTCCAGTTCTGCAACGTGTTAATCTGGGTGATGATCAGCTGGCTGATCATTGTCTCAGTACGGCCACCGACCAGCGAGGGGGTGATGAAGAAGCCGAGCGAGGAGACGAAGACGAGCAGGCCGGCGGTGGCGATGCCGCGGCCGGAGAGGTGGAAGAATATCTGCCAGAAAGCCTGGGCACCGGACGCGCCGAGCGTTTCGGCCGCCATGGTTAGGCGCCGGTCGATCTGGTTCATGATCGGCATCATGGTGATGACGGCAAGCGGCAACATTGTGTGTGTCATGGCGAAGATGACGGTGCCGCGGCTGAAGAGCAGCGCATCGCCGCCGGGCAGGCCGATCTTCTCGAGGCCGGCTGCGACGATGCCGTTGCGGCCGAGCAGCACGAGCCAGGCGAAGTTCTTCACCAGCGCGCTCGTCCAGAAGGGCAGGAGCACGAACATCAGCATGATGCGCTGGCGCCGACCCGGCATGCCGGACAGCCAATAGGCGAGCGGATAACCGAGCAGCAGGCACCAGAGCGTTACCTGCAGCGCGATGCCGAAGGTGGTGCTCAGGACACGCAGATAGACGGTCGAGGAGATCATCCTGGAGTAGGTGGCAAACGACAGGCCGCCCGCGTTGTTGAAAAAGCTGACGGACATCAGCTGGATCGTCGGTGCCAGGAAGAAGACGAGGATGAACAGCAGGCCCGGCACCGCCAGCCAAAAGGGCGAGGGCTTCATCCACTGCCGCAGGCGGCTGTCCGGCCCGGCGCGATTGGAAGAAAGGGATGTCGTCTCAATCACCGTCATCTCGAACGTCTCTATTGCAGGGCAGGAGGCACCGGATGTCTACGCCTCCCGTTTCGGTTACTCAGCCGGCGGCGTAGCGGTTAGCCGGGCGGATCAGGCCGAGATTGTCGCGCAGCGTCGTGCCGGTATATTCGGTCTTGTAGGAGCCGCGCTCCTGCAGGATCGGGATCACCTTGTCGATGTAATCGTCGAGATTGCCCGGATAGTAGCCGATCGGCATCATGAAGCCGTCGCCGCAACCCGCATCGACCCATTTCTCCATGAAGTCCGCGACCTGTTCCGCCGTGCCGCGCATGACGCGGTTGCCGCGGCGATAGGTCGTGCTGATCTCGCGCAGCGTCCTGCCCGAATTGATGAGTTCGGAAATCTGGTTGAAATAGATTGTGTGGTTGTTGGAGGTCTTCGGGATCCGATCGAGCGGAACCGGCTCGTCTAGTGGCAAGTCGAGCAGATTGGTCTCAAGGTCCATGCTCAGATACAGAACGGCGAGTTCCGGCGGGACCAGCGACTGCAGGTATTGGAATTTGTCTTCAGCATCCTTCTCGGTGTCGCCGATGACGGCGTCGAAGCCGGAGAGAATGTTGAACTGGCTCGTATCGCGGCCGTATTTTGCCATGCGGCCTTTGAGGTCGTCGTAGAAAGCCTTGGCCGATTCCATGCTGGAGCCGGTGCCGAAGACAATTTCCGCCGTTTCTGCCGCCAGTTCCTTGCCGGCATCGGAGGCGCCTGCCTGGATGATGACCGGGTGACCCTGCGGCGAGCGGGCGACGTTGAGGCCGCCATAGACCTTGAAGAACTTACCCTGATGGTCGACGACATGGTATTTATTCGGGTCGAACTGCATGGCATTCGCCTTGTCGAAGATGAAGGCGTCGTCTTCCCAAGTGTCCCAATAGGCCTTCACCAGCTCGACGCACTCCTTTGCCTTTTCATAGCGCTCGCCATGGGGCGGTAGGCGCTCGAGGCCGAAATTGCGGGCGGCGTAGTCGTTTGCCGAGGTCACCACGTTCCAGGCGACGCGACCTTTCGAGATGTGATCGAGCGCGGCGAATTGGCGGGCGATGTTGAACGGTTCGAAGAAACTAGTCGAAACCGTACCGCCGAGACCGATATGCTTTGTGTGGAGCGCGAGCGCAGTCAGGACTGTAATTGGCTCAAGACCATTCTGGTAGATCGGTGACTTGGTCCAGGTGTCAAGATATTCAGTGCGGGTTGCCGGCGTGTCGGCGATGAAGAACAGGTCGAATAGCCCCTCCTCCAGCCGTTGGGCCGTACGGATATAGTAATCGATATTAGTGTCGGCGCCTGCTTCGGCTTCCGGCAGGCGCCAGCCGGCCTTGTGATAGCCGTTGGCCTGGAAAAGGCAGCTCAGTACGATCTTTTTCTTGCTCATCTTCGTGCTCATGCAAATTCGCCTTGCGTCGCCCACGGGCCGGGCAAATCACGGAAAGAGACCGGACGCCCTCAAACTGCGGGACATGCTGGATATCCGGTGAAACGTATGCCCGGGCAAGGTAGAGGGCCCGGGCATCGGGGAACTAGAGAAGCAGGAATTCCTGCATGCGCTCAACAGCTTCGTCGTAATTCGCCGACCACCACTTTGAGTTGATTTCGTAGAGGTTACCGAAGTTTTCCGGTGCTGTGGGCAGGACGGCGCGGCGTTCGGCCGGCATGAAGTCGAAGGACTTCTTGTTGGTCGGGCCGTTTGCGACGATGCTTGTATAGGCCGCCTGCTGTTCCGGCTTCGTGCAGAACTTGATGAATTCATGCGCTGCCGCCGTGTTCGGTGCACCCAAGACGATCGACCAGCCATCGACGCTGTAGCCACCCTGCCAGACGGTCTTGACAGGAGCGCCGGAAGCGGTTGCCGCATAGGCGCGGGCCGACCAGGTGTCGGTGGCATCGACTTCGCCGTTCTGCAGGATCTGCGTGTTGTGCGCGCCGCTGGTCCACCAGACGGCAACATGCGGCTTCAGCTCTTCGAGCTTCTTGAAGGCGCGGTCCATGTCGAGCGGATAGAGGTCCTTCGGCGCGACACCATCGGCGAGCAGCGCGAATTCAAGGGCTGCCCAAGCGCCCTTGTAGAAGCCGCGACGACCCGGGAACGTCTCGACATCCCAGAACTCGGCCCAGTTCGACGGGCCGGCTTCCTTGAACTTGTCGGTGCGGTAAGCCATGACGGCGCCGAAGACGGAGAAGCCGAGCCAGTTGTCGGTCAGCATGCCGGGCAGGATGTCTGCCGTGTCCGGGCTGTCGATTTCGAGCGGCGCGATATACTGCTTGTCTTCCGACAGGCGCATGACGTGGTCGGGTGTGACCATGCAGACGTCCCAGAGATAAGACTTAGTATCGACCTGCAGCTTGAACTGGGTGACCGGATCCGGATCGTGCGCCACGCCGACGACCTTGATGCCGGTCGCCTTTTCGAAGGGCTCGTAAAAGGCTTTCTTGATGGCTTCGCCCGGCGCGCCGCCGACGTCTGCGACGGTCAGCTGACCGGCTGCGAAGGAGGAGCGCATCAAGGCAGGGGTGGCAAGCGCACCGGCGGCGAGGCCGGCAGTCTTCAAAACATTACGGCGCGTAGGCATAAGAAACGACGACATCTTGGTTCCCTTCTTTGTTATCGTTTGAGGCATGCGATGCACGGGCGAGCGGTCACTTGTCGAGGAAGCGGGTATCCTCCGGTTTCCAGGACAGGCCCACCATGTCGCCGATCGGAAGATACGGCAGGCTCGACGAGCGGCGCGCGGTGACGGTGAAACCGCTCTCGAGCCGGATCATCAGCGAGCATTCCGGGCCAGCGTAGATCGTCTCGATCAGGCGGCCGGACAGCATGGCGCCTTTCGGGGCTTCGATGCGGATATGTCCGGGACGCAGCACCAGGTAGCCGCGTTCGGCGTTCGCCTCCTGCGGCAGCGGCAGGGCGCCGTCGGAGGTCTGGAGGCGTCCGTTCGAAACGCTGCCCTCGAAGATGTTTGAAATGCCGATGAAGTCGGCGGCAAAGCGACTGGTCGGGCGCTCGTACATTTCCTGCGGGCTGCAGATCTGCTCGATGCGGCCGGAATTCATCAGACAGATGCGGTCGGACAGTGCCAGCGCCTCTTCCTGGTCGTGGGTGACGAAGATGATCGTCGAGCCCGTCTCGCGGTGAATGCGGCGGATCTCGATCTGCATCGCCTCGCGCAGCTTGCGGTCGAGTGCAGAAAGCGACTCGTCCATCAGGATCAGCGAGGGGCTGTAGACGAGGCAGCGGGCAAGCGCCACGCGCTGCTGCTGGCCGCCGGAAAGCTCTGAGGGAAAACGCTTGCCGAAATCGGCGAGCCCGATCATTTCCAGCACTTCGGCGATGCGCTTGTTTGCATCGGCCTTGGCCACGCGGCGCATGTCCAGCGGGAAAGCGATGTTTTCATGCACGGTCAGATGCGGGAAGAGCGCATAGTTCTGGAAGACGACGCCGACATCGCGCTCGCTCGCAAGGCTTTCGGTGTGGTCGCGGCCATCGATATCGAGTCGGCCGCCGCTCGGCTTCACGAGGCCGCAGATCAATTGAAGCAGTGTCGTCTTGCCGGAACCCGAGGGGCCGAGAAGGGTGAGCAGTTCACCGGAATTGACCTTCAGGTCGGTCGGGTTCAGCGCGGCAAAGCCGTCATAGAATTTGCAAAGGCCCTGAGCATGGAGCTTCAATTTCGCCGGTTCTTCCGGGGTGCCGATCGGCGTTGCTGTCGTCAGGTCGATCACGCTGTTTTTCATGTAGCTACTTTGTCCAATAGTTCCGGCCCAGATGCCGCTTCCCACCAGGCTGGAGCGTCTTGACGGCAAGTAAGCCGGACGGGTCGGGGGGTGTAAATTATGAAATTCTGGCCCAGTGCTTAGCCCCTGTCTAATCATTGGCCGGTGCCGAAAAAATGGGCAAGGCTGATTTGGGTCGCAGGCGTACGGTGGAGCGGGCAGTCGTCAGTCAAGACGAATGCGCTTCTCCATCACGGGTGCCACCATGCCGGGGATATAGGCGTCGGAGATGCGGTTGCGGCAATGGTTTTCGAAAAGCTCGATAAGCCGCGACTTGCGCCTTTCCTTGGGCGAAACGAGGCCGATCACCATCGGCCGATGATCGCCAGCGAGCCTGACGCGCACGACCTTACGACCGTCCATGGCGGTGTCCGAGCGTGGCCGGACATTGGCGAGCGTGTATCCGTATCCATTGGCGACCATGGTTCTCAGGATGTCCTGGTGCGGAGAGCGGGCCGCGATGTGGGGGGTGAGCCCTTCCTGGATGAAGATCGCGAGAAAATATTCGCGGCTGATCGGCAGATCGAGAAGAAGCAGCGGCTCGGTCGCGATGTCCTTGATGGTAACCGCCGACAGGCGAGCAAAGGGGTGGATTTCGCCGACGAGGACATGCGGCGGCAGGCTTGCCAGTGGCACGAAATCGAAGCCTTCGGGCACGTGCAGATCGTAGGTGATCGCGACGTCGATTTCGGCGCTCGCCAGTTTCTGCAGCAGCGTGTCGTGATCACCGACGACCTGCATCACCTTGGTCGATGGGAAGGCGGAGGTGAAGGCGTGGGAAAGCTCCGGCATGATCATCGGCGCCAGCGTCACCATGCAGCCGAGCGTCAGCTGTCCACGGATCTTGTCATTCGCCTCGCTGGCGACTTCGTAAAGCTGCTGGGCATGTTCGACCAGACGCTTGGCTTCAACGAGAAGCGCCTTGCCGGCCGGTGTCAGGGTGAGGCCCTGTGCATGGCGGCGCACGAAGAGCTGGGTGTCCAGTTCCTGCTCGAGATGGGCGATTGCGGTGGAGATAGAGGGCTGGGAAATATTCACCCGTTCGGAGGCAAGCGTGATGCTGCCCGTCTCTGCCGTTGCGATGAAATATTCGATCTGACGAAGCGTGTAACGCATACCGCGGCCCGAACCCTACTGCACACATCTGGCGACACGGCCCTGACGAGGTCGCAGGGCTGCGGCCTCGTCATGCGGCTTATCAGTTCATTCTTTTAAGGAAGCATGCCGGTTTCGGGAAGACCAATGTCGGCAACCGGAGTTTTCATTCGTCGCCCGGAACGCCGTAACTCGGCGCCAACTGGGGCTTGGTGGCACGGGTGACATAATCTTCGAGCTGCGGCTTGTAGAGCCACCAGAGGTTTGCAAGTTCTTCGATCGGATCGTCCTCCGTCCAGTCGATCCTGAGATCGGCGATCGGCCAGCTGACCTCACGCACCATCAGCAGGCCGGCGGAATGGACCGGCCCGGCTTCCCCGCCCGCAGCAACGCCTACCTGCATGGCGGCGATCAACCGATCGCCAAGCGCGCCTTCGCTTGCTTCGAAGGCCGCGACCATCTTTGCCGGCACCTCCGTGTTCGACAGAAGGTTGCCAGCAGCGGCGCAATCCTTGCCCTTTGCCATCTCGTGGACGCCGAGCGTTTGCGATCCGGCGTGAAGGGCGACCCGGCCGGCGGCGTCGAGCAGGACCACCTGGCGATAGTCGGCGGTATCATAGCCATCGAGAAGCCGGGCCAATGCCTCCTCGGCCGAGAGCCCGGACTGCATCAGGTCGAGCCCCTTTGGCCCTAGCGAGGGATCGGTGATGTTTTGCGTCGCCACCACGCCGACGCCCGGCCGCGCATGGGCGCAGCGCGCCGCAACGGCAGGAGAAGACGACGAGATGGCGATGCCGAGCGTGCCGGTCTTTTCGCAATGGCCGCTGATGGAGAAGGTCATGGATTGGCCTCTTGCTGTTGTTGCTTAGTCGGGGATGACGGCGGTTGCGTCGATTTCCACCAACCATTCCGGACGAGCGAGTGCGGAGACGATGATGCCTGTCGAAACCGGATAGACGCCCTTGAGCCATTTTCCCACGACGCGATAGACGGCTTCGCGATAGCGCGGGTCGATAAGGTAGATGGTGATCTTGGTGATGTGCTCCAATTCGCCGCCGGCTTCCTTTAGCAACATGGCTATGTTGGCCATGGCCTGCTCAGCCTGTGCGCCCGCATCGCCTATGCCGACATTTTCGGACGTGTCGAGATCCTGGCCGATCTGGCCGCGCAGGAATATCAGGCTTCCGCGGGCGACCACTACTTGGCAGAGATCGTTGTCAAGATTCTGCTCGGGATAGGTGACCTTGGTGTTGAACTGGCGGATGCGCTTGTGGACGACCATTATTTCTGAACCTTTTCGACGTTTATGAGAGGATGTCTGCCGCTTAAGCCGAAACAGCGAGTGGTTCGATCCGCGTCGGACGTCCGTAGGCGCGGCTCGAATAGATGAGAGGCATGCCATCGCCCTCGTCGGAAATGGCGACTACCTCGCCGATGAAGATGTGGTGGGTGCTGATCTGCTGTTCGCTTGCCAGCCGGCATTCGAAGGAAATCAGTCCGCCACGAAGTCTGGGCGCGCCCGTCACACCCATTTCCCAGTCGGTCGAGGAGAATTTCTCGTCGCCGGTGCCGGCCATGCGGCCTGCGAAGCGGTCGGAAATCGCCGACTGATCGTCCTTGAGGATATTGACGCAAAAGGTGCCGTTTTCCCTGATCGCCTGGGCCGTCACACTGCTCTGGTTCATACACACGAGAAGCGTGGGCGAGGCGCCGTCGGCTGCGACCGATGACATGGCCGAGACCGTTGCGCCCGATCGTCCGGCGGGGCCGGCGGTCGTGACGATGTTGACGGTGCAGGCCGTCTTGCTCATGGCGCTGACGAATGCTGCTTTCAAGTTGTTTTCCAACGGCATATCCTCTTCAAAGATGCTTTTCCCGATTGCACGGTCACTCCGCCGCCTTCAGCGCGGCCTGTGCGTTGAGCCAAAGAGAAACGGCGCTGTCGCCTGCGGTCCGGGTCGTCGCGCCCATGACGCGGTCCGACAGGCCCGCTGCATGCTTGACGAATTCCATCGGGCCCTCCCAATCGAAATTGCGATAGACCGCGGCCAGGTGCGCGAAAGGTGGCGATTGCGCGAAGAGCTGGAAAGTCAGCCGATGGCCGGCATAGTCGGAATTCAGCATGTCGCGGGCAAAGGCCAGCAGCTTGCGGCGGTCATCCGCCATCCAGTCCGCGTTGACGGTGTAGAATTTCTCCAGCCACGGCCCGGTTTCCGGCGCGTCGAAGGCTGCCTTGTCCGGAGTGACGCAGATCTGCCCGCCGCAGAGTTCGCGGGCGATATGCATCATGTGGTGGAGCTGCGATGAGGCAAGGACGCGCCCAGCATAAAGGAGCGACTGGTTCGGCATAATCAGACCGCCCGGCGAGCGTTCGGCAAGCGTGATAGACGCGGTCAAATGGGCATTGATACCCTCGCGGTAGCATGCGAGTTGGGCGAGCTTTTCCTGCACGGCCTGCAGCTTGTCGAGGCCGGTCTGGCGCACATTGAAGAGCGCCGCGCCAATCATCATGTCGGCGAATTTCAGGTTGCGCTGGGTGAAGGCAAAGGCCGAATAGCGATGCAGGGTGGCCCGCATGAACATCGCCGCCCGAGTATGGCGGTAGAAAAGCACGTTCTCCCAGGGCACCAGCACGTCGTCGAAGATAACCAGCGTGTCGAGCTCGTCGAAACGGTTGGAGAGCGGGTAGTCCTCCGCCGGTGCCCGGCCGGCAAAGCCGGTGCGGCAGATGAATTTCAGGCCGGGAGAATCGAGATCGCAGATGAAGCCGACGGCATAACCCGAATAGGCTTCATCGCCCCAGTTGGCGATGGTCGGCTTGGTGAAGGCTTGGTTGGCATAAGCGGCGGCGGTTTCGTATTTCGCCCCGCGCACGACGATGCCCTGGTCCGTTTCCTTCACGACATGCAGCAGCATGTCCGGGTCCTGCTCCTGCGGCGGCCGGGAGCGATCACCCTTGGGATCGGTATTGGCCGAGACATGAAACGGATCGGCATGCAGAACCCTGCCGATGTGTGTGCGGATGTTTTCCGAAAACTGCGGATCGACCTCGTTCAAAACGTCCTGACCGTCGAAGAGGGACCACATTTCCCCGACGGTCTCGTCGCCGACGCGGGTGACAATGCCGCCCAGATCTTCCAGCACGGTATCGGTCGCCCGCCTTTTGTCCCACCAGTCGGACTGGGTGTGCGGCAGGCGGTTGTTGATACCGTGCCAGTCGCCATCCTGCTGATAAGCCATGATATGCCGCGTCGCCGGATCATGCTGCATATCGTAGATGCGGGCGCGGATATCGACCAGCGGCTTGAACATCGGGTGGACGGTGACGTCCCTGACGCGCTCGCCATTGACATAGATCTCGCGCGTGCCGCGGATCGAATCCCGGTATTCGCTGCCCGTTCTGATCATCTGAAAGCCTCAGGGCCGATTACCAACAACCCCTCAATGCGCGTAGGACGGATCTTCCTTGTCGAGCAGACGTTTCATCTCCTCGAAATGAGCGATGGAGAAGTCGGCGATGCCTTCCCAGTCCTGGGCGGTCTTTTCCGCCACGTCATCGGAGAGGACATTGAGCGGCTGGCCGGTGGCGTAGGCGTTGACGAGCACCTGGCAAGCACGCTCCATCGTGTAGATATCGTCGAATGCCTCGCCGATCGTGCCGGACGTGACCATGACGCCGTGATTGCCCATCATCAGGCGCGACTTGTTGCCGAGCAACCCGATGAGGCGTGCGCCTTCCGATTCCGTATCGGCCAGGCCGCCATACGTGTCGTCGACCGCGACACGGTTGAAATAGCGCGCCGTGTTCTGGTCGATCGGCTTGATCGTCGGGTCCTTCAGCGTGGCGATGGTGGTGGCGTAGATCGGGTGCAGGTGGATCGCGACGCGGATGTGTGGGGCAAGCTTGTGGAGCTGCCCATGGATCGCCCAGGCGGTGGAATCGACGTCCGGACGGCTCTTCGCTTCCTTATCATCGGCATCGAGCAGGATGAGATCACTCGCCTTGATGATGGAGAAGTGCTTCCACTTGGGGTTCAGCAGGAACTTGCTGCCATCCGCCGAGACGGTAGCGCTAAAATGGTTGGCGACAGCCTCGTGCATGCCGAGCTTGGCAACGATACGGAATGTTGCGGCAAGGTCGATCCTGATCTGCCGTTCGTCGGTCGTCGTCATTTCATTCCCCTTCATGGCACTGCCGGCCCGTCCCTGTCGTGAGGTCGGTCCACATCCCTTTTGCGTGAGATAAAAGGGCAGGGCACCTCGTTGTAAAATAAGAAAATCCTGACCGCTGATTAGGCGCAGGCTAAGGCCGCGCTTAATCAGGGCAATTCTTGACCTGTTTAGGAACAGACTAAGCAGCGCTGATTGAAATCCTATTTTTCGCAAGCAGCGGCCTCCAATAAACAGAATGACAGGAGCCACGCATTTCACCGATGCCTGGACCTAAGAAAGAGACGCTGAATGCCTATCGAGAAAATTCATACGCTGGTCGTCGGCGGCGGCCAGGCCGGTATCGCCATGAGCGAACATCTTAGTCGACAAGGGATCGAGCATCTGGTGTTGGAGAGGCACCGTATTGCCGAAAAATGGCGGACAAGCCGCTGGGACTCCCTCGTAGCCAATGGACCCGCTTGGCACGATCGTTTCCCAAACATGACTTTCGATGATATCGATCCCTTGAGCTTCGCCAGCAAGGATAGGATCGTCCGCTATTTCGAGGAATATGCGAAGCAGATCAATGCCCCGATCCGCTGCGGCGTGGAGGTATTTTCTGCAGCGCCGAAGTCCGACGCCTATGGCTTCATCGTCGAAACGTCCGAGGGGGTGATCGAGGCGGAGAACGTCGTTGCGGCGACGGGCGCATTCCAGAGGCCGATCATCCCGCCAGTTATTCCAGTGGATGCGGGTGTTACGCAGATCCACTCAAACGAGTACCGCAATCCAGCGCAGTTGCCGCAAGGGGCGGTTCTGGTGATCGGTGCGGGTTCTTCCGGTTCGCAGATCGCCGATGAGATTTTGCGCTCCGGTCGAACCGTTTATCTGGCCGTTGGTCCGCATGAGAAGCCGCCGCTGCGTTATCGTGGCAAGGATTTCTGCTGGTGGCTCGGCGTTCTGGGCCATTGGGACATCGAAACGCCGGATCCATTGACAGAACATGTGACAATCGCGGTGAGTGGCGCGAACGGCCAGACTGTCGATTTCCGCGAGTTTGCGGAGCGAGGCATGAAGCTCGTTGGCAAAGCCGAGCGATACGAAAGCGGCATCCTCCACATCGCGCAGGATCTGGCTCAGAATATTGCCGATGGCGAGGCGAGTTACATGGCGCTTCTCGATGAGGCGGATGCGTATGCCGAAAAACATGGTATAAATCTTCCCGACGATCCCGATGCCCGCAGGATGCGGCCGATGCCGGATTGTGTTTCCAATCCGATCCTTGAGATAGACCTGAAAGCGGCTGGTGTTCGGTCGGTGATTTGGGCGACTGGGTACGCGCTCGATTTCAGCTGGATCAAGGGCGGCGATTTCGATCACAAGGGACGACCGCGGCATGAAAAGGGCATTACCCATATACCGGGCCTGTATGTTCTCGGCCTCCCCTGGCTAACGCGCCGCGCCTCCCCCTTTATCTGGGGGGTGTGGCACGATGCGGAGCATCTAAGCGCTCACATTGCAGGCCGTCAGGAGAACGATCGTGTTGGATCGATAATAGGAATGAGTGAACCTGAGAGCGCATACTAAGAAAGGGTTCAGTTTGGAAGTTTCTCCTGATCCCATTGGCGGTCTCGCAGACTTTGGCTCAGGGGCTTTTCAAGATGAGAAGCATCTGAATCGCTGGTGCAAACGGGAGGTTTGCGATGGGTTCAGCGCTTTCA
>NZ_JAKGBU010000054.1:0-11901 GCF_021555155.1 Rhizobium alarense
GGCGGCCAAGCGCTCCGACGACCGGGCGTCGGCCGGCCAGCACGAAGTGACCGCCGTGCTGATGGAGAGCTTCGCCGGCGCCTCGACGGTGGTGCGCGGCAACTGCACCTTCGGCATGTTCTCCAACTACCCGGAAAACGTCGACGATGCGCTGCGCCAGCGCGCCGGCGCCCGCTGGCTGGTCGACGGGCCGCAGACCGAGGACGATTATATCGACATCTTCGCGATCCTCGTCGGCAAGAACCATTCGATCCCGCTCGGCGAGCATGCGCTGCTGCAGGGCCAGGAGATCAAGCAGGCCGTTTCCACCTCCTACGAGCAGCACGCCCGGCCGAAGGAGGAAGGGCTGCTGGCCGTCTGGGAGAAGCACGAGAAGGAGGAGGGTCGGATCGAAACGCTCGCCGATGTCGGCGCCTATCTGCACCGCATCAAGCTCGCCGAGCCGCGCTTCACCGGCCGCGCCATCAAGAACATCACCGACGCGATCAAGATGCGGGCGATGGACGTGGACCTGCCGGACGACTGGTTCGCCACTCCCGAAGCCTTCATGCACAAGTCCTACGACGAGAAGAAGCAGATGATCGAGGCGCTGCGCGGGCCGGTCACCATGGAGATGGTGCTGCAGGAGATCAACCGCTACGCCGACTCGGAGTTCCGCTACACCGACAAGTCGGACGATGCCGCCGTCACCGACATCATCCGCCGCGAGCGCCAACGCGAGAAGGCGATCCGCGAGATGGAGACGATGAAGGCGGACGGGCGGTGGTAACCAAAAACTTGACGAAAATTCGCCAAGGGCTATAATTTCCCATGAAGCAGATCGCATATAGCAAATCCGCCTCACGCATGCTGCTGAGAATGCCTCGCACGGACGCTACACGCATTCGTCAAAAAATGGACCAATACGCTGCCGATCCCCGCTCGCTCGCTGCAAACGTAAAGAAGATGCAGGGCCGACCCGGGTACCGAATGCGAGTCGGCGATTGGCGCATTATTTTTGACGAGAACGAATATGTGATCGGCATCGAAGAAATAGGCAGCCGCGGCAGTATTTATGAGTAGGAGCAGGATATGGGGTCCGTCACGCAGTTCAAGACGCCGAGCGGCGATGAAATGGTTGTCCTGCTGCGGTCCGAATACGACGCTTTGGTCGAGGCCGCCGAGACGATGGCCGACGTGGCGGCGTATGACCGCTTCAAGGAAAAGCTCGCCGCCGGTGAAGAGGAAATGATTCCTGCGGAGTTCGTATATCGCTTGATGGACGGCGAGAATCCCATTCGGGTCTGGCGGGATTTCCGAGGATTGGCCAGCAAGGAACTGGCGTCGGCGGTCGGTATCAGCGCCGCCTATCTCTCGGAAATCGAAACGGGAAAGAAGGAGGGGAGCGTTTCGGTCTTGAAGAACATCGCCAAGATCCTTCGGGTCGATCTTGATGACCTCCTCCGGGGTGACGATAAGGTCTCTGCCCCCAGTGAAAGTGGCATGAAGTGACTACACCGGCATGAAACGCCTCCTCGAAGCCGAACTGATCTATGGCCGGCTGCTGCCGGTCGATGAGCCGCATCTGGTCGAGCGCTACAACAAGGCGCTGGACGGGTTCGGCATCCGGCGCACGGCGTTGGGCAGCTTCCGCATCGACATGACCGGCTTTTCGCCCGAGATTGCGGACGAACTCGGCGACAAGGACTATCTCGACCCGAACCGCGTCAACCGCCGCTTCGTCATCATGACGCCGGAGCAGGTGAACCTGCCGGTCGTGCATACGAGCTTTTCCAACACCGCCGCGCTGATGCACGAGTTCTTTTCAGCCAATGCCCGGGCGATCAACGCGATCACCATTCGCGACGCGCTCTATGGCGAGATCGAAGATTCCGTTTCCGTCATCAACGACATCGACGACCTTCTGTCGATCAACGAGGTGGACTTTCGCGTCCTGTCGGCCGAGGACATGCTCGGCAAGGCCGGTGAGCTGCGCACGCTGGTCGACCGGCTGAAGACGGTGCCGAATGCCTGGCAGGACGACGCCATGCTCAACCGCATGGTGGAGCTCGCCAAGCAGACCGGCGACATCCGCCAGAATGCACTCGTGCCGGACAAGCTGGTCTTCCGCCACGAGGCCTATTGGGCGAACCATTTCGGCGGCATTTTCGTCTTCCTCGACGACAAGACGACGACCGTCATCTGCGATCCGTCAGCGCCCGGATTTCGGCGCTCGCGCCCCTGGCAGGTGAGCTACATCGCGAAGGACGACCACCAGCGCATCTTCGATTTCCTCGCTTCGACCAAGCGCCTGGACCTGCCGCGGGGCTCCTGGGTGGAAGGGTCGGGACTGCTGCAGCACCGCGCCGACATGACGGTGCTCGGCCTCGTCAACCAGTCGGAGCCGACGACGGACCTTGCTGCGGCGGACCGTATCTGGCTGCAGACCTGGATGCACCGCAACGCCTCGCTCGTCGCGCGCGACGGCGCCTATCCCTTCCTGCAGGAGGCGCTTCGAACGATTGCCGCGACCGGCGAACTGAAGATGAAGGACGTGCCGCCGCCGATGCGCTTCCTCGTCGTCCGGGCCGCGCCCGGCCATCCGGACCAGTGGCTCGTCAACCGGCTCGTCGCCCAGCTCGTGCCGCATGACTTCGTGTCGCGCTTCGTCTTCGACAAGGAAGGCTTCTATGCGGCCTACGAGCATTTCAGCGAAAAGTTTCGCGAGTTCGTTGTGGCGACGCTGACCCGCACATATCTGAAAGACAAGCAGGGATTCCGCCGGAAACTCTTCGGCATCAAAGAGGACGACAGCAATGCTTGACCCGATCGTCGCGTTTTTCCAGCGCATGTTTTCCGCGGTCGGCCGGGGCATCGGCCTGGTGATCGCCTGGATCCTCTGGCCCTTCCTGACGGTGACCGCCTGGTGCCGGGCGCGAAGCTGGATCGTGAAGGGGCCGATCGGCATCGGACTTGTCGTGCTCGTCGGCCTCTATGCCTATTTCATCTGGCAGACCCAGGCCTGGACGAACTTCGACCCCGACTATGTCAACGCGTACAACCTGTCCGAACGCAAGAATGACGCCGGCCAGCCCGTCAAGGCGGCCGCTGGCGCAACCGCGTCCGCCAATACCTGCGAGCGCTCGGCAATCGTCGACGTGACGGCCGATCTGATCGACTTCAACGTCAACGAGAATGCCTGGATCTCGTCGATGATCCTCTACAAGGCGGGCCTGTTCGGCATGGATTGGGATCACACGCCCTGGCTCGACAACAAGGCGTCCTTCCAGCGCGGCATCAACGAAGCGGTGCGCCGCACGACGGTGGAACTTGTTGATTCGCTCGTGCGCATGCGCGGCACGTCCGGCATCAATCCGCTTCTGCAGAGCGTGCGCAGCAAGATGCAATATGACGAAAGCAACTGGTATTTCGGCCTGTCGCCCTTCGGCCCGCTGACGCCGACGCCGACGCAGTACCGCGCCGCCATGTCGGAACTGCGGTCCTTCAACAACGAACTCGCCAACTGCAGCGCGACCTTCGACGCGCGCGCCGACAATTTCCTGGAATTCATGGACAGGATCGCCAGCTCCATCGGCAGCACGTCCGACATGCTGCGCGAGCGCTCGGACAACTACAATGGCGGCCTGTTCGACGTCCGGGCCGACGATCGCTTCTGGTTCGCCTACGGGCAACTCTACGGCTACTACGGCATTCTTTCCGCGACGGGCGCCGATTTCGACGGCATCATCACCCAGCGAAACCTGACGCCGATCTGGAGCGAGAGCATCCGGCAGCTGCGCCGCGGCCTCGAAGTCCGCCCGCTCATCGTCTCGAATGCCAGCGAAAGCGGCATTTTCGCCACCCATCTGGCGACGATGGGCTTCCACGTGCTGCGTGTGCGATCACATCTGGTCGAGATGCGGGATATCCTGGCGCGATAGTTTCCGAGAGAACGGCGCGCGGTTGGCAGCGCATGGAAAGAAAGCGGCCGGCCGCACCGTCTCGACGGTCACGATCCGTCCTCTGCCCCTCGTTCACACCGGCAGGAACCCCGTGCTCTTGACCTCCTCCATCACTGCATAGGTATGCGTCTCGCGCACGCCGGGCAGCGGCAGGATGACGTCGGAGAGGAAGGCGCGGTAAGCCTCCATGCCGGCGACACGGGCCTTGACGAGATAGTCGAACCCGCCGGCCACCATGTGGCATTCCATGACGTCGTCGCTGCGCTTCACCGCGGCGGCGAAACTGTCGAAGACGTCGGGTGTCGTGCGGTCGAGCTTCACCTGCACGAAGACCAGAAGGTTGCGGCCGAGCATCTGCGGCGACAGCACGGCCATGTAGCCGGTGATGAAGCCGTCCCGCGTCAGGCGGCGCACGCGCTCTGCGGTCGCCGTCGGCGACAGGTTGACGCGGTCGGCAAGGTCGACATTCGACAGTCGTCCGTCCTTCTGCAAGGCGCGGAGAATCTTGCGGTCCAGGCGGTCAAGCTCTTTCATTTTTCCCGGTCCTCTGCCGAAAGGTCATGTGTTTTCCGCTAACTATGCCGCACTGGTCAGGAAAATACACGGCCGCTTTGTCGTCTGTGTGAAAATGCCCGACGACCCGGATGTCCTGCGGATTTGGCGGACGTGCGGCACTCTGTCGCTTTTGATGCACTCCACGGCAAATTCCGGCATGGCGCGGGCCTCGCTTTCAGGCTCTTAATGCGGCCCGGTCGGTGAAGCGCGGTCTTCGCCCGCCGAAACGCGCCCGTCGGATTTTCACGGCAGGCGGCACGAGGGGACAACGGGTGCAGCCGATTCGGCAGGGAGTGGCCGGCGGCTGTCGAGGCAGAGGGAGAGAAACGGGATGGTCGCCGTAAAGTCCGACATCGAAATCGCACGCGCCGCCAGCAAGAAGCCGATCCTCGATATCGGGGCGAAACTCGGTATCCCGCCGGAGCACCTTCTGCCCTACGGTCACGACAAGGCCAAGATCAGCGCCGAATTCATCGCCGCCCAGAAGGACAAGAAGAACGGCCGGCTGATCCTCGTCACGGCGATCAACCCGACGCCGGCCGGCGAGGGCAAGACGACGACGACGGTCGGCCTCGGCGACGGGCTCAACCGTATCGGCAAGAAGGCGATCGTCTGCATTCGCGAGGCGTCGCTCGGCCCCTGCTTCGGCGTCAAGGGCGGCGCGGCGGGCGGCGGCTACGCGCAGGTCGTGCCGATGGAGGACATGAACCTTCACTTCACCGGCGACTTCCACGCCATCACCTCGGCGCACAACCTGCTCGCCGCACTCATCGACAACCATATCTACTGGGGCAACGAGCAGAACATCGACATCCGCCGCATCGCCTGGCGGCGCGTCATGGACATGAACGACCGGGCGCTGCGCGAGATCGTCTGTTCGCTCGGCGGCGTGGCCAATGGCTATCCGCGCGAGGGGGGCTTCGACATCACCGTCGCCTCCGAGGTCATGGCGATCCTCTGCCTTGCGACGGATCTCAAGGATCTGGAGAAGCGCCTCGGCTCGATCATCATCGGCTATCGCCGCGACAGGACGCCGGTCCACGCGCGCGACATCAAGGCCGACGGGGCGATGACGGTGCTCTTGAAGGACGCGATGCAGCCGAACCTCGTCCAGACGCTGGAGAACAACCCGGCCTTCGTGCATGGCGGCCCCTTCGCCAACATCGCGCATGGCTGCAACTCGGTGGTCGCCACGACGACGGCACTGAAGCTCGCCGACTATGTCGTCACGGAAGCCGGTTTCGGCGCCGACCTCGGCGCGGAAAAGTTCTTCGACATCAAGTGCCGCAAGGCCGGGCTGAAGCCGGAGGCGGCGGTCATCGTCGCGACGGCGCGCGCGATGAAGATGAACGGCGGGATCAAGAAGGAAGACCTCGGCAAGGAAAACATCGAGGCGGTGAAGAAGGGCTGCGCCAATCTCGGTCGCCACATCCAGAACGTCAAGAAGTTCGGCGTGCCCGTGGTCGTTGCCATCAACCACTTCATCTCCGACACCGAGGCCGAGATCCAGGCGGTCAAGGACTATGTCGCGACGCTCGGCGCCGAGGCGGTGCTCTGCAGGCACTGGGCGCAGGGCTCGGCCGGCATCGAGGAGTTGGCGCACAAGGTGGTGGAACTCGCCGAATCCGGCCATTCGCAGTTCTCGCCGCTCTATCCCGACGACATGTCGCTCTTTCACAAGATCGAGACGATCGCCAAGGACATCTACCATGCGGGTGAGGTGATCGCCGACAAGTCGGTACGCGAGCAGCTCCGTGCCTGGGAGGAGCAGGGTTACGGCCATCTGCCGATCTGCATGGCGAAGACGCAATATTCCTTCTCGACCGATCCCAACCTGCGCGGCGCGCCGACGGGGCACACGGTGCCGGTGCGGGAGGTGCGTCTATCGGCCGGTGCCGGCTTCATCGTCGTCATCACCGGCGAGATCATGACCATGCCTGGCCTGCCGAAAGTGCCCTCCTCGGAGAAGATCTACCTCAACGACCAGGGCTATATCGAAGGCCTCTTCTGACGCCCGATCCGTTCGATGCGGAAGGTCCGGCATGTGCCGCCGAACCGTCCGTCCCGGCTCCGGTCATTCGAACGAGCCGAGGAAGTCGCGCTTGCCGACGTCCACGCCATTGTGCCGCAGGATCGCGTAGGCGGTCGTCAGGTGGAAATAGAAGTTCGGCAGCGCGAAGGTCGTCAGATAGGCCTGTCCGGTGAAGTCGACCTTCAGCTTGCCGACGCTGAGATTGATCGTCCGTTCCTCGCTGCCCTGCAAGGCGGATGCGTCCACCGTCTCGAGATAGGCGACGGTCTTGTCGATCCGCTCCCTGAGGTCGGCAAAGGTTTTCTCCTCGTCCGGAAAGCTCGGCGCTGCGCTGCCGGTCAGCCGGCCGACGGCATTCTTGGCCGTATCGCTCATGCGTTGCACCTGCCCGGCGAGCGGCAGCATGTCCGGCGCCAGGCGTGCATTGGCGAGAATATCCGGCGAAATCTTCTTCGCCTCGGCGAAGGCCTCAGCCTTGTCGAAAAGACTGGAAAGAACCGTGAAGCCGCGCAGGAAGGCGGGCACCGACTGGGTGTACATGGAAAGGGTCATGAAGGCCTCGTTGACAAACACGGTCAGGCGCCGTGTCGGGCAGAGATAGGCACTGCCGGAAGACCTTTTGAGAGGGCGGGAAAGATTTCCCGCCGCATACCTACCAGCAATACCGGAATCCGTTCCGTCTCTTCCTGACGTCGAGATGCAGGTGGGTTTCGTGCGCCGCGTCACTGCCGGGGTCGAGTACGGTCGGGAAATAGAGGCAGGCGGAGGCGACGATCGCGCGCTGCAATGCGCCGACGAGCGTCGAGTCGTGGTCGCGCGGTTCGATTGCCAGGGTCCTGCCGCTTTCAAAGGCGAGGCCGGCGATGTCGATGGCATTGCCGAGGGCGTGTTCCGAGATGCGCCCGTTGCGCGCGCCGTTCCGGTTCCGGCAGACATAACCCGACGCCTGCTGCAGCGATTTCAGCGTCTCGCCGGGATGCGACAGCGCGAGTGCCGGACGGACGGAGCCGCTCGTCCATCGAGCCAGGGCAAGGGCGGTCTCGCAGCGCACCTGCGCGGGTGGATCGACGGATACCTTTCCGTCGATCGATCGCAGCAGGATGGGCTTCTCCATGCCGCAGCCTCCGTCGCCATCGACCGCAGGCTGCTCCTCGAAGCTGGCGCTCATGGTCCTGAGTTCACCGATGCAGGCGGCATAGGCGGCGGCGTCTTCCTTCACCGGCGGCGAGGGTTTTTCTGCGCTTTCCTCGGATGGTGTCGAGGTGTCCTCGTCGGCCGGGACAGGTCGCTCCTCCGTGACTTCGGGTTTGCCGTCGGCTTTTTCAGGTGCCGCTGCCGGCTTTTCCTCCGGCACCGGCCCCCTTTCGGGAAGCGTCGCGCCGGCCAGCACGATTGTCGATACCAGGGCGACAAGCAGTTTCTTACGAATGACGACGGTCTCCACGCGGCGGGATTTGCGGGAGATCAACGTACGACCGGCGGTTTTGTTGCGTCGGCCGGAGGCGGGAGCGTCCGTATCACAGTCCTGCGCTGTGGCCTTGCAACGGCAGGCTCGTATCGGCCGGCAGCATGGCGTCCGTCAGGGCGCGGACCCGTTCGATCAGAGGAAGGTTGTCGTGGCCGTCGTTCCTGGCGATCACATCCAGCAGGAAGCTGATGAGCGCCCGTGTTTCTGCCGCATCCTGCGGCACGTGGCAGACGATGGATTCAAATGTTTCCGCAACCATGTGGTCGAGGGCCTTGAACTCCGGCGTCTCGTAGTTGTCGATTTCGTCCGCCAGCTTCTGCCGCAACGCGTGAAACTGGTGCACCTTGAACGCAAGCATGATGACGATCCCATAAAATCGGGTACTGCTACGGTCTTTATCACGCCCCGCGAATATGCACTAACCCCAGTTCTAGGGATGGTTTCGCCGTTTCCGTCACATGGCCTTCGCAAGCGGGCCATGCGAAACAGCGATGACTGAAATGAAAGATGTGCGAACAAGTTGCGCGCACCAAACGGCATCCGGCGAGGCGCGCAGAGAACACTTGCCTTTGCGGCGAGGCCAAGCTATCACTTCCGACCATGACAAACATGACGATCATTGCAGTCTGGTGGTGGGTTCGCTGAGGCGGCCTTGACCAGTCATGCGTGATTGAGACCACAAGCCGCCCGGAAAATTCGAGGCGGCTTTTTTGTTTGGGCCGCTCGAAATCCGGGCCCGAACCGGAGTTTTTGGGGAATGGTGACGAAGCAGCTCGAAGACGGCGCCGAAATTTACGAAACGCGGGGCGGCATCGCTGTTACCCGCCGGCGCCGCGAGGCGGACTATGCAAATGCGATCGCCGGCTATGTCGAGCGTCTGGACGAGCATCGCGGCGCGGTCTTCTCGTCCAACTACGAGTATCCCGGGCGGTATACCCGCTGGGACACCGGCGTCGTTGATCCGCCGCTCGCCATTTCCTCCTTCGGTCGTGCTCTGTGGATCGAAGCCTATAACGAACGCGGCGAAGTGCTGCTCGATTTCATTGCCGAGCGCCTCGCCTCGGTCGATGAACTGGCGCTCGGCGCGCGCACCGCGCAGCGGCTCGACCTCACCGTCAGGGCGCCGGACCGGGTCTTCACGGAAGAAGAACGCTCCAAGATGCCGACGGTCTTCACCGTGCTGCGCGCGGTGACGGACCTCTTCCATTCGGCGGAGGATTCCTCCATCGGTCTCTACGGCGCCTTCGGCTACGATCTTGCCTTCCAGTTCGACGCGATCGAGCTCAAGCTGACGCGGCCGGACGACCAGCGCGACATGGTGCTCTTCCTGCCGGACGAGATTCTCGTCGTCGACCATTATGCGGCCAAGGCCTGGATCGACCGCTACGACTTCGCGAAGGACGGCAAGACCACGGAAGGCAAGGGTGGCTCGGTCATGCCCGAGCCGTTCCGCACCGTCGATTCCATTCCGCCGCATGGCGACCACCGGCCGGGTGAATATGCCGAACTGGTCGTCAAGGCGAAGGAGAGCTTCCGCCGCGGCGACCTCTTCGAGGTGGTGCCCGGCCAGAAATTCTACGAGCGCTGCGACAGCAGGCCGTCGGAAATCTCCAACCGCCTCAAGGCGATCAACCCGTCGCCCTATTCCTTCTTCATCAATCTCGGCAACCAGGAATATCTCGTCGGCGCCTCGCCGGAAATGTTCGTGCGGGTCTCCGGCCGGCGCATCGAGACCTGCCCGATCTCGGGCACCATCAAGCGCGGCGACGACCCGATCGCCGATAGCGAACAGATCCTGAAGCTGCTGAACTCCAAGAAGGACGAGTCCGAGCTCACCATGTGCTCGGACGTTGACCGAAACGACAAGAGCCGGGTCTGCGAGCCGGGCTCGGTCAAGGTGATCGGCCGCCGGCAGATCGAGATGTATTCGCGTCTGATCCACACGGTCGACCATATCGAGGGCCGGCTTCGCGACGACATGGATGCCTTCGACGGGTTCCTGTCGCATGCCTGGGCCGTGACCGTCACCGGTGCGCCGAAACTCTGGGCGATGCGCTTCATCGAGGCGCACGAGAAGAGCCCGCGCGCCTGGTACGGCGGCGCGATCGGCATGGTCGGCTTCAACGGCGACATGAACACCGGGCTGACGCTCAGGACCATCCGCATCAAGGACGGGATCGCCGAGGTCCGGGCCGGCGCGACGCTGCTCTACGATTCCAACCCGGACGAGGAAGAAGCCGAAACCGAACTGAAGGCCTCCGCCATGATCGCAGCCATTAGAGACGCCAAAGCCGGCAATGCGGCGAAGTCGAAGCGCGACGTCGCGGCCGTCGGCGCGGGCGTCAGCATCCTGCTCGTCGACCATGAGGACAGCTTCGTCCACACGCTGGCGAACTATTTCCGCCAGACCGGCGCGACCGTCACGACCGTGCGCACACCGGTGCCGGAAGAGGTGTTCGACCGGATCAAGCCGGATCTCGTCGTGCTGTCGCCCGGTCCGGGCACCCCGAAGGACTTCGACTGCAAGGCGACGATCAAGAAGGCGCGGGCGCGCAACCTGCCGATCTTCGGCGTCTGCCTCGGCCTGCAGGCGCTCGCCGAAGCCTATGGCGGCGACCTGCGCCAGCTCGCGATCCCGATGCACGGCAAGCCGTCGCGCATTCGCGTGCTGGAACCCGGCATCGTCTTTTCCGGCCTCGGCAAGGAGGTGACGGTCGGCCGCTACCACTCGATCTTCGCCGACCCGTCGACGCTGCCGCGGGATTTCATCATCACCGCGGAGAGCGAGGACGGCACGATCATGGGCATCGAACATGCCAGGGAACCGGTGGCGGCCGTGCAGTTCCATCCGGAATCGATCATGACGCTCGGCCACGACGCCGGCATGCGGATGATCGAGAACGTCGTGGCGCACCTGTCGAAGAAGGCGAAGATCAAGGCGGCCTGACGGGCTGGTCGAATGCCGGCGCGTTGCCGGGGACCACGTCCCCGGTCACGGCCTCTCCGGGGAAACGTCGGGGCTTGTCACCTCGTCCCTGATCGCCGGGACACGGAAAGGTGCCGGAAATGCCCGGGGTGAGCGTGCACATGATGCCGCCTCGGTGGTGGCCGCGTTTCCTGCTGCCAAACGCGACGCAAAAGCACTCGTCGTTGTCCATCATGACGCCCGTCCGCTCCGGCAGCACGACGGCGCCGCCCTATTGCTGCGATCCGTCCTGGTCGTGCTCCATTTCCGGGTCGGCGCGCACCTTGCCGCCGAGGGAGAAATTGCCGGTCTCCGAAAGCGGGGCCGCAACCTCCTTGGCAAGGCCCGGCGTTGCCGCGACAGCTCTCCAAACGGCGAACGCGACCGCTGCAAGGCGATGGGGGATCATGTGTCCCTCGCGACAATCGGGCGCGGCATGCGGCCGGCCCGTGCGACAAACACGTCAATTCGCGGCCGCTGCGCCGTTGCAATCGGCCCGACGGTTCGCTATGCGGTCGCGAACGTCCGGCCGGCTGGTCGCGGATGGCGCACGCCCGTCATCGCCCTGTTCTCGAGCGACAAGGATCCGTCGTGATGGCATCCGATTCCCATTCCTTCGTGCAGCGCCTCGCGTTCTGGGGCATGCCGCTCGCCCTGTTCGTGATGGGCCTGAAGCTCGCCGCGTGGTGGGTGACGGGCTCGGTGGCGCTTCTGTCCGACGGGCTGGAATCGACCGTCAACGTCGTGGCGGCGATCATCGCCTATCTCGCCATCGGCTATGCGGCACGGCCGGCCGACGCGACGCATCCCTTCGGCCACCACAAGGCGGAGTATTTCTCGGCCGTCGTCGAGGGCGTGCTGATCGTCGTGGCGGCGTTGCTGATCGTGCAGGAGGCGGTCGCTCATCTTGCCGCCCCCGCCCTGCCGCAGGCGCCGGCGC
>NZ_JAKGBU010000054.1:12001-27722 GCF_021555155.1 Rhizobium alarense
TGCGGCGGCCGTGATCAATGCGGTCTGGGCAGCGGTGCTGATCCGCGCCGGGCGCCGTCACCGCTCGCCGGCGCTGACGGCAGACGGTCAGCACATCCTGTCCGACGTGGTCACCTCGGCCGGCGTGCTCGTCGGCCTGCTGCTCGCGCTCGCCACCGGCTACGCGATCCTCGACCCGGTGATGGCGATGCTCGTCGCGGTCAACATCCTGTTCCAGGGCTGGAAGGTGATCTCGCATTCGGTGGCGGGGCTGATGGACCACGCCGTCGAACCGCACGAGGAGGCGGCCATCCGCCGGGCGATCGGCGCCCATGCGGACGGTTCGCTCGGCGTGCACGACCTGAAGACGCGCCGGGCCGGGCCGGCGACCTTCGTCGACTTCCATCTCGTCGTGCCGGCGGCCATGCCCGTCGGTGCGGCGCATGACATCTGCGACCGGCTGGAAGAGGCGATCGGCGCGGCGCTTCCCGGCGCCCGCATCGCCATTCACGTGGAGCCGGAAACCGAAAAGGCGCACGGCGTGCGCGTCAAGATCGAGGAGACTGCAAAATGAGCAAGACCGACGTATCGGGCCTGTCGCAACTCGGCCAGAAGGTCGACCTGCCGGCCGGCCCCGACGAGGCGGTGCTGGAGCGGGTGCCGAGCAGCCATGCCGGCACCGATTTCGTCGTGCGCTTCACGGCGCCGGAATTCACCTCGCTCTGCCCGATGACCGGCCAGCCGGATTTCGCGCATATCGTGATCGACTACATTCCGGACGGCTGGCTGGTCGAGTCGAAATCGCTGAAGCTCTTCCTGCATGCCTTCCGCAATCACGGCGCCTTCCATGAGGACTGCACGCTCGACATCGCCAAGCGGCTCGTCGACCTTCTGTCGCCGAAATGGCTGAGGATCGGTGCCTACTGGTATCCGCGCGGCGGCATTCCGATCGACGTCTTCTGGCAGACCGGCGAGCCGCCGGCCGGCGTCTGGCTGCCCGACCAGGGCGTCGCGACCTATCGCGGCCGCGGCTGACATCCAGCGAAGAAGGGCGGCCGGGCTCCAACTCCCGACCGGAATCTGGAAATGTCTTCGCGCGGCATTCTGCGCACGCGCCGGTCGCGAAACGTTGGCTTTTGCAACGTCGAAAAATTCAGTCGCAACGCTGTCGTTTAAATTGGGCAGACCGTGTCAAAAGCCCCGCCCTAGCTGACTTCTGCTAAGCGCAAGCTTTAACACCAATTCGGCGACTGATTGCCCCACATCCTGCGCCGCAGTATCGACAACGAGTGGACTTTGCCCCCAATCGTCATAGTGTCGAGCCATAATTTCTTCCCAGGTGGGCTTTCTCAACCCCTGAACATCTGTTACCCGCGTTTCCGCCCTTCGGCGATGTTCATTTTTGTCGGAACAGATAACCTCTATTTCAACTGATGGCACTGCTGAGCGCGCTGCAACCGATAGCCAGGCATCTCGCGTGACCGTCAAGCAATTCACAGAATCCGCAATGACCGTATTGCCGAGCGCCAGATTGTCTTCCGCGATCCCATAGGCGACCAAATATCCCGCTGGGCCGACGTCCGCTTTCAAGACGGCAGAAGCTCGTATATTTTGCTCGACCGTATCGACGCGGACATAGCTCGCCCCGAGTTCCTTCGCCAAAGCACGCGCGATCGTCGTTTTTCCGGTGCCCGGCAAGCCGCCAAAAATAATAAGCATGAATACTGACCTTCCGTGTGCTCATGGGCGCTGGGAACCCGACTGGAGGATTCCTGATCTCAAAATGTCATGGTATATTTTGCCATGGCACATTTATCAGGAACTGACCGGTCGCAAATGCTGCTTCTGCCTGAAATGGTGGACGATTACGTCGGCCCGGACAACCCGGTTCGGTTCATTGAAGCCTTCATCGACGGGCTGGATTTGCAGGCTTCTGGATTCATGCGTGTCGAGCCCAAGGTGACGGGTCGTCCGGGTTACGATCCGGCCGATCTGCTGAAGCTCTACCTTTATGGCTATTTGAACCGTGTGAGGTCCAGCCGGCGGCTGGAAGCCGAGACGCACCGCAATATCGAGGTGATCTGGCTGCTGCGGCAGTTGATGCCGGATCACAAGACCATCGCCAACTTTCGCCGGGTGAACCATGCCGCGTTTCGGCAGGTGTTCCGTGAATTCGTCATCCTGTGCCGGCAGCTTGATCTGTTCGGCCGGGAACTGCTGGCGGTGGATGGCACGCGCATCAAGGCGGTGAACAACAAGGATCGCAACTTTACGCGGGCGGCGCTGACAAAGTTCATCCGCGAAGCCGACGAACGGCTGACCGAGTATATGAAGCGGCCGGATGACGGCGATGCACAGGAAGAGAATACCGGAAGCGGTGGACCACGAGCCAAGAATCTCGCTGAGAAGATCGCCGCGATCAAGGGAAAGCGCGACCAGCACAAGGCGTGCTCGATGAACTGGATCGCACAGGTGAGGACCAGATATCACTTACCGATCCGGACAGCCGCGCCAGGCGCGCATGACGAAGGTCGGCGTCGGCTACAACATCCAGCTTGCTGTCGATGTGAAGCACAAGCTGATCGCTGAACAGGAGGTTACAGCCAGTTCGTCGACATGGGGCTGCTGACGCAGACGACGCAAGCGGCGATGGACAATCTCGGCGTCGAGCAGATCGAGGTGGTCGCCGATCGCGGCTACTTCAAGGTCGAGGACATCGAGGCATGCGAGAAGGCGGGCATCACCGCGTATGTCCCTAAACCATTGCGAGGAGCCGCCGTCCGCGAGGGCTTCTTTTCCAAGGACGAGTTCCGCTACGATGCCGAGAAGGATGTCTACGTCTGCCCGGCCGGCCGATTGCCATAATCAGCTATCGGCGGACTTTTGACACGCTCTGTAGGCGTTTTTTGCGAAACTGTCAGGCAGCTTCCTTCAAGAGCCAAGCATCGTGGTTCTGGAGAAAGACCCTCAGCCGGTCGGCGTAGTCATCGGTCACGGCCAGGCCCACGCTTTGACGGGCGGCCAACTCCTCCCGCCATGCTCTGACTCGGGGCAGTGCGTCGAAGATTCCGGATGGTGCGATGGTGTCGAACACGTCGAAGTAGCGAAAGATCGGCGCAAAGACCGCATCGACGAGGCTGAATGCCTCGCCGGCGAAAAACGGACCTTCGCTCAACTCGGCCTCGACACGGCCAAACTTGTCGACAAGCACTTTGCGCTTGGCCTCAAAGGTTGCGGCATCCTTGGCGGTTTCATAACCCCACAGGTCCGACAGGATGGAGGAACCGAACTCCATCCAGCCGCGATGCCGCGCCCGCGTCAGCGGGTCGGCCGGATGGAGCGAAGCGCCGGGCTGCGTTTCTTCGAGATATTCGCAGATCACGGTACTCTCGAACAACACTGCCTCCGTGCCATCGTCCTGTTTGACGATCAGCAGCGGTACCTTGCCGAGCGGAGAAATGGAAAGAAACCAGTCGGGCTTTGCTGACAGATCGACATGGCGGCGCTCGAAGGGAACGCCCTTTTCGGCAAGGGCGATCGCGGCGCGTTGGACGTAGGGGCACAGGTGATGGCTGATAAGGGTCAGTTTTGCGTCGGACATAACAATTTCCCCGGATTTTTACGGTTAGCGACGGGCGCGAGGCCGGATAAGCGCGTAGCTGCCGTCGCCAAGCAGGAATTGGGCGACGGACAGGACAATCAGGTAGAGCGGATATTCCCAACCACCGCCCGGTGCGGTGAACACCCAGCCGTTCGCGCCATGCGCCCAGATGATCGCGCCAAGAAGCGCCGGGATCAGCACCAAGGCGACCCAGCGGGCATAGATGCCGAGAACCAGCATCGCACCGCCTACGGCCTCAGCGGCGAAGGTGACATAAGCCAACAACCCGGGCAGGCCTATGGACTCGAAATAGCCCGCCGTGCCGGCGAGCCCAAAGGTGAACAGTTTGAGCAGGATGGAATGGGCGAGATACATGACGCCGAGGCTGACGCGCAGCAGCGTCACCCCGCAATCCGTCAGCCGTTCCTGGGGCATGTGTGAGGATCTCCAAAGAATATAGATGCAGATGCATCTATATGAGGATTTGCCATTGAGGTCAATGTAGATGTAATTACATCCATGACTGATAGTGTCGCCACCAAATCCCCAACACCCTCTCCCGCTGTCACGCGGGCATGGATTCGCCTCATGCGCGCCCAGCAGACCATTCTCGCGGCGATCGAGCAGAACTTGAAGGTGGCCGAGCTTCCACCTCTTGGCTGGTATGACGTGCTGCTGGAGCTCTCTCGGGCCAAGGACGGCCGGTTGCGGCCCTATGAGATCGAACAACGTACCCTATTGGCGCAGCACAATCTTTCGCGGCTTCTCGACCGCATGGACAAGGCCGGGCTTGTTCAGCGTGAGGTGTTTACCGAGGACGGTCGGGGCCGTTGGGTTATCATTACCGATGCCGGCCGGGCCATGCAGGCGCGCATGTGGAGCGTCTATGCGCCGGCGCTTCAGCGTCATCTGGGCGACAAGCTGGACGATGCCCAGGCCGACCAACTAGCCGAGCTGTTGGTTGCATTGACGCAAAAATCCTGATTTTCACGAAAAAGTGGAATCGCCACTCTTTCGGGTGCGCATTCGCCGCAAAACCCGATCGCGAAAGCCGGAGTTCCGCGACAGATATTTGCGACAGGACGCATTCCACATTTCCGCTGGGGGCTGGGTCCCGGGGCCGCCTCGTGATCCCGCAGGACTTATCCCGGTCAGCCGAAGATCAGCGCCAGACCCGTGGCGGCGGTCAGGCCGCCGACGATGCGGGACAGGACCGCGCCGTTGGCGATCCGGGCGGCGCCGAGGCCGGCCGCGATGCCGGCGACATGCAGCAGCGCGGTTGCGAGCATGAAGCCGACGCCGAACTGGAGGGCCCCGGCGCTGCCGAGTTCGCCGCCATGCGCATGACCATGGAAGAGCGCGAAGACGGCGACGACCGCCGCCGAGGCGGGGGTGTCGAGGCGCACCGCCATGGCGACGACAAGGCCGAGCGCCACGACGGAGGCCAGGATGGCGGGTTCGACGAAGGGCAGGTCGAGGCCGGCGAGGGCGAGAGCGAAACCGACTGCCATCGTGCCGACGAAGACGCCCGGGACGCGCCAGAGGGCGCGGCCGCCGATCTGCGCCGCCCAGAGGCCGACGGCCACCATGACCAGGATATGGTCGAGCCCGAAGAGCGGATGCGAGAAGCCGGCCATGAAGGAGCCGTGTTCCGCGGGATTGAGATGGGCGAAAGCCGGTGCGGCCGTTGCCGAAAGTGCGCCGAGCGCAAGCAAAAGACGTCTGATCATTGGTTCCCCGTTTCCCGCCCCGCCGCGGGAGCCGGCCGCAGGCGCTATTTTGCAACTACACCGGCATTTTAGGTGCGTTGCAAAACGGAAGTCCATACGCAAATTGCGTATGCCGCCCGCCGCGCAAATGCGACGGGCGACTTTGGTTCTGCGACCACCGCGCGAACCGCCGTTTACCCTGTTTCCCGGCCGTCCCGGTCGCCTCTATCGCCCCCGGATGGTTTTGTTGCATTGTCATGCCGACTGAGTCGCATTATCTGACAGCGGCAAAGGTATTTCTGACGGCAAGCGCGGAGACGAGCGGATGAGCGACGAGGAAGAGAAAAAGACGGAACTGCCGCTGGGCAAGGAGACGGAAGCGAACCTGTTCAAGTCGCGGTCGATCTTCATCTACGGCGGCATCAACCAGGAACTCGCCCAGAAGGTCTGCTCGCAGCTCGTGGCGCTCGCTGCCGCCGGCGACGACGACATCCGAATCTATGTGAACTCGCCGGGCGGCCACGTGGAATCGGGCGATTCGATCCATGACATGATCAAGTTCATCAAGCCGAAGGTCTGGATGATCGGTACCGGCTGGGTCGCCTCGGCCGGCGCGCTGATCTATGTCGCCGCTCCCAAGGAGCGCCGCATCTGCCTGCCCAACACGCGCTTCCTGCTGCACCAACCGTCCGGCGGCACGCGCGGCATGGCGTCCGACATCGAGATCCAGGCCCGCGAGATCATCAAGATGAACGAGCGGCTGAACAGGATCTTCTCCGAGGCCACCGGCCAGCCGATCGAGAAGATCGCCAAGGATACCGACCGCGACTACTGGCTCTCCGCCGAGGACGCCAAGGCCTACGGGCTCGTCTCGCGCATCGTGACGTCGCAGGCCGACATCTGATCGACGACGCGTCCTTCAATGCCCCGCCGGCGACGGCGGGGCAGTCTTTGGCGCACCGGTGCCCGAGAAAGCGGCGGCAGGTGCTCAACATTCACCCGTTTCGACCATTCCGACGCCAAAGCGCTTGCACATTCGCGGCGCCATGGCTATAAGCCCGTTCATGTTGAAGACAAGCGCACAGATCATCGATCGGGTTACTCGCGGCGGCAATGCCGTGCGGGAGCGTTCGCGCGGCTTCACCTCGCTTCTCCTTCTCGGCCTTACGCGCGGTTGCCGGGTTCTGTGAGGAGCGCCCGGCGGCCGAAAGCCCGCCAGGCCATCGCTCCTCGTTTCACCCAGGTTCCCCACATCCGGCATTGGTCCCGAGGACCATCATTCGCCGTCGCCAAGCGCTCTCCAATCCGCTATTGAAGCGCACGCGAATGCCGGGAAGACGAAGAGAATTGCGATGATCGTGAAGACCTACACCCCCAAACAAGGCATGCCGGACGCCGCGGTCAAGTACCAGGCCTATCCGCAGATTCCGATCGCCGACCGCACCTGGCCGGCCAGGACGATCACCGAGGCGCCGGTCTGGTGTTCGGTGGACCTGCGCGACGGCAACCAGTCGCTGATCAACCCGATGGGCCATGACCGCAAGGCCCGCATGTTCCAGCTCCTGCTCGACATGGGCTTCAAGGAAATCGAGATCGGCTTCCCCTCCGCCTCGCAGACGGACTTCGATTTCGCCCGCTGGTGCGTCGAAGAGGGCAACGTGCCCGACGACGTCTCCCTGCAGGTGCTGGTGCAGTGCCGGCCGGAATTGATCACCCGCACCTTCGAGGCGCTGGAAGGCGCGCACAAGCCGATCATCCACTTCTACAACTCGACGAGCGAGCTGCAGCGCCGCGTCGTCTTCGGCAAGGACGTCGCCGGCGTCAAGCAGATCGCCACCGATGCGGCCCGGATGATCACCGACATGGCGGCCAGGGCGGGCGGCGGCTACCGCTTCGAATATTCCCCGGAGAGTTTCACCGGAACCGAACTGGAGGTGGCGCTCGAAATCTGCAACGCGGTCGTCGAGATCGTCAAGCCGACGCCGGACAACAAGCTGATCCTCAACCTGCCCTCGACGGTCGAGATGGCGACGCCGAACATCTATGCCGACCAGATCGAGTGGATGTGCCGCAACATCGACAACCGCGAGAACTGCATCATCTCGCTGCACCCGCACAACGATCGCGGTACCGGCATCGCGGCGACGGAACTCGGCCTCATGGCGGGTGCCGACCGTGTCGAGGGTACGCTCTTCGGCAACGGCGAGCGTACCGGCAATGTCGATATCGTCACGCTGGCCCTGAACATGTTCACCCAGGGTGTCGATCCGAAGCTCGACTGCTCCGACATCGAGCGCATCAAGGCGGTCTACGAATATTCCAACGAGATGAAGATCCCGGAACGCCATCCCTATGTCGGCGAACTGGTCTACACCGCTTTTTCGGGCTCGCACCAGGATGCGATCAACAAGGGCATGAAGGCGATCCGCAAGGCGAACACGCGGGTCTGGGAAGTGCCCTACCTGCCGATCGACCCGCAGGACGTCGGACGCACCTATGAGGCGATCATTCGCATCAACTCCCAGTCCGGCAAGGGCGGCATCGCCTATATCCTGCAGGAGGACTACGGCATCAACCTGCCGCGCAATCTGCAGGTGGAGTTCCGCGAGGAGGTGCAGCGGATCACCGACGAGGAGGGTGTCGAGCTCCCGTCGAAGCGCATCTACGACACGTTCATCGAGCACTACGTGACCCAGCCGGACGCGCGGCTGAAATTCGTCGATCACCACACCTATCCGGACACCGAAAACAAGGGCGTGCGGATCGTCGCGGCGGAAATCACCGACGGCGGCGAGACCAGGCGCATCGAAGGCAAGGGCACCGGCCCGATCGACGGCTTCATCAACGCGCTCTCGATCTATCTCGGCGTGCCGATGTCGGTGGCGGACTATTCGGAACATTCGCTGCAGCACGGCTCGAACGCCGCGGCGATCGCCTATGTCGAGATCGAACATCCAGGCGGAAAGCTGTTCGGCGTCGGCGTCAACACGAATATCGTGACGGCCTCGCTCGAGGCGATCGTTTCCGGGGCCAACCGGGTTCTTCAGCGGAAGTAAGACCAACCCGTACCGAAACTGCTGCAACAGGCCGTGCCGTTGGCGCGGCCTGTTGCCATTCCGGGACGTGTCAGATCGTGGCGGCGACGGTCTCGGCGATCTTCTCCAGCGCCGGGTCGGACGAGGGCCCGACGACGACATAGGACGCGGAGCCCTTCTGCCAGGAGACGAGGCCGATGTCGTTCTTCATGCTGTCGGTGAGCGCCGTCGCCGCTTCCACCGGGTCGCTCTTGAGGAAGCAGATGGCGAAGACGTCGCCCTGCGGGTCGCTGTACAGGAGCTGCGCGGTCGGCCTGCCGCCGGCGACGAGCAGGCGGGCGCCCTCGAAGACCAGTTCCTCGTTGGAAAGATCGGGAAGGGTGAAGGTCACCCCGACTGCGGCCGAAAGCCACTCGACGATATGCGGCCCGTCCGAGGCCGGCACCTCCACGAGGTGTGCCTTCTGGCGGGAATAGATGCGATGGTAGTCGGCGATGTCGTCCAGCCAGCCGCGCCCGGCGGCGAGTTGCACCGGCGGCACGGCCTCCCGCCGCTCGCCGACGAGATAGCCGGCCGCGCCGCCCGCAAGCAGCAGCACGAACGAGGCGGCCAGCACGCGCGGCCAGGAGATGTTTGCCGCTGAGGCGCCGAGCGGCGGCAGAGACGCCGTCTCGCCCGGCAGTTCCGGCGCGGGCGTCGCATGTTTGATGCCGCGCACGAGATCGAGCGGTACCGGGTCGTGCAGCATCTCCTCGAAGGCGCGGGCACCGAAATCGCTCCCGAGTTTCAGCCGCTCGAAGAGGCTGCGCGCTTTGGGATCCTTGACGAGAAGCCTGTCGATTTCCGAAATTTCCTCGTCAGGCAACTGGCCGTCGAGATAGGCCGAGAGCCTGACTTCCAGGGGAAGACCGTGCGTGCTTTCCAAGCTCAGGTCCTCCCTTCCGTCTGTTCGGCAATCATGGCCGCGAGCCGGATGCGGGCGGTCGAAAGCCTGCTCATCACTGTTCCGATCGGAATGCCGAGAATGTCCGCTGCCTCGCGATAACTGTGTCCCTCCACATTGACGAGCAGGAACACGCTCGACAAGCCCTCGGGCATCTTCATGATCAATTTGTGAAGCTGTTTCGCGTAGACGGCCTTGTCGGCGGACGGCTCGACATGCAGGTTGTCCTGCTCGGCCACATCGACGGTTCCGGTGCCCGTACGGACCTTGCGCTTCCTGATTTCGTCGACCCACAGATTGCGTGTCATTGCGTAGATCCAGCTCTCCAGCCGTCCTTCCCCGTTCCACAGGTGGCTCCGGGTGATGGCGCGCTCGCAGGCTTCCTGGACGAGATCGTCGGCGTCGCTGGCGTTTCGCGTCAAAGTCATTGCGAAGCGGCGCAATTTTGGCAGCAAATTGACCAAGTCACGCCGAAACTCACTTGATTCTGCCGTCGAGCGCATTGCTTTTCCAAGGAAAACGTTCTGGATCAATCGTCTATTCGCACCGGTTGACGGTGGCGATAGTCGATATGAAACATTTGGACCTTGGTCCGCAAGCATCTACGGCATCAGAAGCGCAGTTTCCCGCGCTGCTGTTGTTCAAAGGGAACGACTTCCCGTGTGGCTGGCCCGCAAACCTTGTCGTTGGCGGGTACAGCCTGCGCGTTCAATAGGTCGCGCGCGTGCCGCCGATCGTTTCGAGCAGTGCGCGATAGGCCCAGGTGCCTTCCCCGCCGCGATCCCGGATCTCGACGAGCTGGACGCGGGCGCCCTCGACGTCGCCCTGCTCGAACAGGGCCTGGCCCATATAGGACCGGGCGAGAATATAGTCGCTGTCGATTGCCAGCGCCTTTTGATAGTAGCGCATGCCGAGCTCGACCTGGCCAAGCTTGCGCAGGTTGTAGCCCATGTAGTTCAGGATGCGTGGGTCGTTCTGGTCGGATGCCGCCTTGAGCGCGCGGATCGCGTTTTCGTGCTGGCCGGCATAGGCGAATTCGCGTGCGGCCTCGTAAAGGATATCGTCGGTCGAGCGTTCGGACTTCTTCTCTTCTTCCGTCGCGGGCGCCGTGTCCGTCTTGGTCTCCGGCTCCTTGCCGGGTTCGGCCTCGCCGCCGGTCGCGGGTTCCGCGATCGCCTCGGGCGCAAGGCACTCTTTCTTCTCGTCGCTCCAGATCTTGCCGTCGGTGCAGGTCGTCGTCGTCTCTGTCGCGACCGGAGGCGTCGTGGTGTCGCTGCCGGCGGCACGCGCGAACGTGACGGGAAGACTCGTGAGGGCCAAGGTGGCGCTCAGCATGATCAGGCTTCGGTAACGCTTGGGCATTGTCAGTCCTTCCATCTCCATTGGCTGCCATCCGTGGGAAACCGCTGGGGCTTGCCGGGCGGTTTGCCGCTCCGGGCCCGGCGGATGCCTCCCCGACGATCCGCACTCACGGGAAGAACGCGCGGCCGACACGGTTTATTCGACCGGTTCAGAAGCGGGTCGTTTCCGCAAGCGTCACTGTGATCCCGTCCTCGCCGATCGCGAAGCGTTCGCGCGTCAGGTTCCAGTTTCCCGCTTCACCGGAAATCGAGAAGAGGTTGTAGGCGGCCGGCGGCTTGTGCCCGCCCGGCCCCTGCGAGGCCGACGCGATGCCGACCACCGGCACCGGTTTCGTCTGGCCGCGCAGCCAGTGCACGGTGTTGAGGTGGGTATGGCCGTGCAGAACGAGTTCCGCGCCGCCGGCTGAGACCGTGGCGGCGAACCGGCGGATGCCGATCATGCGCTTGTGGAAGGCGGTGGCACCGCGGATCGGCGGGTGATGGATCATGACGACGCGGAAGAGGCCCGCTTCGCCGGCTGCCCGCAGCATGTTCACCGTCTCGCGCGCCTGGCGCTCGCTGAAATAGCCGCTTGCAGCAAAGGGCGGCGTTGCGACCGCCGTCGAGCAGCCGACGAGGGCGACCTTGCCGCGCACGCGCAGATAGGGAAAGACATGGCGGTCCTCGTTCCAGTCGGGCGGCGCCATGTCGCCGCGCATATAGGGATACCAGGCCTTCGTGGTCTTGTCGTAGGCGCCGGGCACATAGGCGTCGTGATTGCCGGGCACGACCGAGATGTTCTCCGGTATGCCGGCATCGTGCAACCAGCGTTTCACCGTGTGGATCTCGAGCGAGGAGGAGAGGTTCACCAGGTCGCCGGTAATGGCAAGATGGTCGGGATCCTGCCGCTCGATGTCGTCCATCAGGCAAGTCAGCGTGTTGGCGAAGAGATGGCGGCGACGGTTGCGATGCCAGTTGACGAAGCCGGTGATGCGTTTGGAGGCGAGTTCCAGAAGGGTCAGCGCGGGGAGGGGGCCGAGATGGACGTCGGAAATATGGGCAAGTCTGAACATAACCCTCCTTAGACCAATCGGCCGCACAAGGGAAACGCGCGTCGATCCGGCTTGGTTGCAGGGCCGCCGGCTGTCATGCGGCGGTGGATAACGGTGGCGCAGCGCCGGCGGAAGCCTTGATTCCCGTGAGGAAGTCCGGCGATGTCTGACCATGCACAAGCAGCAGACGCCCGAACCCGCCGGCCCGCAGGACTTGGTCACGATCTGGACTCGGGTCGCAACGCGCGTCCTGCACGGCTATTTCGCGCTTGCGCGCGGGATGACCATGGGCGTGCGCGCCGCCTGCTTCGACGAGGCGGGCCGGGTCTTCCTCGTGCGTCATTCCTATGTGCCGGGCTGGCACCTTCCGGGCGGCGGCATCGAGCGCGGCGAGACCGCCCTCGTCGCGCTTGCCAAGGAGATGCGGGAAGAGGGCAACCTGGTCACCGACAGGCCGCCGGTGCTGCTGCACGTCTATTTCAACCGCCGCACCAGCCGGCGGGACCATGTGCTCTTCTATCGGTGCGACGACGTTCGCCAGACCGCGCCGAAGCGGCCGGACCGGGAGATCGTCGAGGCCGGCTTCTTCGCGCTCGACGATCTCCCCGCCGGCGTCACCGCCGCAACGGTCCGCCGGCTCGGCGAGCTTTCCGGCGACAGGCCGTTCGACGACGTCTGGTAGGTTCGCGCTTCAGGCGGCGGCGAGCCGGTCCCGTCCGTGCGGCGCGTCGAGATCGAGTTCCGGGCCGAGCGGCACGATGCCCGTCGGATTGATGGTCGCGTGGCTGCGGTAGTAGTGCTGCTTGATGTGCCCGAAGTCGACGGTCGCGGCGACGCCCGGCCATTGGTAAAGCTCGCGGAGATAGGCCGAGAGGTTCGGGTAGTCGGCGATGCGGCGGATGTTGCACTTGAAGTGGCCGACATAGACCGCGTCGAAGCGCACAAGCGTCGTGAACAGCCGCCAATCGGCCTCCGTGACGCGATCGCCGGCGAGGTAGCGCTTGCGGGCAAGCAGGTCCTCGAGATGGTCAAGCGTCTCGAAGAGCCTGACGACATTCGCCTCGTAGGCCTCCTGCGTCGTTGCGAAGCCGGACTTGTAGACCCCGTTGTTGACGGTGTCGTAGATCAGCGTGTTGAGCCGGTCGATCTCGGCGCGCAGCGGCTCGGGATAGAAGTCGTCGCGCGAGCCGGTCAGGCCGTCGAAGGCAGAATTGAACATGCGGATGATCTCGGACGACTCGTTGGAAACCATGCGGTCACCCGACTTGTCCCAGAGCACCGGCACGGTGACCCGTCCCGAATAGTGCGGATCGGACCACACATAGACCTGCGACAGCGTATCGAAGCCGAAGAGGTGGTCGACGGTGCCGCCGTCCCGTCCCTTGAACTCCCAGCCCTTCGAGGCCATCAGCGGATCGACGATCGAGACGGTGATGAGGTCCTCGAGCTTCTTCAGCTTGCGGAAGACCAGCGTCCGGTGCGCCCACGGGCAGGCAAGCGAGACATAGAGATGGTAGCGGCCGGCCTCCGCCGCGAAGCCGCCGTCGCCGGAGGGGCCGGGGCTGCCGTCCGCCGTGATCCAGTTGCGCACCCGCGCCGCCGAGCGCTCGAAGTGGCCCTTCGTGCTTTTCGTGTCGTACCACACGTCCTGCCAGACGCCGTCAACGAGCATGCCCATATCGGTTCTCCATCGGGTTGCGCCTCACCGTCAGCGCTTGAACCTGTGACCGAAAATAGCGTCCCGGGCCGCCTTGAACAGGCCGATATTCGTGAACAGTGCGTTTTGCGCTTTGACAGATGCGGATTTTCTGCTAACCGGCTTTTCCAGAAACGGTCCGACGGACCGCAGAACGCTTGTAGAGCCCGAACAATGGCCTTGCCAGGAAACCCGCGACGACGCTGATGCCACCACGCCCCCCCGGGCGCCGTCATCCTATTGCCGTTTCGCATCTGGTTCCTGTGACATGTACAAGCACGATCTCGTCTACCTCACCGAAGACGCGTCCCATGACGCCGCCATCGAACATATCAACGAAGAAGCCTTTGGCCCCGGCAGGCACGTCCGGGCGGCGGCGCGCATCCGCGAGCAGGGGCCGCACGACCGGTCGCTTTCCTTCATCTGCGCCGACGACGGCGAGACGATCGCCTCGGTGCGCATGACGCCGGTTCTCGCCGGCGGCATCAAAGGCCACCTGCTCGGCCCGCTTGCCGTACGGCCTTCGCACAAAAACCGGGGCATCGGTCGGGAACTCGTGCGCATCGCCGTCGAAGCGGCACGGCGCCGGGGGTCCGAAGCGGTGATCCTCGTCGGCGACCCGCCCTATTACGGGCCGCTCGGCTTCGAGAAGGTCGCCTACAACGCGCTCGCCTTTCCCGGCCCGGTCGATCCGGCGCGGGTGCTCGTGGTGCCGGTGGCTCCCGACACCCATGCGCGGCTGAAGGGCCCGATCGCGTGGCGGAATGACCACGTCGAGGCGGCGGAGATGTCCGTCATCGAGACGCCGGCCTATCGCGGCGTTGCCTGACGCCTCGCGCCGGGTCCGGCCGCCTCAGCGGCCTTCGCGATACCAGGTTGCCGAGAAGGCCAGCAGCAGCAGGCCGACGCCGGCGAAGCCCGCAAAGAGCGGCAGCGAATTGACGCCCTTCAGCACCGTCTCGTCGGTCATGCGCAAGGCCATGCGCTCGTCGTCGGCGACGCGCACGGCGCCGGAGAGCGGCAGGAGCGGCGGCAGGTCGAGATTGCCGCTCCCGTCCGTCACCCGATGCACCAGCCCCCGGGTCTTCTCGGCAAGCGGCTGCAGGCTCTCGGTCGTGGAAATGGTCGCCTTGAACTCCGGCGCATCGACGGCGCCGACATGGACGAGTGCGCTCAGGTCGTCGTTCGCCACCTCGTAGAGTCCCGTTTCCTGCACCGGCACCTCGGCCTTGTAGAGGCCCGGGCCGGCTTCGGTGAGCGTCACGGTCTCCGACCGGCCCGAGGGGAAGGCGATCGTCGCCTCGCCCGGTGCGTCCTTGATCGTCTGGCGGGTGATCTCGAGCGTGCGGCCGAAGGCCTTGGCGGTCAGCGCTTCCTCTTCCAGCGCCGGTTCCTGCATCAGCCAATGGGCGGTGCGGCGGTAGAGCGAGACATGGGGCCCGCCGCCCTCGAAACCGCGCGCCCAGAGCCAGCCCTGGTCGGAAAGCAGCATGGCGACGCGGCCCTTGCCGGCGCGGTTCAGCACCAGCAGCGGCTTGCCGTCGGGGCCCTCCATCACCGTGTTGCCCTGCGGCCGTTCGACGTCGACCGTACGGAACCAGCGGCCCCACTGCGGCGGTTCTTCGGCCGCGCCCTCGAGGCCACGGGTCACCGGATGTTTGCGGCCCTGGTCGGACAGCCGCGGGAAGAAGGCCTTCTCGTTCATCGCACCGGTCGGATTGGCCGGCAGCACGGCCGCCAACGGCGTCATGGCGATCGAATCGTCGCCGGCATGTTCGGGTCCCGCGGCGATCAGCAGCGCGCCGCCGTTCGTGACGTATTGCGCGATGTTGTCGTAGTAGAGGATCGGCAGCACGCCGCGGTGCTGGTAGCGGTCGAAGATGATGAGGTCGAACTCGTTGATCTTCTCGACGAACAGCTCGCGGGTCGGGAAGGCGATCAGCGAGAGTTCGTTGATCGGCGTGCCGTCCTGCTTCTCCGGCGGACGCAGAATGGTGAAATGCACGAGGTCGATCGCCGTGTCGGACTTCAGGAGGTTGCGCCAGGCGCGCTCGCCGGCATGTGGCTCGCCGGAAACGAGCAGCACGCGCAGGTTCTCGCGGATACCGTCGATCAGGTGGACGGCGCGGTTGTTCGCCGTCGTGATCTCGCCCTCGACCGGATCGACGGCGAATTCGAGCACGTTGTTGCCGCCGCGCGGCACGGTGAAGCCGAAGGGCTTTTCGACGCCCGGCTCCGCAACCTCGTTGGCGATCTCGTTGCCGTTGAGCCGGATCGTCACGCGTGCGGTTCCGCCAGGGCCGTTGCCGTCGTCGATGACGCGGAAGGTGAGTTCCTGCGGTTCGCCGACGATGCCGAAGCGCGGC
>NZ_JAKGBU010000054.1:27822-37524 GCF_021555155.1 Rhizobium alarense
CGAAGCGCGGCTCGATGCGCGGATAGCGGGCGAAGCGGGCCTTCAACTCCTCCATTGCCGCATCCGTCATCGCGGTCCGGTCGGCATTCTCCTGGCTCTGGCTGCGGTCGACGACGACCGCGACGATGGTCGACAGAGCCTCGCGCTCCTCCTGCAGCAGCACCGGATTGGCGAGGGCTGCAACCAGGAGGGCAAGGGCGGCCGCGCGCATCGCGGCGCCGCGCAGCCGCTTCCAGAGGCCGAGGCCGGCCAGCATGGCGGCGAATGCCGCGATCAGCGCGACAGAGAGCCAGGGCAGCAGGGGCGAGAACTGGAGCGTCATGTCACTGTCCCAACCGTTCGAGGAGGGCGGGGATGTGCACCTGGTCCGCCTTGTAGTTACCGGTCAGCATGTACATCATGATGTTGACGCCGGAGCGGAAGGCATGGTCGCGCTGCACCTCGTCCGGCGGAACCGTCGGGAACATGGCGAGCCCGTTGGCATCGATCGCCCAGGCGCCGGCGAAGTCGTTGCCGGTGATCATGATCGGCGAGACGCCGTCGCCCGCCCGTGCCGGCCGGCTCGGATCCTCCTCCCGGTCGAACTCCGCCTCGATCCACAGCGGGCTTCCCGAATAGCGGCCGGGGAAGTTGGAGAGCAGGTAGAACGACTTGGTGAGCACGTGGTCGGCCGGCACCGGCTCCAGCGGCGGGATGTCGAGATTGGCGAGGATCGCCTGCAGGCGCTGCGTGTTCGGGCTCGTCGCGCCCGCGTCGCCCAGCGAGGAGTACTGGTCGCGCGTATCGAAGAGCACGGTGCCGCCGTTGCGCATATAGGCGTCGATCCGGCTGACGGCCGCCGCACTCGGCATGTCGGCATTGGCGCTGACCGGCCAGTAGATGATCGGGTAGAGCGACAGCTCGTCGGAAGCGATGTCGACGCCGACCGGTTCGCCGGGCTCCAGGGTCGTGCGGTAGGTCAGGAACTCGGTGAGGCCCGAAAGCCCGCGCTCGGAGATGCGATCGACCTCGGATTCCCCGGTCACCACATAGGCGAGATGGGTGGTGTCCAACCGTGACAGCAGCGCCTCGTCCTCCGGCCGGCTGTCGTCCGCGAGCGTCGCATGCGGCCAGGCCGCAACGGCAACCAGACCGCCGAGCGCCAGCAATGCCATGGCGAGCGCGCCGCCGCGCGCAGCGGCCGGCCGCGGCGGACGGGCGAAGGCGCCGCCCATGAACAGCACGACGAGGCAGTCGAGCAGCAGCAACGCCGCCGCGAGGCTCAGCAAGGCGGGTTTCAGGGATTCGTTCGCCCGCCCGATCAGGCCCTCGCGCACGACGGTCGTGCCGGTCTCCAGCGCCAGTGGCTGGAGCTCGTGGCCGCGCGGGAAAAGATTGTGGGCGACGTAGCCATCCTCGGAGCCGTAGAGGCCGGGCGGATTGTCGGCGGTGGCGGCCTTGTCGTGCATCGCCACCGGATCGAGCGGCTTGGCCTCGCCGGCATCGGTCGTCAGCGTGCCGACCGCCGTCAGGAGGCGGTAGGGCGGCAGACTGCGGGTATCCGCGCCGCTGTTGGCCGCGACGCCGCCGCCGCGCGACAATTGGACCGTGCGGCGCAGCATCTCGACGAAGTCGCCGGAGAGCGGCAGGTTCGACCAGCCCGTCTCGGCGCTCACGTGGAAGAGCACGAGCCGGCCCGCGCCGACGCTGCTCGTCGTGACGAGCGGCGTGCCGTCGGCAAGGCTCGCCCAGGTCCGCTCCGGAAGGTCGGGCGTCGGTTCGGCGAGCACCTGCCGCTTGACGAGGATGTCGGCGGGCGGCGCCATGCCGGCGAAGGGGCTGTTTGCCGGATAGGCGGCGAGCGGCTGGGGCTCGGACCACGACAGCGCGCCGTCGAGCGCCCGCTCGCCCTTGCGCAGCTGGACGGGCACCAGCGGATCATCCGCCGGCGCGGCCGCGAGCCGCGGGCCGGCGAAGCGGATCAGCACGCCCCCCGCATCGATCCAGCGCTGCAGCGGCGCGTAGGCATCCTCGGGCAGCCGGCCGATGTCGGCCATGATGACGACCGACGGGTGCTGCTCCAGCAGCTCCGGAATGGCGGCGGCGAGATCGGCGACGCCCGGCTGGATGAGATCGGCAAAGGGCGACAGCGCCCGGTCGATATAGTGGAGCGGCGACAAGAGCGGCTGGCTGTCGTCCACCGCCTCGCCGCTCAGCAGCGCGACGCGCCGGCGTCGGAAGCCGTCGTCGAGCAGATAGGTGCCGCCGGCATTCGCGACGCCGTCGAGCGATACCCGGGCGAAGTCGTTGCGCAGCTCGAAGGGCGCCTCGATGGCGGCGCTTGCCGTCGTTTCGCCCGCCGCGAAGGAGACGGTGCCGTTGGCGATCGGGCGACCCTGCGTATCGTGCGCCGTCACGCCGAGGCTGCGGGCTTCGCTACCCGACAGACGGCTGACGGTCACCGTCATGGCGTCGGCCTCGTTCGTCGCTCCGGTTGCGGCCAGCGTCGACGCCCCGTCGCCCTCTATGAGGCGCAGTTCGGCGGGCGACAGCGCGTTCAGCGCCGCGGTTGCGTCTTCGCCCTCGTCGCCGGCCAGTCCGTCGCTGAGGAAGGCGAGCGTGCCGGGCGGCGTTCCCGCCAGCGCCGTGTGAAGCGCCGCGATCGCACCCGCGCGATTGCCGGGCAGGGGCTGCGGCTCGGCGGCGGCGAGGCGGTTGCGCGCCGTCGCCGCGTCCGTCGGAACCGCGTCGTTCTGGCGGTCGGCCGTGAAGACGACGGCGATCGGCAGGTCGCGGCTTTCCGCGTCGTCGATCAGCGCCGAGGCGGTATCCACCCGGCGCTGCCAGTCGCCGGCCGTCACCCAGCTGTTGTCGATCACCAGCACCAGCGGACCGCTCGCGGCGAGCGTGTTGCCGCGCGGGTTGAGCACCGGGTTGGCGATCGCCAGGATGACGGCTGCGGCCATCAGCATGCGGATCAGCGTCAGCCACCACGGGCTCTTCGCCGGGGTCTCCTCGCGCTTGACGATGCCGGCAAGGATGGCGAAGGGCGGAAAGATTTCGGCAAGCGGCTTCGGCGGCGTCAGCCGCAACAGCCACCAGATCGCCGGAAGAAGCACGAGCGCGGTCAGGACCGCGGGAAAGGCAAAGGCGAGGCCACTCATGCGCGGCCTCCTTCGGCCCGTCTGGCCGGCATGCCGGAGAGATACATGTGCACCGCGACGAGGGCGTCGGAGGCGAGGTGGTCCGTGCGGTGTGGCACGAAGGTCCAGCCGAGATGGCGCAGGTCGTCCGAAAGGGCGGCGCGGCGGGCCTGGTAGGCCCGGGCATACTCCTCGCGCAGCGTCTCGGCGCGGCCTGCCGTCAGCTTCATGCCGGTCTCCGGATCAGTGAATTCGGTGCGCCCCGCATAGGGAAAGATCTCCTCGGCGGGATCGGCGACCTCGACGACATGGCCGCGCAGGCCGCGCCGGGCCAGCGGGCCGAGCCGCTGCATCACCGCTTCCGGCGGGTCGAGGAAGTCGCCGATCAGCACGATGTCGCTGCTGCCGCGGATCATGGTGGTGTCGGGCAGGCCTTCCGTCGTCTGCCGGTGCATCAGCGCAGCGGCGAGGCGTTCGGCGGCGTTGCGCGCGGCGATCGGTTCCATGACGCCCGGACAGCCGATTCGTTCGCCGGAGCGGGCGAGGATCTCGGCCAGCGCCAGCATCAGGACGAGTGCGCGGCTTTCCTTCGACACCATGCCGAAGCGCGACTTGTACATCATGGAGGGCGACAGATCGGCCCACAGCCAGATCGTATGGGCGGCCTCCCACTCGCGGTCGCGCACATAGGTGTGGTCGTCGCGGGCCGAGCGGCGCCAGTCGATGCGCGACAGGCTCTCGCCGTCGACATAGGGCCGGAACTGCCAGAAATTCTCGCCGATGCCGCGCTTGCGGCGGCCGTGCCAGCCGGCGATCACCGTGTTGGCGAGGCGCCGGGCCTCCACCATGCAGTCGGGGATGAGGATGGCGCGCTGCTGGGCGCGGGAAAGCGCGACGCTTGCGGGTGTCGGCTGGACGATCTCGCCGATGGAAGCCATCTCAGCGCCCCCGTTCAGCCACCCGCCTGCTTGACCAGCGTGGCGATGACGTCGCGCACCGACATGCCCTCGGCGCGGGCCGAGAAGGTCAGCGCCATGCGGTGCTGCAGGATCGGTTCGGCCAGCGCCAGCACGTCGTCGACCGACGGCGCAAGGCGGCCTTCATAGAGGGCGCGGGCCCGGGCGCAGAGCATCATCGCCTGGCCGGCGCGCGGGCCGGGACCCCAGGCGACGTGCTTGTCGGTCGAGACGTTGCCATTGCCGGGGCGCGCCGAACGCACGAGCGCGAGGATGGCGTCGAGCACTTTCTCGCTCACCGGCATCTGGCGGATGAGGGTCTGGACCTCCTGCAGACGGCCGGCGCTGATCGCCGCATCGGCATGGGCCTCGGAGACGCCGGTCGTTTCGAGCAGGATCTGCCGCTCGGCGGCGAGTTCGGGATAGTGCACGTCGACCTGCAGCAGGAAGCGGTCGAGCTGGGCCTCGGGCAGCGGATAGGTGCCCTCCTGCTCCAGCGGGTTCTGGGTCGCGAGCACGTGGAAGGGCTTCGGCAGGTCGTTGCGCTGGCCGGCGACGGTGACGTGGTATTCCTGCATGGCCTGCAGCAGAGCCGACTGGGTGCGCGGCGAGGCGCGATTGATCTCGTCGGCCATCAGGAGCTGGGTGAAGATCGGGCCGGGCACGAAGCGGAAGGAGCGCTTGCCGTTCTCGTCCTGGTCCATGACTTCCGAGCCGAGGATGTCGGAGGGCATGAGGTCGGGCGTGAACTGGATGCGGCTCGACGTGAGGCCGAGCACGGTGCCGAGCGTCGAGACGAGCTTCGTCTTGGCGAGGCCCGGAACGCCGACGAGCAGCGCATGGCCGCCGGAGAGCACCGCGAGCATCGTCTGCTCGACCACACTCTCCTGGCCGAAGATCACCTTGCCGATCTCGCCGCGGATATTCGCGATGTCGGCGAGCGCCCGTTCCGCGGCCGCGACGACCGCCTTCTCGTCCAGACCCGTCTCAGGTGTATTCAGAACGCCCATGATCATCTCCAGAAGCCGGTTGTCGTCGGGCCGAATCGGGTATGCCGTGGTTCCACCCGCTCCCGAAAGAGCTTATAAGCTGCGCCGGGACTGACAAGCTGTCACGGAATGACTATCGCGTGACAGATGAAGGAATTAGAGCCCAACCGGGACGGAACAATGGCAGGCGGCGAAATTCGCGGATCGGCTGACGCTACGGGACTTGCGGCGCTCATTTCGCGCGCGTCGGAGGAAGCCGGTAACGGAAAGCGCGGGCTTCCGCCCGTTGAGCGCTGGAATCCGCCATTCTGCGGCGACATTGATATGGAAATCCGCGCCGACGGCACCTGGTTCTACCTGGGCACGCCGATCGGCCGCGCGCCCCTCGTCCGGCTGTTTTCGACCGTGCTGCGCAAGGACGAGGACGGGCGGACCTATCTCGTAACTCCTGTGGAAAAGGTGGCGATCCGTGTCGCCGACGCGCCTTTCCTTGCCGTGGAGATGGATGCGCGGGGCGCGGGCGACCGGCAGGTGCTGACGTTCCGCACCAATGTCGGCGACGTGGTCGAGGCGGGAGCCGAGCATCCGCTGCGGTTCGTCATCGAAGGCGGCAACAGCGAGTTGAAGCCCTATCTGCTCGTGCGCGGACGGCTGGAGGCGCTCGTCTCGCGTGCCGTGATGTACGAACTGGTGGAACGCGGCGAGACGATCGGCGTCGACGGCGTGCCGATGTTCTCGGTGCGCTCGGCGGGTGTCGTCTTCCCCGTCATGCCGGCCGCGGACCTGGACCGGCTGTCGCGATGAGCTATCCCCTCTACAGCGCCGCGGAGTTCCGGCGCCGCGCCGTGCTGCAGGCCGCCGATGTCGGCGACGAGAGCTGGCGCGAGCATGGCGACAGCATCCTCAATCCGGGCGTCATCCCGCATATCGAGGGCATGACACTGCGCGACGCGGCGGTTCTCGTTCCCGTCGTCGATGACGGGGACGACGCGCGCGTGATCTTCACCGAGCGCACCGTCAGGCTGCGCAAGCATTCCGGCCAGATCGCCTTTCCGGGCGGCGCGGTCGACGGCACGGACCGCGACGCGGAGGCGGCGGCGATGCGCGAGGCGGAGGAGGAGATCAGCCTCGACCGCCGTTTCGTCGAGCCGGTGGCGCGCCTGCCGCACTACAAGGCGCTGTCGGGCTTCTCGATCACGCCGGTGCTCGCCGTCGTGCAGCCGGGATTCGACCTGGTGCCCAATCCCGACGAGGTGGAGTCCGTCTTCGAGGTGCCGCTCTCGTTCCTGATGAACCCCGCGAACCACGAGACCGGCAGCGGCGTCTGGATGGGCAGCGAGCGGCACTATTATCGCATGCCCTACGAGGGCCGGAATATCTGGGGCATCACGGCGGGTATCGTCCGGGTGATCTACGAAAGGCTTTATGCATGATATCCGTGGCGGGCGAGGTCTGGTTCAACGATCCGGCGCTGCGGAAGATCATGGCGCTGCTCAACGCAGATGGCGGCGAGGCGCGGATCGCCGGCGGCGCCGTGCGCAACACGCTGATGGGCCTGCCGGTCGGCGACATAGACATCGCGACGACGCTGGTGCCGAGCGAGGTCGTGGCTCGGGCGGGAGCCGCCGGCATAAAGGCGGTGCCGACCGGGATCGAGCACGGCACCGTGACGCTGGTTACCGCCGGCGTGCCCTTCGAGGTGACGACGCTCCGCCGCGACGTGGCGACGGATGGCCGCCGCGCGGACGTCGCCTTCGGCACCGACTGGCGGGCGGATGCGGAGCGCCGCGATCTGACGATCAACGCGCTCTATGCGGCGACCGACGGCCGGGTGATCGACCTCGTGAATGGCCTGCCCGACATCGAGACGCGCACCGTGCGCTTCATCGGCGACGCGGCGCAGCGCATCGCGGAGGACCACCTGCGCATCCTGCGCTTCTTTCGCTTCTTCGCCCACTACGGCACAGGCCGGCCGGATGCGGACGGCCTGCGTGCCTGCGCGCGCGCCAAGGAAACGCTCGGCCGGCTGTCGGCGGAGCGCGTCTGGGCGGAAACCAGGAAGCTGCTGTCGGCAGCCGATCCCGGCCGTGCGCTGCTCTGGATGCGCCAGACCGGCGTGCTCGGCGAAATCCTGCCGGAAAGCGAGAGGTGGGGGATCGATGCGATCCCGGCGCTGGTCGACGCCGAGCGGGCGTTCGGCTGGCCTGTCGATCCGCTCGCGAGGCTCGCGGCGATCGTGCCGCCCGACGGCGAGCGGCTGAAAGGGCTCGCGGCGCGGCTGCGGCTGTCCAAAGCGGAAGCCGCCGTGCTGGACAGATGGAGTGCCGCCCCGGCCATCCCGGAAAAGATCGCCGATACGGCCTTCGACCGGTTGCTCTATCGCCACGGCTCCGACGGGATCGCGCTGCGCCTGCGTCTTGCCCTGGCGACGGCGCGTGCGAAGCCGGGTGACGCCGCCGCCATGGCTTTCGCGGCGCTCTGCCAGCGGCTCCTCAAGCGCGCCGACGGCTGGCGCAAGCCCGCCTTCCCGCTTTCGGGGACCGACGTGCTTGCAGCCGGAGTGCCTGCCGGGGCAAAAGTCGGCGAGACGCTCGCCACGCTCGAAGCCGAATGGGTCGCGTCGAATTTCCGCCTCGACCGGGCGGACCTGCTCGCCCGGCTGGAAGCCGCCGGCGGGACGCCCGAACAATAGGGCGCAGGCTCACGCGGCCTTCGGCTCCTCGACGATGCGGGCCTTGATGTTGGTGACCATGTTCTCGCGAATGATCGTTTCGCCATGGGCGTTGCGCATGTGCTCGACGACGCGGCGGACGACTTCCGCATCGTCGTCGGCGCGGGTATGCCAGTTGCAGCCGGGAACAAGCGAACCGCATTCAAACAGTCTCATGACTTTTCTCCTGTCAGTTTCGAACGGAAACTATAGCAGAAGCCGGCCCGTCGTCCAAATGACGGGCCCGTCGCCATAGCGTCGTCGAAACGACGCTCGAACCGTCAAGGTTCCCGGCGCAGGCGGGTCAGCGCCCGCCGGCGGCCTTGAGCTCGTCTTCCGGCATGGCCCAGCAATTGAAGCAGGCGGACGACTGCACGTCGTCACCCTTGCCGGCCGGGTGCGGCTCTTCCGGATGGGCGAGCTGGCGGCGGACTTCTGCGAGAAAATAATCGTGCGGCAAGTCGATGCCGCTTTCGGCGCGCATCTTCTGCGCGAGACGGTCAAGCAGTTCGGCGGGGCCGATGGCACGCTCGGACGGGGACTCGGACGCTACGGGGATGTTCATGATGCCGCTCCTCCAATGGAATCATGAGGTATACTCTTAGCATGATGGAGCTTAACGCGATATTGCGGCGAAATTCGCGCCGGTGTGTCCAAACGGATCAGGGCCAGCGCACCACCGGGGGCAGCGAGGAGAGGATCGATTCCACATTGCCGCCGGTCTTCAGGCCGAAGATCGTGCCCCGGTCGTAGAGCAGGTTGAATTCGACATACCGGCCGCGGCGCACAAGCTGCTCGTCGCGGTCCGCCTCGGTCCACATCTTGTTGAAGTTGCCGCGCACGATCTTCGGATAGACCAGGGAAAAGGCGCGGCCGACGTCCTGGGTGAAGGCGAAGTCGGCGTCCCAGCCGCCGATGTCGTCCGGCGAGTGCAGCCAGTCGTAGAAAATGCCACCCGTGCCGCGCGGCTCGTTGCGGTGCTTCAGGAAGAAATAGTCGTCGCACCAGGCCTTGAACTTCGCGTGGTCTGCGACCGCATGGCGGTTGCAGGTGATCTCCATCGCGCGGTGGAAGAGCTGGGTGTCCGGATCGTCCATCGTCCGGCGCCGGCCGAGAACGGGCGTCAGGTCGGCGCCGCCGCCGAACCAGCGGCTGGTCGTCACGACCATGCGCGTGTTCATGTGCACCGCCGGGACATTGGGGTTGATCGGGTGGGCGATCAGCGAGATGCCGGAGGCCCAGAAGCGCGGATCGTCGCCGGCCCCGGGGATCTGCCCGCGGAATTCCGGCGAGAACTCGCCGTGGACGGTCGACGTGTGCACGCCGACCTTCTCGAAGACGCGGCCCTCCATCATGGACATGCGACCGCCGCCGCCTTCGCCGTCCTCGCGCAGCCAGTCCTTCGCGACGAAGCGACCGGGTTCGAGGTTCGAGAGCGGTCCTTCCAGTTCGTCCTCGATCGTCTCGAAGGCGGCGCAGATGGAATCGCGCAGTTGCTCGAACCAGGCGCGCGCGCGATCCTTCTTGTGCTCGATGTCGTCGGGAAGGCCCTGCGGCAGGTCGGGTCGTTCCATGGCAAGATCCTGGGCTCGGTCCGGGGAGGCGTCATCGGCGTCCTGACGCCGAATCGCATTTTCGCCACAGTTCATGGTTTCGGCCGCTTTGGCAACCGATGGCGGAATGCGCAGCCGGCCCTGCCGCACCGCGCCCGCCGGCTGCGGGGGACTCGCCAAGCGCCGGGCGAACTCCTATCTTAGGTCGACGGATGTGCAGTCCATGGAGATCGTATGGCGCGTATTCCCGGCCCGCCGCCGCTCGACGGGCTCAAGCGGCAGATCGACCGGCATCGTCTCGCGCGCGAGACGCGCGGCGACGGGCATTTCGTACGCGAGACCTTCTGCCTCGAGCGGCAGGAGGCGCGCGCC
>NZ_JAKGBU010000055.1 GCF_021555155.1 Rhizobium alarense
TGCAGGCTCGAACCACTCCAAGACCCCTTCGGGCCAAAAGTGTTACCCATGTCTCCGGTATAAACCGTAACCCATGTGTCCAGAATGGACCCAAAAAAAGATGGCGGAGAGGAAGGGATTCGAACCCTCGATACGGTTTCCCGTATACGCCCTTAGCAGGGGCGCGCCTTCGACCACTCGGCCACCTCTCCGTTGGCGTGTGACTACTCAGCGATCCCGGTGATTGCAAGGGCTTTTTCTCGGCCGCCCGCGAATTCTGCTGCGAGGCGGGCAGGCGCGCGCGGGCGGAGCGCGCGCGGGAGTCCTTATACGTTCCGCCCGTTCCGCCGTCTCCCGTGCGTGCGTCGGCGGTCCGAAGCCGACCGGAGCGCGGCGCGGTTATAGGGTGCGGCGGCAGGCGGCGCCCGCCCGGATCCCTGGTGCCGCGCCGCGTTCCGCCGGCGCGAATCGGACCGGAATCACCCCGCGCCGCTACAATCGCCCGAACCGGAGACGCCGCACCACGGGTGGCCGACCCGGCGCGTGGACGGCCCCGATTCCCCCTCCGGAGGGGGCTGTCCGGAGCGATCCGCATCGTCCCGATGCCGCAAAACGGCCTGCTAAGTGTCGAAACCACAAGGCAATTTGTTAATGGCTGGTAAAGAAACCGGCAGGCGGGCGGCGGATTTGTGTCCTTTGCGCAACAGGGCGGTGCGAAGGCGGAACCAAACCTCCCTTTCCGGCAAGATGGAGATTGCGCCACGGGGCGCGTCTTGTATTTTCAACTCCGGAAGCAGGGGCGGTTGATCGTCCGCTTCTTGAACTTGGGGATGGGGCAGGGAACGCTGTCCTTCAGCAAAAAACCCAGACCCGTATGAAACTTTTTGACTGGAGGTCAGAAATGAACATCAAGAGCCTTCTTCTCGGCTCCGCTGCTGCTCTCGCAGCAGTTTCTGGCGCTCAGGCTGCCGATGCGATCATCGCAGCTGAGCCCGAGCCGATGGAATACGTACGCGTCTGCGACGCGTTCGGCGCCGGCTACTTCTACATCCCGGGCACGGAAACCTGCCTTTCGATCCGCGGTTACGTCCGTACGCAGTTCGACTTCGCTGAAGACGCTGCTCCGGATGGTGACTGGGGCTACGACACGAACGCTCGTGGTTACCTGACGTTCGACGCCAAGTCCGACACCGAATACGGCACGCTGACGGGTCAGATCAACCTCGAAGCCGACTCCAACGGTGCAAACTCCGTCATCGTCGACGGCGTGTTCATCCAGTTCGCCGGCTTCACGGTCGGTTCGTTCTACAACTACTGGGACGCCGGTCTGTCGGGTGAAACCGACTCGAACGACAGCGGTGCGCTCGGCGTATTCGGCGGCAACACGCTCAACGACGCCATCATGTACACCTACGAAGGCGGCGCCTTCACGGTGTCGGCTGCTGTCGAGAACTTCACGCCGGAAACCGGCTTCAAGGACTTCGACAACTTCGGCGTCTCCGGCCAGGTCGGCGCGACGTTCGGTGGCGTGAACGCTACCCTGCTCGGCTCCTACGACTCGAACTTCGAAGAAGGCGCGATCCGCGGTCTCGTCACGGCCGAAGTCGGCCCGGGCACGTTCGGTGCGTTCGCTGTCTGGTCTTCGGGCCGCAGCCGCTACTGGGACGCTTCGGAATGGGCATTCGCTGCTGAATACGCAGTCGCCGTTACCGAAAAGTTCAAGATCACCCCCGGCTTCCAGTACTGGGACACGATCGACTACTCGGCTGGTGGCCAGTACATGGGTGACCGCGACGCCTGGCGCGCTGGCGTAACCCTCGACTACGCAATCACCGAAGGCCTGACCTCCAAGCTGTCTCTGCAGTACACGGACGTCGACACGGGCGTAGCCCGCAAGCAGCCCTACGCTGGCGGCTCGACCTCCAAGGCTGCTGGCGAAGCCTGGACCGGCTTCCTGCGTCTGCAGCGCAACTTCTAATCTGATCTGACCTCGGTCAAATCAGGGGAGCCCGGCTTTCGAGCCGGGCTTCTTGCGTTCAGGCTCCTGTTCCCGACTGCCGCTGCGGCCGGAGGAGAAACGGTTTTCCGGGGAGTTGTTCCGCCGGTCTGCCAAAGGCCGGCCTGTCGGGGCCGGCTCGGCCGTCATCCAACCGCGGCCCGACGGACGGCGGGCCGTTCCCGTTGACCGCGGACGAGAGGCGGCGGCAGCCTGCCGCGCGGTTCAGAGGCTGCGCAGGAAATGCAGCAGCGCGCCGAAGACGTCCGTGTGGTGAAGCACCGGCGTATGGCCCTGGCCGGGTGCCGTCACGGCGGTCAGTCGCGGATGGCGGCGTGCCATCTCCAGGAAGGTCTGTTGCGACAGAAGCAGCGAATGTTCGCCGCGGATGGCGAGCATCGGCATCGCGGTCAGTCCGGTGAACTGCTCCCAGAGGGTGGGCAGCGGCTGCGCGAGGTCGATCGCCTTCAACTGCTCGGTGATCGCCGGATCGAAATCCGCGACGAGTTTTCCGTTCTTCTCCGCATAGACGGCATGTGCCATGTCGCGCCAGTCCTGTTCCGCAAGCCGCGGAAAGGCCCTGCCGTGCATGTCCTGCAGGATGCGGGCGGCGTCCTCGAAGGAGCGCGGGCGCTCGCCGCGGCTGAGATAGGCCTTGATATGGGCAAGCCCGGCATTCTCGATCGCCGGTCCGATGTCGTTCAGCACCGTGGCGCGGATCATCGCCGGCCTGAGGGCGGAAAGCAGGTGCAGGATGAGCCCGCCGCGCGACGTGCCGATGAACACGCCGTGCTCGATGCCGAGCGCCGTCACGACCGACAGCACGTCGTCGCTTTCGACCGGCAGGCTGTAATGCGTCTTGTCGGGATCCCAGGCGGAACGGCCGCGGCCGCGGTAGTCGAGCGCCACGACGCGGCGCGGCTCCGTCGGGTGGCGCGAGAGCAGGAGCGCCAGCTGGTGGAAATCGCGGGCGTTGCGGCTGAGCCCCGGCAGGCAGACGACGGGAAGCCGGCCGGCGTCGATCGCCGGCTGCGGCCGGTAGTCCCGTGCCGAAAGCAGCAGGCCGTCGCGGGCCGAGACCTGCCGCTCCTCGAAACCGTTTGCATAGTCTGAAATCATCGAGCCGCCTTCCGTTGCCGTCGCCATGGCAAGAGAGCCCGATGGCGAACGGCCTGCATCACCGCAACCCGCCGGAACCGGCACGACAACGGGGAGCACCGCCGGCGGATGCGGCGATCTTCAGCTTTTTCGCGCTGCTGTCATCCGAAAAATGGCAGAGAGGGGCGGGGTTCAGCGCCCCATCCTGAGATCGTGCACGATGTCGGCCGTCTCGCCGAGCCGCGTCTTGTAGACTTGGTAGTTCTCCATGACGCGCTGCACATAGTGCCGCGTCTCGGAGAAGGGGATTTTCTCCACCCAGTCCACCACCTCGTCGATCGGCCTGCCGCGCGGGTCGCCGTAGCGCTCGATCCACTGCCCGACGCGGCGGGGGCCTGCATTGTAGGCGATGAAGGTGAGGATGTAGGAGCCGCCGAAATCCGCGATCTGCTCGCCGAGATAGTGCGCGCCGAGCGTCGCGTTGTAGGCCGCGTCGCTCGTCAGGCGATCCTTGGAATAGCTGAGGCCGTAGCGCTTGGCGACGCCCTGCGCCGTGCCGGGCAGCAGTTGCAGCAGGCCGCGCGCATTGGCCGGCGATATGGCGGCGGGATTGAAGGCGCTTTCCTGCCGGGCGATCGCATAGGCGAGTGCCTTGCCGGAACCGTCGATATCGGCGCTGTCCGGGATGACGCCGATCGGGAAGGCGAGGGCCGCCACGTCGATGCCGCGCGCGAAGGCGATCTTGCCGATCTGCAGCGACAGCTGGTGCCCGACCGTCTTTTCCGCCTGGGCCGACAGCATCGCCAGTTCGCCGGGGCTGGTCAGGTCCTCGGCAAGCGCCCGGTAGATCGAGGCCGCCCGCCAGCCGTGGCCGGCCGCGTCGAGCCGCGCGATGGCTTTCACCGGTTCACGCTCCGCGAAGCGCGTACGGTCGTCGGCGCTCGGCGCCGGATAGGCGACGTTCAGCGTCTTGCGGCCGAGCCGGGCCGCGGCGAGCTGGCCGTAATAGGTGCCGGAGAACACCGCCGCCTTCGTGAAATGGTCGTTCGCAGCGCCGGCCGCTCCCGCCTCGGCCGCCCGGCCGAGCCAGTACCAGGCGCGCGACTGGGCGAGCGGACGGCTCGAGACCTGCAGGATCCTGCGGAAGTGCCGCTCCGCCGTCGCGGCATCCTTCAGCCCGCGCAGCGCATACCAGCCGGCATGGAACTCGGCCTCCACCACGTCGGTCTCCTCGACCGCCGCATGACCCGCGGCGATCCGGTAGGCGTCGCGATAGTCGCCCTGTTCTGCAAGGCCGCGGCTGGCGATCCGCGCCTCTACCCACCAGGCGGCGGGGTCGACGAGGGCCGCCCTGTCCTTCGGGCTGTCGGCCAGAAGCTTTGCGGCCTCGCGGTAGCGGTCGGCCCGGTTCGCCATCTCGATGCGCAGGAACAGATAGGCCGGATCCCGGTGCCAGGAGGGGGCGACGGCCTTCAGCAGCGCTCCGGCATTGGCGGCCTTGCGGATGACGGCGGCCCAGGCCTTGTAGAGCGACTGTGCCTTGCCGAGCGTCGAGAAGCGCTCGGCCTGCGCCGCACGCTCGCGGTAGAGCAGCATCTTCATGCGCGCCAGATGATCGGCGGCCGTCAGCAGCGTGCCGAACGCGTCGAGCATCCTGTCCTCGAGCGCGACGGACATCGTTTCGGTCAGCCAGTAGGAGCGGATCGTCTTCGCCGCCGCCGCCGGCTCCCCGGCCTCGACCAGCGCGCGGGCGAGCACGACGGCGCCTTCCGCCGTTTCCGGCCGGGTCGTGCCGAAGGCGGAGAGCACGTCGCGTGCCGGTGGGTTTTCCCGTGCCAGGGCCCGCTCCGAATGGGCGCGGAGCGCGGCGAGCCCCGGCCAGCCCTTCAATTCGCGCTGTGCGGCGGCGATCTCGGAGGAGGGGATGTCGCGTTCACCGGAAAGGGCGATGGCCCAGGTCAGGATGTGGCGGTCGAGGCTGCCCTCGGCCATGGCGTTGCGAATGCGCAGCGCCGCGATGCCGTCGCTGTCGGACAGCGCGTCGAGCCCGTCCTTCAGCGCGCCGGAGACCGGCGCCACCCGGTCGGCGCGCAGGATCGCGCCCGTGACGTCGCGCGACGGCATCTCGGCGGCGAAGCCGAGCGGTTTGGCGCGGGGGAGCGGCGCGTTTTCCGCCTCGACCGGCGCGGCCGTCCAGGTGAGGGCAAGCGCGCCCGCCGACAGGAGCGCCAGGAATGCGATGCTGCGTCTTGCGGTCATGTCACGCACCGGTCGCTTGCAGGTCGTGGCGCCATGCCTGATGGGCCATGTTTGAACATCTCTTCCATTAACGGTTCATTGTCTTAACGAAATCTTGCTGCACGTATTCGAATGCCGATCACTTTTTGTCGGCGCGGACCCGGGAGAGAACGGCAGGGCCTGCCATGCCGCCGCCCGAGAAATCGCTCCCGCTGGCGCTTGCCGCCCGACCGACACATGATTATGGTGCGCGAGTTTTTAACCAGGAATACGGCCAAAGCATGGGTGCCCCGCGGTACCGCTCGGGCCTCAGGAGTTCTCGATGTTCAAGGGATCCATTCCCGCTCTCGTCACGCCCTTCACCGATGCGGGCGCCGTCGACGAGAAAGCCTTTGCCGCGCATGTCGAATGGCAGATTTCCGAAGGCAGCCACGGGCTCGTCCCGGTCGGCACCACCGGTGAATCGCCGACCCTGTCGCATGACGAGCACAAGCGCGTGGTGGAGCTGTGCATCGAGGTCGCCGCCGGGCGGGTGCCGGTCATTGCCGGCGCCGGCTCCAACAACACGCGCGAGGCGGTCGAGCTCGCGCAGCACGCCGAGAAGGCCGGCGCCGACGCGATCCTCGTCGTGACGCCCTATTACAACAAGCCGACGCAGAAGGGCCTGATCGCGCATTATTCGGCGATCGCCGAAAGCGTCTCGCTGCCGATCATCATCTACAACATTCCCGGCCGCTCGGTCATCGACATGAGCCCCGAGACGATGGGCGCACTTGCGAAGAAGTACCGGACGATCATGGGCGTCAAGGATGCGACCGGCAAGATCGAGCGTGTCTCGGAGCAGCGCATCGCCTGCGGCAAGGATTTCATTCAGCTGTCCGGCGAGGATGCGACCGCGCTCGGCTTCAACGCCCATGGCGGCGTCGGCTGCATCTCGGTCACCGCCAATGTCGCGCCCCGCCTCTGTGCGGAATTCCAGCAGGCGACGCTGGCCGGCGACTATGCCAGCGCGCTTGCCTACCAGGACCGGCTGATGCCGCTGCACAAGGCGATCTTCATCGAGCCCGGTCTCTGCGGCGCGAAATACGCGCTGAACCGCCTCGGCCGCATGAGCCGCACGGTGCGCTCGCCGCTGCTGCCGACGCTCGAGCCTGCGACGGAGACCGCGATCGACGCGGCGCTCCATCATGCCGGGCTGATGAACTGAGGCCGATGATGGCAGTCAAGGCCAAGCCAGCCACGATCAGGAAGATTGTCGCGGAGAACCGCAAGGCCCGCTTCAACTACGAGATCATCGACACCTACGAGGCCGGTCTGGTTCTGACCGGCACGGAGGTCAAGTCGCTGCGCGACGGCAAGGCCAACATCGCCGAATCCTATGCCTCGGACGAGGGCGGCGAAATCTGGCTGATCAACTCCTACCTGCCGGAATACCTGCAGGCGAACCGCTTCAACCACGAGACGCGCCGCCGCAGGAAACTGCTGCTGTCGAAGCGCGAGATGCACCGGTTGCAGAATGCGGTCAACCGCGAAGGCATGACGCTGGTGCCGTTGAAGATCTATTTCAACGACCGCGGCCGGGCGAAGCTCGAACTGGCGCTCGCCAAGGGCAAGAAGCTGCACGACAAGCGCGAGACCCAGAAGGAACGCGACTGGAACCGGCAGAAGAGCCGCCTGCTGCGCGACCGCGGCTGAGGCCGCTCACCGTTCCTGTCGGCCCGAAGCCCCGCTCACGCGATCGTTCTCCGCCGGCAGTTTGCCGCGCTTCTCCGCCTGCCGGTGGACAGCGCCCGCGGAGGGGTGTAGGAGAGCCCCGTTCAGACCGGTCGCAGCCCACCCGGTTCATCAAAACAAGGGATCCGAACATGAAGACCATCGTCATCTGCTCCGGCGGACTGGACTCCGTTTCGCTTGCACACAGGGTCGCGGCGGAACAGACGCTCGCCGGCCTCGTCTCCTTCGACTACGGCCAGCGCCACCGCAAGGAGCTCGATTTCGCCGCCGCCTGCGCCCGCCGGCTCGGCGTGCCGCACCAGATCGTCGACATCACGGCGATCGGCCGGCACCTGACGGGGTCCGCCCTGACCGACGACGTGGACGTGCCGGACGGCCACTATGCCGAGGAAACGATGAAGGCAACGGTCGTGCCGAACCGCAACGCCATCATGCTTTCCGTCGCCTTCGGCCTTGCCGCCGCGCAGCAGGCGGACGCGGTTGCCGTTGCCGTCCATGGCGGCGATCACTTCATCTATCCCGACTGCCGCCCCGGCTTCATCGACGCCTTCCAGACGATGCAGGACCACGCGCTCGACGGCTATGCCGCCGTCCGGCTGCTGGCACCCTATGTCAACCTCTCCAAGGCGGCGATCGTCGCCGAGGGCGCGCGCCACGGCACGCCCTTCGCCGAGACCTGGTCCTGCTACAAGGGCGGCCGTCGCCATTGCGGCCGCTGCGGCACCTGCGTCGAGCGGCGCGAGGCCTTCGCCCTCGCCGGTGTCGCCGATCCGACGGACTACGAGGATCCGGACTTCTGGGTTGCGGCGACGCAGGGCTTCCGCGCTGCGGAGGTCCGCTGATGTACCGCATCACCAAGGAATTCCACTTCTCGGCCTCGCACCAGCTTTCGCATCTGCCGGCGGATCATCAGTGCGCCCGCCTGCACGGCCACAACTATATCGTCGAGGTGGAGCTGTCGGCGCCGGAGCTGAACGCGGACGGTTTCGTCCGCGACTATCACGAGCTTGCGCCGCTGAAGCGCTATATCGACGAGCATTTCGACCACCGGCACCTGAACGACGTGCTCGGCCACGACCGGGTGACGTCGGAATGGCTCGCGCGGCATTTCTTCGACTGGTGCAGGGCGCGCCTGCCGGAAACGACGGCCGTCCGGGTGAGCGAGACGCCGAAGACCTGGGCGGAATACCGGCCGTGAGCGGGCCGGACGACACGAGCATCCGCGTCAGCGAGATCTTCGGCCCGACCATCCAGGGCGAGGGCGCGCTGATCGGCCTGCCGACCGTCTTCGTGCGCACCGGCGGATGCGACTATCGCTGTGCCTGGTGCGATACGCTGCATGCCGTCGACAGTGCCTATCGCGAAACCTGGCGGCCGATGCGCGCCGGCGAGATCTGGCAGGAGGTCCGCCGCCTGTCGGCCGGCCGGCCGCTGACGGTATCGCTCTCCGGCGGCAACCCGGCGATCCAGCCGCTCGGGCCGCTGATCACCCGCGGCCACGCCGACGGCTACACCTTCGCGCTCGAGACGCAGGGCAGCGTGGCACGGTCGTGGTTCGCCGCGCTCGACCATCTCGTTTTGAGCCCCAAGCCGCCGTCGAGCGGCATGCAGACGGATTTCGGCGCGCTCGACGACTGTCTCGCCGCCGCCGGCGGGCGGCCGGAGATCGTTTTGAAGATGGTGGTCTTCGATGAACGCGACTTCGCCTTTGCCCGCTCCGTCGCCGCGCGCCATCCGGACCTGCCGGTCTATCTGCAGCCGGGCAACCACACGCCGCCGCCGGCCGGGCGCGACGACGCAGCCGTCGACATCGACGGCATCACGCAGCGCATGCTGTGGCTGGTGGAGAAAGTGGCGGCGGAGCGGTGGTTCGACGCCCGGGTGCTGCCGCAGCTCCATGTGCTCTTGTGGGGAAACAGGCGGGGCGTCTGACCTCGGTTGCGGCCGATACCGGAGAACCGGCCGGCCGCCGGCAATCGTCAGAACTGGGAATAGAGCTGGGCGATCACCGAGGCCTGCGCCATGCGGGAAAGCTGCCGCGTATCCGTCTCGACCGGCACCGGGGCCGAGCCCGTCGCCACGTCCTGCGACCGGGATGCCGCCGGCGACAGGAAGGACGACAGGAGGTCGGCGAGCTGCGTGCTCTCCATGGCGAGGCGCGCCGAAGGGTCGCGGCTGTCGGCAAGCCGGCTCTCGCCGCTTTCCGTGACGGAAGCGAAGGAGGGGACGCCCGATCCCTGCGGAAGGCCGTTCGGCCCGTAAAGGATGCCGAAGTCGCCGCTGTCGGCGTCGTCCGGCGCGAAGCTCTCCTGCACCGGCGCGACGGCGGGGGCCGCCAGCGCTGCGAGCGCGGAAAGCGAGGGGCTTTCGGCGCGCGGCGCGTCCGCCTGGCTTTGATAGCTGCTTGTGGCAGTCGATATGGCGTTGAGCATGTCCCGACCCGAATTTCTGTCCGGATAGGGATGTACCACGAGAGTCTTTAGGAATGTTTCGAGGGGCGGACGGCAGTTTAGTAAAGCTTTATCGACCGCCGCCGCCCCGCTCTTTCTAAAGAAAAATCAGAGACTTGATGGCAATCAATTGTCTCCGGATTCCGTCACCGGCTCATGGACGCGGGCGGGGCGCTCGGACGGGTCGCGGCCGATTTCGGCCTTGAGCGTCACGAGATCGATGAAATAGTCTGCCTGCCGGCGCAGGTCGTCGGCGATCATCGGCGGCTGGGTCGACAGGGTGGAGACGACAGAGACCTTGCGGCCCTTGCGCTGCAGCGCCTCGACGAGCGTCGTGAAGTCGCCGTCGCCGGAGAAGATGACGAGATGGTCGACGGTCTCGGACTGCTCCATGGCGTCGATCGCCAGTTCGATGTCCATATTTCCCTTGATCTTGCGCCGGCCGAGCGAGTCGGTGAACTCCTTCGCCGGCTTCGTCACGACCTTGTAGCCGTTGTAGTCGAGCCAGTCGATCAGCGGGCGGATCGAAGAATATTCCTGATCCTCGATCAGCGCCGTGTAGTAATAGGCGCGCAGGAGATAGCCTCTCTTCTGGAACGCCTTCAGAAGCTTGCGGTAATCGATGTCGAAACCCAGGGTGCGAGAGGCGGCGTAGAGATTGGCGCCATCGATAAAAAGAGCGATTTTCTCGCGGGGGTCAAACATTTTTCAACTATCCTTGTCTGAATATCAGGTGTGAACTGTCCGTCTAACGCCCTGATTTTTGCAGTGCAATAAAACGTTAAATTAACAGTTATTCATATAGTGACCATGTAGGACACTGCCAGCGATAATCCAACCAAATCTAAGTTGAAATCCCTAATTTTACCGGGGCGGCAGAAAAAGCGCCTCGTTGCCGAAACCGCGCGCGGTCTCGCCCGGGGCCTGTCGCGCGGCCGCGGTCCGCGTCGGGGCGGCGCCCGCCGGATGCATCTCCTGATTGTGCCTGCCGGATATCGGCGGGAGAGTGCCGGGCCTGGAACGAGGAATAACTTGAATTCGCCGGCCATTGATTGTATCGGCAGGAACAATCCTGAAATTTTCTCGCTCATGAAGGACACACCATGGCCCGTGTCACCGTAGAAGACTGCATTGACAAGGTGGACAACCGCTTCGAGCTGGTTCTCCTCGCAAGCCACCGCGCGCGCCTGATCTCGCAGGGTGCCGCCATCACGATCGACCGCGACAACGACAAGAACCCGGTCGTGGCGCTGCGCGAGATCGCCGACGAGACGCTGTCGCCCGGCGACCTCAAGGAAGACCTGATCCATTCGCTGCAGAAGCATGTCGAGGTCGACGAGCCGGAGCCCGATCCGGCATCGCTCATCACGACCGCCGAGACGGACGGTTTCGAGGTTGTCGAAGGCGAGGACGACGACCTGCCGGAAGCCGTCACCTTCGATCGCATGTCGGAAGAGGAACTGCTCGCCGGCATCGAAGGCCTCGTGCCGCCGGAGAAGAGCGACGACTACTGATTTCGCTCCGTTCCGGATCGAACCGCCTTCTTTCAAACACGGTGCGCCCCCTACTATGGCCGGGGCGCACTTTTTCGTTGCCCGGAGCCCCTGAAGGATGATGCGCCAGTATGAACTCGTCGAGCGGGTTCAAAAATACAAGCCCGATGCGAACGAGGCCCTTCTCAACAAGGCCTATGTCTATGCGATGCAGAAGCACGGACAGCAGAAGCGGGCGAGCGGCGATCCCTATATTTCCCATCCTTTGGAGGTGGCCGCGATCCTGACCGACATGCGGCTCGACGAATCCACCATCGCGGTGGCGCTGCTGCATGACACGATCGAGGACACGTCTGCGACACGCGCCGAGATCGACGAGCTGTTCGGCGAGGACATCGGCGCACTGGTCGAGGGCCTCACCAAGATCAAGAAGCTCGACCTCGTTTCCAAGAAGGCCAAGCAGGCGGAGAACCTGCGCAAGCTGCTGCTCGCCATATCCGACGACGTGCGCGTGCTGCTCGTCAAGCTCGCCGACCGCCTGCACAACATGCGCACGCTCGACCACATGTCGGCCGAAAAGCGCGCCCGCATCTCGGAAGAGACGATGGACATCTATGCGCCGCTCGCCGGCCGCATGGGCATGCAGGACATGCGCGAGGAGCTGGAAGACCTCTCGTTCCGCCATATCAATCCGGAAGCCTACGAGGCCGTGACGCGCAAGCTCCACGAGCTTTCCGAGCGCAACGAGGGCCTGATCCGCAAGATCGAGGCCGAGCTCGGCGACCTGCTGGTGGCGAACGGCCTCGTCAGCGCCAGCGTCAAGGGACGCCAGAAGAAACCCTATTCGGTCTTCCGCAAGATGCAGTCGAAGTCGCTCTCCTTCGAGCAGCTGTCCGACGTCTACGCCTTCCGGATCATCGTCGACGACATTCCGTCCTGCTATCGCGCGCTCGGCATCGTGCACACGCGCTGGCGCGTCGTGCCGGGGCGGTTCAAGGACTACATCTCGACGCCGAAGCAGAACGACTATCAGTCGATCCACACGACGATCGTCGGCCCGTCGCGCCAGCGCATCGAACTGCAGATCCGCTCGATGCGCATGCACGAGATCGCCGAATACGGCATCGCCGCCCACGCGCTCTACAAGGACAAGGAGCCGGTGGACGGCGATCGCCCGCCGCCCGCCTCCAACGCCTATGCGCTGCTGCGCCGCACGATCGAATCGCTGGCCGAGGGCGACAGCCCGGAGGAGTTCCTCGAGCACACCAAGCTCGAGCTCTTCCAGGACCAGGTGTTCTGCTTCACGCCCAAGGGCCAGCTGATCACGCTGCCGCGCGGCGCGACGCCGATCGACTTCGCCTATGCGGTGCATACCAATGTCGGCGACACCTGCGTCGGCGCCAAGATCAACGGCCGCATCATGCCGCTCGTGACGCGCCTGACCAACGGTGACGAGGTCGAGATCATCCGCTCCGGCATCCAGGTGCCGCCACCGGCCTGGGAGGAGATCGTCGTCACCGGCAAGGCCCGCGCCGCGATCCGCCGCGCCACCCGCGCGGCGATCCGCAAGCAGTATTCCGGCCTCGGCTACCGCATCCTGGAGCGCACGTTCGACCGCGCCGGCAAGTCCTTCTCGCGCGACGGGCTGAAGCCGGTGCTGCACCGGCTCGGCCAGAAGGACGTGGAGGATGCGATCGCCGCCGTCGGCCGCGGCGAGCTCTCCTCGCTCGACGTGCTGCGCGCCGTTTTCCCCGACCATCAGGACGAACGCGTTACCGTGAAGCCCAGCGCCGACGACGGCTGGTTCAACATGCGCAGCGCCGCCGGCATGGTCTTCAAGATCCCGGGCCGGACGAAACAGCAGCTCGAAGCCGCCGGCCAGATGGGGCCGGACGCACTGCCGATCCGCGGCCTTTCGGGCGACGCCGGCGTTCGATTCTCCGAGGGCGGCGCCGTGCCCGGCGACCGCATCGTCGGCATCATGGAACGCGACACCGGCATCACCATCTATCCGATCCAGTCGCCGGCGCTGCAGAAGTTCGACGACGAGCCCGACCGCTGGATCGACGTGCGCTGGGATCTCGACGAGGCGAACAGCACCCGCTTCATGGCCCGCGTGATGATCAATGCGCTGAACGAGCCGGGCACGCTTGCCGAAGTCACCCAGGTCATCGCCACCAGCGACGTCAACATCCGTTCCATGTCGATGGCGCGGGTCGCCACCGACTTCACCGAGGTCCATATCGACCTCGAGGTCTGGGATCTCCGGCAGTTGAACCAGCTGATGGGACAGCTCCGCGACCTGCAGTCCGTCTCGACGGTCGACCGCGTCTTCGTCTGACGCAAGCTCACGACTGTCGCCGGCCGGCCGCCCTGCGGCACTACGATGGAAGCCATGCAGATCGCTCTCGACGGCCTGTTTCCCGGATTCGCGGTGGCCGGCGAGGGCGGGGTCGTGCGCATCGCCGGCTGCAAACGGAAGGCTGTCTTTACCGCCGGCCGTGATCCGGCGCATCCGCGTGCCCCTCGCGACCCGATTTTATGCGGATTGCCTCCCCATGGGGCAGAACTGCCCATGAATTGACCAGCGATATGCGTAGAACGCATGGCTGCCCAAGAATAGTGGCGCTGGTTGCGGCGCGCCTCTGCGCCTATCTTCTGGCTCGGGAGGTCAACCGAAAGAGGTTTGACAATGTTGAAGCAGTTCAAGACTTTTGCCCGCGCCCTGCGCATCCCGTCGATCGAAGACCGCGAGACCGCCTATCTCAACGGCGCCCTCGACCGCATCGATCTCGAATACCGCCAGCGCCAGATCGACCGCGGCCTGTTCCGCAAGTCCTTCTGATCGATCCGTGAACCCGAGGCCCGTGACGCAGGTGCTGCGTCACGTGTGAGCGGTCGCGGGCCGGTCGTTGCAAGCGCGTCATTGAAATGCCGCGCTTCGGTCGGTTATGTCTGGCCGATGTTGTTCCGCCGCAGAAAACCCTTGCCCCTTGCCGCCCGGATTCGCGAAGCCCTGTGGCCGCGCAAGGGTTTCGGCAGGTCTGTCCGTTACATCGGCAAGCGCCTGCTCAGGATCGCGGCGACGCCGCATGCCGTCGCCGCCGGTGTCGCGGCCGGCGTTTTCGCCACCTTCACGCCCTTCGTCGGCTTTCACGTCCTCATCGCTTTGGCCGTCGCCTGGCTGCTCGCCGGCAACCTGATCGCCGCCGCACTCTCGACGACGATCGGCAATCCGCTCACCTTTCCCTTCCTCTGGGCCCTCACTTTCCGGGTGGGGGAAGCGATGCTCGGCATCCGGCCGGACACCGGCGGCGAGACGGTCGACCTCCTGCACGCGCTGGAACATCTCCGTTTTGCGGAGCTCTGGCAGCCGGTGATCAAGCCGATGCTGGCCGGCGGCCTGCTGCTCGGGCCGGTCGCCGCGATACCGGCCTATCTGGCGACCCGCTATGCCGTGTCGTCCTTCCGCCGGCGCCGGGCGCACCGCCCCCGTGCGGTTCCGTCCGTCGACGGCAATTGACGCGGGCGCGCTTCGCCGCCATCTAGGGGCAGATTGCGCGCCGCCGCGGGGCCGGCGCCAACAGGAGACCATGCGCATGATCATCGGCATCGGCAGCGACCTCATCGACATCCGTCGCGTGGAAAAGTCGCTCGAACGTTTCGGCGAGCGCTTCACGGCCCGCTGCTTCACCGAGATCGAGCGGAGGAAGTCGGACGGGCGCCGGAACCGGGCCGCCTCCTACGCCAAGCGTTTCGCCGCCAAGGAGGCCTGTTCGAAGGCGCTCGGCACGGGGCTCGCGCAGGGCGTCTTCTGGAAGGACATGGGCGTCGTCAACCTGCCGGGCGGCAAGCCGACGATGAAGCTGACGGGCGGCGCGCTCGCCCGGCTGAGACAGATGACGCCGGCCGGCCACGAGACGCGGATCCACATCACCATCACGGACGATTTTCCGCTCGCGCAGGCCTTCGTCATCATCGAGGCGGTGCCTGAAGGCGCGCCCGGCTGAGGTCTGCGTCAAATTCTCCGTCATGATTTCATTTCCCCCGAACTTGGGGTAGAGAGGCAAGAATGTTTGCAGAAAAGGACAGGTCCGGCGTGGCAGAAAAGACTGAGAAGGCACAGAGCGGCCTGTGGGAAAACGTCAAGGTCATCATCCAGGCACTGCTGCTCGCCGTCGTGATCCGCACCGTCCTCTTCCAGCCCTTCACCATCCCGTCCGGATCGATGATGCCGACGCTGCTCGTGGGCGACTACCTGTTCGTCAACAAGTTCTCCTACGGCTATTCCAAGTATTCGCTGCCCTTCTCGCCGGATATCTTCGAGGGCCGCATCTTCGCGAGCGAGCCCGAGCGCGGCGACATCGTCGTCTTCCGCTTCCCGCCCAATCCGGACATCGACTACATCAAGCGCGTCGTCGGCCTGCCGGGCGACCGGGTGCAGGTCCGCGACAGCGTGCTCTACATCAACGACCAGCCGGTCACGCGCGAGGAGGACGGCGTCTTCCGTTCCGACGACCGCTACGACACCGGTGAGAACGTGCCGGTCTTCCGCGAGACCTTCGACAACGGCGTCAGCTTCGACACGCTCGACACCCGCATCGGCACGATCGGCGACAACACCCGCGAGTTCATCGTGCCCGAGGGGCACTATTTCATGATGGGCGACAACCGCGACAATTCCGCCGACAGCCGCTTCGACGTGGGCTTCGTGCCGGCGGAGAACCTGATCGGCCGCGCCAGCCTCATCTTCTTCTCGCTCGGCAACGACACCGCTTTCCGCGAGATCTGGAAGTGGCCGACCAACCTGCGCTGGAACCGGCTGTTCAAGGTCGTCGAATGAAGGCCGGCAGACCGCTGAACGACGAGGATCGCGGCCGGCTCGAGGCCGCGATCGGATACCGCTTCGCCTCCGGCGAGCGCCTCGACCGGGCGATCACCCATGCCAGCGCCCGCCCCGGCAAGGGCAGCAACTACGAGCGGCTCGAATTCCTCGGCGATCGGGTGCTCGGGCTGTGCATCGCCGAACTGCTGTTCCGGACCTTTCGCGAGGCGACCGAGGGCGAGCTCTCGGTCAGGCTCAACCAGCTCGTCAGCGCCGAGACCTGCGCCCAGGTTTCCGATGCGCTCGGCCTGCACCAGTTCATCCGCACCGGCTCCGACGTCAAGAAGCTCACCGGCAAGCCGATGATGAACGTGCGCGCCGACGTGGTGGAATCGCTGATCGCCGCGATCTATCTCGACGGCGGTCTGGAGGCGGCGCGCGGCTTCGTGCTGAAGCACTGGCAGGATCGCGCGGTGCGTGCCGAAGGCGGCCGCCGCGACGCCAAGACCGAATTGCAGGAATGGGCGCATGCCCGCTTCCAGACGACGCCGGTCTACCGCGTCGACGAGCGGTCGGGCCCGGACCACGATCCCCGATTCACCGTGACGGTGGAAATACCGGGCGTGGCACCGGAAACGGGCGTCGAGCGCTCGAAGCGCGCCGCCGAGCAGGTTGCCGCGACCCGGATCCTCGAACGGGAAGGCATCTGGAAGCGTTCGGGCGTCTGACGCCGGCCGCTTGCCGCGTGGCATGCAAACCTCGATAATGAAACGAATGAGCTGGCGCGCCCTCATGGCCGCGGCCGGCCGGAAAGATGGATGATATGACGGAACAGGAACAGTCAGCCGGCACCGAAGGTGCTGCAACGGTGCCGACCCGCTCGGGCTTCGTGGCGCTGATCGGCGCCACCAATGCCGGCAAGTCGACGCTGGTCAACCGGCTGGTCGGCGCCAAGGTCTCGATCGTCAGCCACAAGGTGCAGACGACACGCGCCATCGTGCGCGGCATCGCGATCCACGACAACGCACAGATCGTCTTCATGGATACGCCCGGCATCTTCAAGCCGCGCCGCAGGCTCGACCGCGCCATGGTGACGACCGCCTGGGGCGGCGCCAAGGATGCCGATTTCATCATGTTGCTGATCGACAGCGAGCGCGGCCTGAAGGGCGATGCCGAGACGATCCTGGAGGGCTTGAAGGAGGTCCACCAGCCGAAGATCCTCGTCCTCAACAAGATCGACCAGGTATCGCGCGAGGATCTGCTGGGCCTCGCCAGGGCGGCGAACGAGACGGTCGCCTTCGAGCGCACCTTCATGATTTCCGCGCTCAACGGTTCCGGCTGCGAGGATGTCATGGACTATCTCGCAGCCGCGCTGCCGGAAGGCCCGTGGTACTATCCCGAGGACCAGATCTCCGACCTGCCGATGCGCCAGCTCGCCGCCGAGATCACCCGCGAGAAGCTGTTTCTCCGCCTGCACCAGGAGCTTCCCTATTCCTCGCATGTCGAGACAGAGAAGTGGGAGGAGCGCAAGGACGGCTCGGTTCGCATCGAGCAGGTCATCTATGTCGAGCGCGACAGCCAGAAGAAGATCGCGCTCGGCAAGAACGGCGAGGCGATCAAGGCGATCTCCATGGCCTCGCGCAAGGAATTGTCCGAGATCCTCGAGCAGCCCGTCCACCTCTTCCTCTTCGTGAAGGTGCGCGAGAACTGGGGCGACGACCCGGCCCGCTTTCGCGAAATGGGGCTGGAATTTCCGAGATAGGGGCGGGGCAGGGCCTTCCGCCCGGCATGGACCGTAGCGCGGAAGGGCCGGCTCTCAGGCCATGCGGGCAGTTGTGGCGACGGTCTTCGTGCCGGCCGCTTCCCGCGCCTGCTCGACGAGGCGCTGCATCGCCCAGACGCCGAGGTCCTCGGCCGACAGCGGCTTGCTGATCAGATAGCCCTGGTAGAGATCGCAGCCGGCAGCGGCGAGGAGCGTCAGCTTTTCCGTCGTGTCGACGCCTTCCGCGACGACCGACATGTCCTGCGCATGGCAAAGCGCGATCAGCGCGCGCAGCGTCGGCAGGGCCGCCTTCTTCGTCAGGCTTTCGACGAGCGCCCGGTCGAGCTTGATGGTCTCTGCCGGGTAGTCGATGATCTGCTGGACGGACGTGTAGCCCGCGCCGAAATCGTCGATCGAGATGCGGAAGCCCGTCTCGCGCAGGATGTCGATGTTGCGCTGCGACTGGTCGCCGAGTTTTACCGCAAAGGTCTCGGTGAGCTCGATCTCGATCTTGCGCGGATCCACCTTGTGGCGCCTGGCGCAGTCCTTGAAATGGTTGCTGATCGATTTCGTGTAGAGCTCCGCCGACGAGATGTTGATGCACATGATCGTCTCGGGGCCGAAGAGCCGGCAGACATGGGCATGGTCGGCCATGGCGCGGTCGATCACCCACCAGTCGATCTTGCTGAAGAGGCCGGTCGTCTCGGCGATCGGGATGAACTCGTCGGGCGTGACGTTGCCGAGCAGCGGGGAGGTCCAGCGCAGCAGCGCTTCGCAGCCCGTCACCTTGCCCTTGCCGTTGACCATCGGCATGTAGACGAGGTGGAATTCGTCGTCCGGCTTCAGCGAGCGCAGTTCCTCCTCGATGCGCCGCTTGCGGGTGCGCCGCTCGTGCAGCGAGCGCGAATAGCGCGCCGAACCGTTCTTGCCCTGTGACTTTGCCTGGTACATCGCCGCATCCGCATGCGTCACCAGTTCGGCGAGCGTCTGCGCGTCGTCCGGGCAGATCGCGACGCCGATCGAGGCGGTCACCGGGAAGGACGTGCCGAGCATTTCGAAGCCGTTCGCGAAGAGTGCGAGGATGCGGTCGGAAATCTCGCGGATCGTGCCGTCGCCGGGCTGCGAGCGCACCATGATGGCGAACTCGTCGCCGGACAGGCGGGCGAAGAGCCCTTCCGGCAGGGAGCGCCGGCCGACCACCTCGTTGACGATCGTCTTGATGCGGGCTGCGAGCGCCTTCAGCAATTCGTCGCCGACCTTGTGCCCGTGTTTGTCGTTGACGAACTTGAAGTTGTCGACGTCGATGAAGAGCAGCGTGCAGCCGGTGCCCTCCGCGATCGCCTGCTCCAGGAGCTGCACGGAGCGCACGTTGAAGTGCTCGCGGTTGCTGACGCCGGTGAGCGTGTCCGTCCAGGAGGCAGTCTGCACCAGGTCGAAGGAGCGCACGGCCTCGTCGTGCAGCCGTTTCATGTTGGCGGAGAGGCTGCCGAGTTCGCCGGCCTGGCTGGCGGCGGGAAGTTCGCTGCGCTCGCCGCTCATGACCTGCGTGAGCTGCCGGTCGAGCGAGGCGATCGGGTTGGTGATGTAGCGCCGCACGAGCAGCAGCACGAGGCCGATCGTGAACAGGCTGAGGCCGATCGCGCCGGCGGCGAGCAGCAGCTTGAGCAGCGAGAGCTTCTCCTCCACATGCGCCATCGGCGGGGTCAGCCGCGCGTAGAGCGTCGGGCCGAGCTTGGCGGTCGCGGAGAACGGCCCCTGGGCCGGAAGCTGATGCGCCGCGATCTCGAGCCCGGCGCCGTATTCCTCCTCCAGCTTCTGCTTCATCTGCAGGAAGGGCGTCGGCCGGACGGCGGTCTGCACGAGGATCGAGCCGGCCTTGGCGCTGGAGACCGGACGGCTGAAGGTCAGGGGATCGAGGAATTCCGAGTGCACGATCAGCGGTTCGATGCCCTCGGCCTGCAGGTAGGACCAGGTCGACAGTTTCGGGCTGTCGATCACGCTGCGGGCGTGCGCGATCTGCGCGGCGGAGATTTCCGCAAAGGGGTCGTCGCTGTTTTCATAGTAGTAGTCGACGGTGAGCGGCGAGCGGATGATGGCGACGGAAACGAATTTCCGCCGGTCCTCGGAGAGCGAGGTGATGGCGTCCTGCAGGCGCACGCCGAGCGCGTTGCTGCGGTAGCTCGCATCCGGCTCGCTGATGAAGCGGCGCACCGCGCTGCCTTCGACGAGCGAGTAGATGAGGCTCTTGTTCATCGCCACTTCGCTCTGGAACGTGCCGCCGAGCAGGCCGACCTGCTGCCACAGCCGCGCCCGCTCCAGGCCGAGGATCGAGGCGCTCTGCGAATAATAAAGCGCCGTCGCCGCCAGCACGTAACCGGCGAGCACGACGGGGAAGATCAGGACGAAGGCGCGTTTACCGAGCGTCACGGAACTGCACCAGGCTGCTTATGATGCGCCGGCGGGCCTGGACGGACGGCACCGTAAGCTCCTCCTGGAACTGGCTCTTGGCCATGATCTCTGCCGGCGGATAGATTTCGGGATTGGCCCGCATCTCGGCCGGGATGTGGGCGAGCGCGCCGGTGCTCGCGGTCGGCATGTTGAGCGACAGCGCGATGCGCGCCGCGTTTTCCGGCCGGCCGACGAAGTCGACGAAGCGCAGTGCCGCCGCCTTGCGCTTGGAATGGGCGTTGACGGCGAGGCAGTCGAGCCAGGAGAGCGTGCCTTCCTTGGGCACCGTATAGTGCCAGAGACGGTCTGCGCCGACCTTCTCGTTCAGCACGTGCTGGTCGCCGCTGTAGCCGAGCGCCATGTAGATGTTCGGCCCGAGTTCCGGGTTCTGGATCGAGGTGATGACGTAGTCGTAGGTCAGGACATAGGCCGACTGCTTCTTCATCAGCTCGTAGGCGGCCTTCAGTGTCTCGTTGTCATTGGCGTTGATCGACTTTCCGAGCAGCACGAGCGGCGCGATGAAGGCCTCGTTGTGATCCTCGAACATCGCGACGTGGCCCTTGAGGCTTTCGGCCGGCGCCATCAGGTCCGCCCAGGAGGTCGGTTGCGGCGTGACCTTGTCGGAGCGGTAGAGGATGCCCATGGTGCCCCAGAGATAGGGCATGCCGTAGCCGCCGCAGCGGTCGGTCCACTCCGCCGTGTAGTCGGAGAGCGACGGGGTGTTTTCGGTCGTGAGCGGCGCGAGCACGCCCCTTTCGCCGAAGAGCTTCGCGCCGTTTTCGCCCGTCACAACCACATCGACGTCGCTGTCCGGATTGGACAGGACCTCGTCGCGCTCGTCGCCGCTGTCGTAATAGGTCTGGCGGACCTCGATGCCGGTCGCCGCGGTGAAATCCGTCAGCACCGCATCGTCGATATAGGCTTCCCAGATCAGCAGATTGAGCGTTTCGGCATGGGCGGGCGCAGCCAGCAGCAGCGCGCCCAGCAAAGCGGTCGTGACCAGATGTCTGTACCCCATGCCCGTTCCCGTTCTCCAAAGGTAAAGAAGAGGATAGGCAGCAAGAATTGATGAAATATTACAACCGGCGGGCTATTTCGGCCCGTTCGTGCCGATTCCGCTTGCGCCGCCCGTTCGCCCCGCTACCGTCTGCCTCTGGTCGCGGGGGCGGAGGACGACGGCATGGCATCGGATTTTGCGGCGCTGCTCGGCCGGATCGTCGTCAGGGGGCGGCTCGAGCTCGTCGATCCCGACGGCGCCTGCCGGCGCTTCGGCGACGGGGCCGGGCAAGCGGTGCGCGTCCGCCTCGCGGATGCCGCGGCCGGTGCCGAAATCGCCGCCGACCCCGCGCTGAAGCTCGGCGAGGCCTATATGGACGGGCGGCTGGTCATGGAGGAGGGGAACGTCTTCGACCTCCTGTCGCTGCTGCGCCGCAACGACCTGCGCCGCGCGGCGACGCCGGCGATCAAGGCGAGGGGCCTGCTGCGGCTTCTCGTCCATCAGGTGAACGCGCGCCTGCCGGTCAACCGCAACCGCCGCAACGTCGCCCACCACTACGACCTCGACGCGCGGCTGTTCGACCTCTTCCTCGACCGGGACTGGCAGTATTCCTGCGCCTATTTCGAGCCGCGCGGCATCGGCCTCGAGGAAGCGCAATGCGCCAAGAAGCGCCATATCGCGGCAAAGCTGCTGCTGGAGCCGCATCACCGGGTCCTGGAGGTCGGCTCCGGCTGGGGCGGTCTCGGCCTGTATCTCGCAGAATGCTCGGGCGCCGAGGTCACCGGCATCACCCTTTCGACCGAGCAGCTCGCCGTCGCGCGGGCGCGCGCCGCCGAGCGGCGGCTTTCCGACCGGGTCCGCTTCGAGCTCACCGACTATGTCGACCTTCAGGGCACCTACGACCGCATCGTCTCCGTCGGCATGTTCGAGCATGTCGGCATCACCAACTACCGGCGGTTCTTCGGCACCATGGCGCGCGTCCTCAAAAAGGAGGGCGTGATGCTGCTGCATTATATCGGCCGCACACGCCCCGCCCATGCGGTCAATCCCTGGATCGAGAAATACATCTTCCCGGGCGGCTACATGCCGGCGCTCTCGGAGATCCTGCCGTCGATCGAAAAGGCGGGGCTGCTCGTCAAGGACGTCGAGATCCTGCCGATGCACTATGCCTGGACGCTGCGGGCCTGGCGCGAGCGCTTCGTTTCCCGCTGGGACGAGGCGGCGGCGCTCTATGACGCGCGCTTCTGCCGGATGTGGGAGTTCTATCTCGCGGCCTGCGAGGTCGCCTTCCGCCACGAGCGGCTGTCGATCGCCCAGATCCAGCTCGCGCGCCATCAGGACGCCGTGCCCTATGCGCGCGGCTATATCGCCGAGGCGGAGGCCCGGCTGCGCGATTTCGAGGCGACGCGGCCGCCGCTCGCCCCGGTGCGCTTCTGATCGCGGGCCCGTCGCGATATCCTGTGGAATCCCCGTCGCTTTGCTGTTGGCGCGGAGGGGGCGCCGCTCTATGGTCGCCGCCCGCGCATGCCCCCGCATCATGGAGACCGACATGGCCGCTACCCCGTTGAAGATCGCCAACCTGATTGCCGCCGAGATCAAGGCGAGCGCCGCGCAGGTGACGGCGGCGGTCGGGCTTCTGGACGAGGGCGCGACGGTGCCCTTCATCGCCCGCTACCGCAAGGAGGTGACGGGCGGGCTCGACGACACGCAGCTCCGCACGCTGTCCGAGCGGCTGACCTACCTGCGCGAGCTCGAGGCCCGCCGCGCCGCGATCCTCGACAGCATTTCCGGGCAGGGCAAGCTGACGGACGCGCTCGCCGCCAGCATCGCCAATGTCGCGACCAAGGCCGAGCTCGAGGACATCTACCTGCCCTACAAGCCGAAGCGCCGCACCAGGGCCGAGATCGCCCGCGAGCGCGGGCTGGCGCCGCTGGCGGAGCGGATACTTTCCGACCGCGCGGCGGTGCCCGCCGAGCTTGCGGAAAAATTCCTCTCCGCCGAGGTGCCGGACGTCAAGACGGCGCTGGAGGGCGCGCGCGACATCGTCGCGGAAGGGATCGCCGAGAATGCCGATCTCCTGAAGCGCCTGCGCGAGCACATGAAGCAGCACGCCTATCTCCGCGCGCGCGTCGTCGACGGCAAGCAGGCGGCGGGCGCCAAGTTCTCCGACTATTTCGACCACACCGAGCGCTGGGCGACGGTGCCGGGCCACCGGGCGCTCGCCATGCTGCGCGGCTGGAACGAGGAGGTCCTGTCGGTCGACATCGTCGTCGACCAGGACAGCAGCGATCCGGTGAAGCCCGCCGAGCGCATCGTCGCCGCCGCCTATGCCGTCGGCTCGAAGCCCGGCGACAAATGGCTCGCCGAGGTGATCGGCTGGACCTGGCGCGTCAAGCTCTCCCTGTCGCTGTCGCTCGACCTGATGCGCGAGATGCGCGAGCGCGCCGAGGAGGAGGCGATCCGGGTCTTTGCCCGCAACCTCAAGGACCTGCTGCTCGCCGCGCCCGCCGGCACGCGGGCGACGATGGGTCTCGATCCGGGCATCCGCACCGGCGTCAAGGTGGCGGTGGTCGACAACACCGGCAAGCTCCTGGAGACGACGACCGTCTATCCCTTCCCGCCGAAGAACGACGTGCGCGGCACGCAGGCGGAACTCGCAGCGCTTGTCCGCAGGCACGGGGTGGAGCTGATCGCCATCGGCAACGGCACCGGCAGCCGCGAGACCGAAAAGCTCGTCGCCGACATGCTCGCCGCCCTGCCGGCGCCGAAGCCGACCAAGGTCATCGTGTCGGAGGCCGGCGCCTCGGTCTATTCCGCCTCGGAGGCGGCGGCGGCCGAATTCCCCAATCTCGACGTGTCGCTGCGCGGCGCCGTCTCCATCGCGCGGCGCCTGCAGGATCCGCTTGCCGAACTCGTCAAGATCGAGCCGAAGTCGATCGGCGTCGGCCAGTACCAGCACGACGTCGACCAGGGCAAGCTCGGCCGCTCGCTCGACGCGGTGGTGGAAGACGCGGTGAACGCGGTCGGCGTCGACCTCAACACGGCGTCCGCGCCGCTGCTGGCGCGGGTCTCCGGCCTCGGAAAATCCTCCGCCGAGGCGATCGTCGCGCATCGCGACGCCAACGGCCCCTTCGAGAGCCGCAGGGAGCTGATGAAGGTCGCCCGGCTCGGCGCCCGCACCTTCGAGCAATGCGCCGGCTTCCTGCGCATCCCGAACGGCCGGGAGCCGCTCGACGCCTCCGCCGTGCATCCGGAGGCCTATGGCGTCGCCAAGAAGATCGTGGCCGCCTGCGGGCGCGACCTGCGCGCCCTGATGGGCGACAGCGCGGCTTTGAAGAAGCTCGATCCGGCGCTCTTCGTCGACGATCGCTTCGGCCTGCCGACCGTCCGGGACATCCTCGCCGAACTGGAAAAGCCCGGCCGCGACCCGCGCCCGGAATTCAAGACCGCGACCTTCGCCGACGGCATCGACGATATCAAGGACCTGAAGCCCGGCATGCTGCTGGAAGGCACGGTGACCAACGTCGCCGCCTTCGGCGCCTTCGTCGACATCGGCGTGCACCAGGACGGCCTCGTGCACGTCTCCCAGCTCGCCGACCGCTTCGTCAAGGACCCGCACGAGGTGGTGAAGGCCGGCGACGTCGTAAAGGTCCGCGTCACCGAGGTCGACGTCCCCCGCAAGCGCATCGGCCTCACCATGCGGAAAGACGGTGGCGCAGAGTCAGCGCCCCGTGAGTCAGGCGCTCGTGAACAAGGCGCGCGCGACCGGCACGCACAGGCCCCGCGCGGCGGCAAGTTCACGCAGCCGGCGCCGAAGCCGCAAGGATCGGCGCAGGGCGCGCTGGCTGCGGCGCTGGCGGAGGCGATGAAGCGAAAGTGAGCCTCTTCCCCGGTTCCTCAGGGAAGCGGGTAGGAACGACTTGCCAAAATTTTCTAATGCCTCGTCGCACAATTCGTCGTTTGCCCCACCGGCCTCGTTCGCCGATAGTCCCGGCACGGGCGGGTTCAAACAGCGGCTCGGTTGATGACCGATGCCGCCCGACGAAGGAATGACCAGAATGACGATGATGATTTCGCGCCGGCAGGCGATTGCCGGCACCCTTCTTGCCGTGCCGACGATCACAGGGCTTTCCACTGCCGTTGCCGCCAAGAGCGATGGCGGTGCGCTGGAAGGGCGGCTTCGGACCTTGGAAGAGCGCCACGGCGGACGCCTCGGCGTCTCGATCCAAAATCTCGCGACGGGGGCTCGTCTCGGGCATCGCGCGGACGAACTCTTCCTGATGTGCAGCACCTCCAAGGCGCTGCTCGGCGGGTTTATCCTGGCGCGGGTCGACCGGGGCGAGGAAAAGCTCGACCGCCGCATCCCGGTGAAGAAGGCCGATCTCCTCGACTGGGCGCCGGTCGTCGGGACGCGTGTCGGCGCGGATATGTCCGTGGCCGAACTCTGCGAGGCGACGATCACCTGGAGCGACAACGCCGCCGCCAACATCCTGCTTGCAAGCTTCGGCGGACCGACGGTTCTGACCGATTTCCTGCGCTCGACCGGCGACGGCGTGTCGCGGCTCGACCGCACGGAGCCGACGCTCAACACGCATGAGGGTCCGGATGACGAACGCGACACCTCGACACCCGATGCCATGCTGGAGACGCTTCGCAAACTGGTCTTCGGCGACGTGCTGTCGCGGCGGTCGAAGGCGCAGTTCGCCACCTGGCTGGTGATGAACAAGACCGGCGACACCCGCATCCGCGCCGGTTTCCCGGACGACTGGATCGCCGGCGACAAGACCGGCACCAACGGCGACACGGCCGGCAACGCCAACGACGTCGCCATCGGCTGGTCGCCCGACCGCGGCGCGGTCCTCGTCGTGGTGTTCTACGAGGTGCCGGGCATCAGCGGCGACGAGCGTAACGCCGTCATCGCCGAGGTCGGACGGATTTCGGTCGAGGTGTAAAATTAAGCAAGAAGGAGCGTCGGTGAACTGTACCTTAGTTGCTTTGTCGTGACAATTCTTGTCCTATTGCTGGTTACTTGGCTTATGTAAAGCCAGGGTGCTATTTCTTGAAACTACAACAATCTCGGAATCATTATAACAACTTGACGCGAGAAATTTTTCAATTTGATGTCCATATTTCTCGGCGCCATCATTAAGCCGATCGTCAAAATTGACATTTATAAATATTATCTTCATAAATTTTGTTTCTGTTGCATAATTATTAATTTGATTTGTTGACAATTCTATATCTGATGAGACCTTTTTCATAAATTCATTTGACAAATTTGGTGTTATGCGAAATATCTCGTTGTTGTTAAATCTGGCTATCTCAATGTTGGAAAAATTTATTGTCTTTGCTTCTAAATATACACGCGTACAGTTCTTGTATGCTTTAAAATCAGGTGTTTTTTTGCCTTTTATTTTGGATTCTGGAATGAACTCCACCTCCAAGAAATCGTTATCCATAAGAAATATATATGCTTTTGCCTCGTTCAGTATGTCGTAAAGCTGCTGCCAACCGCGCGCCTTATCTCTTTTTGTTAAATATGGCTTTGCTTTTACCTTTAAAGATTCCCATGCCTCGGAGTCCAGCCTTGCTAGATCCCTCTCCAGGTCGCTGAACCATTTTCTTGCCGCCGGACATGTTTCGACGCTTGTTTCAAAACCGCGAAAGTATGCATCCTGAGGCAGTAGCTCAGGTAGTAGTTTGCGGAGTTCGTGGAGTCGCGGAAACTCGTGGATTTGCATTCGGAAAGCTCCTCACAACCTTGTCGAAGTCTATCGTAGCATGAAATCTTGAGTTGGAGGTTTCGGTACCCTGCCGTCACCCCTCCAGTTCCCCCTTCAGCGCCGACAGCACGTTCATCGCATGACCCGCATACCGGCTGATCCAGCGGTCGTGGATCGCCTGGATCGGCAGGGCGTTGAGGTGGTTCCAGCGTTCGCGGCCCTCGCGCTTCGGGATCACCAGGCCGGCGTCTTCCAGCACCTTGAGGTGCTGCATCACCGTGCAGCGGTCCATCTCCGGAAAGCGCTCGCAGAGTGCGCCCGTCGTCAGCGGCGCCGCCTTGAGCGCATCCAGCATCTGCCGCCGCCTGGCATTGGCGAGCGCCTTGAAGACGGCGTCCTCTTTTGATTCGCTTGACATGTTATGTTTTTATAACATATTTTGGGCGGGTACAAGGTTCAGGGGCGGGTTTTGCCCGAAGGAGGACGGCATGACGCTGGAATTTCGCGTGAACGGACGCATCGCCAAGCCGGTGGCGGAGGTCTTCGACGCGGTGGTCAATCCGGACAAGCTGAGCGGCTATTTCACGACGATCGGCGGCGCGAGCGGGCCGATGGTCGAGGGCGCGACGGTGACCTGGTGGAACATGGCGCCGGTCCTGGTCGACACGGTCGAGCAGAACGCCCGCATCGTCTTCCGCTGGGATGCGATGGTCGAGGAGGGCGAGGACCCCTACAGGACCCGCGTCGAGATGCGCTTCCAGCCGCTCGACGACGGCGGCACGATGGTGACGATCGCCGAAAGCGGCTGGCGGGAGAACGACCGCGGCCAGAAGAGTTCCTACATGAACTGCGAGGGCTGGTCGCAGATGCTCGCCTGCATGAAGGCTTACCTGGAATATGGCATCAACCTGCGCCAGGGCTACTATCCGAGCGAGCTCAAGGGCGTCGTCGCCTCCGAGCAGCAGGATTTCGTCTGAGCTGGCGCCGGTACAGCGCACGTTTCGTCACGCGCCTGAAAAGAGGTGGCATGACGGCGGAGACAGGGCCCGCGGTGGCGCTGCGCCGCCTTGCTGCCGCGTGCGCGACGGGCCTTTCCGCCGCTTGCGGCCCGGCAGGCGAAGGCGTATGCCTCTCCCCATGCAGTGGAGCGACGAAGCCATCGTTCTCGGCGTCCGGCGCCATGGCGAGACCTCGGTCATCGCAGAAGTGATGACGCGCGGCCGCGGGCGCCATCTCGGCCTCGTGCGCGGCGGGCGTTCGCGCACCATGCAGCCGGTGCTGCAGCCCGGCAATTCGGTCGAGGTCACCTGGCGGGCGCGGCTCGACGAGCATCTCGGCGACTTCCGGATCGAGCCGCTGGAACTGCGAGCGGCGCGGCTGATGGAAACGGCGACCGCCGTCTACGGCGTGCAGGCGATGGCGGCGGCGCTGCGCTTCCTGCCGGAGCGCGATCCGCACCCGCATCTCTACGACATGCTCGGCATCATCCTCGGCCACCTGCACGAGCCGGCCGATGCCGGCGAACTTTTCGTGCGCTTCGAGCTCGCCGTGCTGAACGACCTCGGTTTCGGCCTCGACCTTGCCGAATGCGCCGCGACCGGCGCGCGCGACGACCTCTGCTACGTCTCGCCGAAATCCGGCCGCGCCGTCAGCCGCGCGGCGGGGGCGCCCTATGCCGGCAGGATGCTGGCGCTGCCGGCCTTTCTCGGCGACGAGCAGCGGCACGCCGCCGATGCCGCAGCCCTCGACGACGCCTTCCGGCTGACCGCCTTCTTCCTGAACCGCCACGTCTGCGAGCCGCGCGGCCTCGAGCTTGCGAGCGCCCGCCACGGCTTCGTCCAGGCGGTGCTGAAGGCGCTCGCGGCAAGACCGGGCGAAACCGATCCCCATCCAGACAGGGTTACCGCATGACGATCGACATCTATCCGGGCATGGCCGTCGGCGGCATCGGCACGCTGCCGCTCGACGTGGTGAAGCGCGACGGCGGGCTTTCGGTGCTGAAGGCGATGCTTTCCGGCGACCTGCCGGCGCCGCCGATGGCCGCGACGCTGAAATTCTCCCTGACCGAGGTGGAGGAGGGCCGCGTCGTCTTCGCGGGCCTGCCGGATGGCGATCATCTCAATCCGCTCGGCACCGTGCACGGCGGCTGGACGGCGACGGTGATGGATTCGGCGCTCGGCTGCGCCGTCTTTTCCGTGGTGAAGCCCGGCGAGGCCTATACGACCGTCGAGTTCAAGGTGCATCTCGTCCGGCCGGTCGTGCCCGGCCTGGGCGAGGTGTTCTGCGAGGGGAAGATCGTCCACCGCGGCCGCACGATCGCCACCTCCGAGGCCTGGCTGCGCGACGGCAGCGGCAAGCTGCTCGCCCACGGCACCGAGACCTGCGCGATCTTCCCGATCGAGAACCTGATGCGGTGAGTTGCGGCGGCGCGGCGTTTCTGCCGCCGCCGTCAATGGAATCTCCGCCCTGAAACGTCCGGATGGTTGCGTCCCGGTCAAACCGGCCTAAAGTCCGCCTTCCGCTCAGGGAGTCTCCATGCTCGAAATCCTCTTTCTCGTCAGCATCGTCGTCGCGATCGTCGCGCTCAATATCGCCCGCGGCACCGAGCGGCGCCTGTCGGAGAAGATCCGCGCCCTGTCCCGCGAGGTCGAGGCGCTGAAACTCCCGCGGCCCGCAACGCCTGCGGAGGAACACGCCGCCGCGCGGGCACCGGCCGACGCGACGGAGGGGGAGGCGGCGGCACCGCTCGAGGCCGCGGAAGACGATGCGTCCGGCTTCGCGGGCCCGTGGCAGGCGGCGCGCCGGGGGCGCAGCGTGTTCGGCGAGGCCGAGGCGCCCGCATCCGCCACGGCGGAGGAATCGTCGCCGGGCGAGCGGGGCGGGACGCCGCGCGGCGATGCGCCGCCCGCCTTGGCGGCCCGCGAAAGCCTGGAAAGCCGCATCGGCGCGCGCTGGGCCGTCTGGGTCGGCGGCATCGCGCTCGCGCTCGGCGGCGTCTTCATGGTGAAATATTCGATCGAGGCCGGTCTGCTCAGCCCGGCCGTCCGGCTGTCGCTGGCGGCGCTCTTCGGCCTCGTGCTCGTCGCCGGCGGCGAGGTGATCCGCCGGCGCAGCGAGCCGCTCGTCGCCGACGCCTTCCAGAATGCCATGATCCCCGGCATCCTGACCGCGGCCGGCGCGCTGACGCTGTTCGGCGTCACCTATGCGGCCCATGAATTCTACGGCTATCTCGGGCCCTTCACCGCCTTTGTGGTGCTCGCCGCCATCGGCCTCGCGACGACGGCGCTGTCGCTGCTGCACGGCCAGGCGCTCGCGGGCCTCGGCCTGCTCGCGGCCGTCGCAACGCCCATGCTGGTCGCGACCGGCGAGCCCAGGCCCTGGGGCCTCTTCGGCTATCTCACCGTCGCCTGGGTTGCGACGCTCGCGGCCTCCAGGCTCCGGCGCTGGCAGGTCGTGCCGTCGCTCGGCAATGCCGGGCTGGCGCTCTGGGCGATCCTCTACCTGACCGGCGTCGAGACGGTCGAGGTCCTGCCGGTCGTGCTGTCGCTGCTCGTCATGCTGGCGGGCGTCGGCCTCGTCTGGCCGGGCCCGACCGCAGCGGACGTCTCGCCCGCGGCCGGCGCGGCGATGCCGGCGACCGATGCGGCCCCGGTAGCCGGCGCACACCTGCCCGCCGGCTACCGGATGGGGCCGTGGGAGGCGCTGTCCGCCCCGCCGCACATGGCGATCTCGCTGACCGCCGGCCTTGCGGCGCTCTTTCCGGCGATGGTGCTCGCCTCGATGGTCGCGGGCCTCGATGTCGCCGCCTATGCCTTCGTCGCGCTCGTGCTGGCGCTGGCGCTGCTCGGCGCGTTCCGAACCTTCGCCATCTACCCGGCGGTGCTTGCCGCCATCGGCGCGCTCGCCGGCACGGCGATGATCGCGGCGACGCCGGCGACGGCACTCATCCAGGCCTTCGACGGCGTGGCGCCGCCGACCTTCGACACGGCGGTGCCGCTGTCGGGCTCCGTCCTGCCGGCGCCGGTGAACCTGCTCCTGCTGCTGGCCGCCGGCCTCGGCCTTGCCGGCGGCGCGGCGCTTTTCCTGCACCTGCGCCGGGCACGGGAATTCTCGGCGGTCTGGAGCGTGCTGATGGCGCTGCCGCCGCTTGCCATCGGGGCGACCACCTTCCTCGTCTTCGGCAACCTTACCTTCGATCCGAAACACGGCCTCTTCGCGCTGGCCTTTGCCGCCGCGCTGCTTGCCGGCGCCGAAGGCGCGACCCGCAGCCCGGCGGCCCGGAAGAAGCCTTTCGTGCCGCAATGGGCGCTCGTCGCCGGCAGCTTCGGCTTCCTGGTGCTGGCGCTGCACGCGATGACGGACGGGCTCGCCACCACGCTCGCCGTCGCCGTCGCCGGCTTCGCCTCCCTGATGGCGACGCGGCTGCGCCGCTGGCCGGCGCTCGCCTGGGCCATGGTCGGCGCGGCGCTGGTGGTCGGCGGGCGCATGGCCTGGGAGCCGACGATCGTCGGCGCGGAAAACCTGTCGAGGACGCCGGTCTTCAACGCCCTTCTCGCCGGCTACGGCCTTCCCGCCCTGCTTCTGGCGCTTTCCGCCTGGGAACTGCGGAGCTGGCGCGGCGTCAGGGTGCGCAACCTCCTGCAGGCGCTGGCGAGCCTTTTCGCGCTGCTGACGGCGGCGATCCTCGTGCGCCATGCGATGAACGGCGGCGTGCTCGACAGTTCCGTGCCGACACTCGGCGAACAGTCGATCTACACGCTGCTCGTCATCGGCGCCTCGGCGGTCATGATGTCGCTCGACCTCAGGTCGCCGAGCCCGGTCTTCCGCTATGGCTCGATGGCGGTCGGCGTGCTGTCCGTGCTGTCGGTGGCGAGCGCCCATTTCATCGGCCTCAATCCCTATTTCAGCGGCGAGCTGACGGGGCGGATCCCGTTCTTCAACCTGCTCCTGATCGGCTACCTGCTGCCCGGCCTCGCCTATGCGGGGCTTGCCTGGTATGCGCGGCCGCGCCGGCCGCTGCCCTACGTCATCATGCTGGCGCTTGCCGGCGTGGCGCTCGCCTTCGCCTGGGTGACGCTCTCGGTCCGGCGCTACTGGCACGGCGAGAGCATCGCCGACTGGAAGGGCTTCCTGCAGGCCGAAACCTACACCTATTCCGTCGTCTGGCTGCTGCTCGGCGTCGGCCTGCTGGCGCTCGGTTCCCGCTTCGACGCCAGGAGCGTGCGTCTCGCCTCGGCCGTCCTGGTGCTGCTCGCCGTCGTCAAGGTCTTCCTCGTCGACATGTCGAACCTCGAAGGCATTTTGCGTGCGCTCTCCTTCATCGGCCTCGGCGCGGTGCTGATCGGCATCGGCCTGTTCTACCAGAAGATCCTGACGAGCAAGGGCGGCGCCCCGGCGCCGGCGGGTGAGGCTTGAGGCGGCGGCGAGTTGCGGCTAGGGAAGGGTGGACCTCGCCCCGTTGAGTCCCGCCATGTCCTTTGCCTCCCTTGCCGCCGCCTTCGCGCCCCTCGAGGCGCTTGCCGAGATGCTGCTGCCGCACGCCTTTGCGCCCGGCGACGGATCGCATGACGCGGCGCACCTCATCCGGGTCTGGAAGAACGCGCTGCGCATCCGGGCCGGCGAAGGCGGCGATCCCCGCCTGCTCGCCGCCGCCGTGCTGCTGCACGATTGCGTGGCGGTCGAGAAGAATTCGCCGCAGCGCGCGCAGGCCTCGCGCCTCGCCGCGGAAAAGGCCGCCGGCCTGCTTGCCGGCCACGGCTGGGCGGCGGCGGAGATCGAAGCCGTCGCGCATGCGATCCTGACGCACAGCTTCTCGGCCGGGCTCACGCCGGACAGCATCGAGGCGAAGATCCTGCAGGACGCCGACCGGCTGGACGCCATCGGCATGGTCGGTGCCGCGCGCTGCTTCTACATTGCGGGCCGCATGGGAAGCGGGCTCTACGACCCGCTCGATCCCCTGGCGGAAAACCGTGCGCTCGACGACAAGGCCCATGCGATCGACCATTTCGAGGTGAAGCTCTTCAAGCTCGCCGACGGGTTCCAGACGGCGACGGGGCGGGCGCTCGCGCTTGAACGGCAGCAGCGGCTCCGCGACATCCGTGCCATGCTGCTGGATGAAATCTGAGCAAAACCATGCTTTTCTCGTGGCCGGCTGAATCGGTTCGGCAGGTCGTTGAATCAAAATCGGAAGGAAACCGGATGCGCGTCTCGGGCCTCAACATCCATCCGCTGAAGAGCGGCCGGGCCATTCCCGTCGCGGAGGCGGACCTTCGTGTCGACGGTTTTGCCGGCGACCGGCGCTTCATGATCGTCGGGCCGGACGGGCATTTCATCACCCAGCGCGAACTGCAGGCGCTCGCCCGCGTCGAAGCCAATCCCATTGCCGGCGGCCTGCATCTCGCCATGGACGGCCGCGAACTCGCGGCGACCTTCGATCCCGACGACCGGCTCGACGTGCGCGTCTGGGACAGCCGCGTCAATGCCGCGGTGGCCGACGAGGCGGTCAACGACGTGCTGTCGGACTGGTTCGGCCGCCCGGTGAAGCTCGTCCACATGGACGAGAGCGCCGAACGGGCGGTCGGCGCCGATTGGGCGGGGATCGCCGCGCCGGTCGGTTTCGCCGACGGCTTCCCGATCCTCGTCACCACGACCGGATCGCTCGCCGACCTCAACCGCACGCTCGTCGACAAGGGGCAGGAGCCTGTCGGCATGGAGCGTTTCCGCACCAATGTCCTGATCGGGCACGACGATGCCTGGGACGAGGACTTCTGGGAGGCGATCGAGATCGGCGGCGTCCGCATCGACCTCGTCAAGCCCTGCGCCCGCTGTATCATGACGACGCAAGACCAGGCGACGGGCGAGCGCATCGGCGGCAACCCGATCCAGGGTCTCGCCGAAAAGCGCATGTCGGCCGACCGACGCGTGCCGGGCGTGCTGTTCGGCTGGAACGCCGTACCGCGCGGCGAGGGCCGGCTCAGGATCGGCGACGCCGTCACCGTCGTCAAGCGGCGCGACGAGCGCTGGCCGATGAAGGTCCGCGGGTGAGGGCGGAACTGCTCCTGCTGCATGCACTGCCGCTCGACGGCTCCATGTGGGCGGGGCAGATGGGGCTGCTGCCGGGAGCGACCCATGCGCCGACGCTCTACGGCTTCGGCGATCGTATCGAGGACTGGGCCGTCCGCGCGCTCAAACCGCTCGGCAGCGATCGTGTGATCGTTGTCGGCTGTTCGGTCGGCGGCTCCTGCGCGGTCGAGGTGGCGCTTGCCGCGCCCGAACGCGTCGCGGCCCTCGTGCTGATCGGCACGAAGGTGCGGCACCGGCCTGATCCGGCGCTGCGCGACCGGGCGCTGGAAACGATTCGGGAGGGCGGGCTCGAGGCAGCCTGGAACCGGTTCTGGGCGCCGCTCCTGTCGCCGGCGGCGGCGCCGGGCACGCTGGCTGCGGCGCGGGCGACGACGCTTCGCCAGTCGCCGAACGACATCGCCTGCGGCGTGCAGGTCTTCCATTCCCGGCCGGATCGCCGCGGCTTCCTCGCCGGCTTCACGCGGCCGGTCGTCGTGGTGACGGGGGCGGACGACCCGGCACCGGGACCGCAGAGGAGCGCGGCGCAGGCCGGCGAGGCCGGTAGCGGCCGCCTCGAAATCGTTCCGGATTGCGGCCACTACGTGCCGCTCGAACGCCCCGGGCGGCTGAATGCCATCCTGGCCGAGGTCATCGCCGCCGTGCGCTGAGCTGCTCTGTCGCACCCGGCTGCGCCGCTACGCAATTTGGACATGGACGGCAAATCGCGGAATCCGCTAATGCTCATCCGATCCGGCGCAATCGATCCGCCGACGAGGAGAATGTGCCGATGGGCGTTGTCGCATCCTACCGCTACAAGGACGGTGTCCGGCAGGAGGCCGTCGACCTGGCGGATGCGCGGCCGCCCGGGGAGGAGGGCGCGTTCGTCTGGATCGGTCTTCACGAACCGACCGCCGAGGAAATGGCGCTCATCCAGCGCGGCTTCGGACTGCATCCGCTCGCCGTCGAGGATGCGATGAACCGACACCAGATACCGAAGGTCGAGGTGTTCGGCGCCGAGCTCTTCGTCTCGCTGAAGTCGGCGCAGATCAGCGGCGACAAGATCAGCTACGGGCAGACCTCGATCTTTGTCGGCCGCAATCACGTCATTTCGGTCCGGCTCGGATCGACGCGGGCCCATACCGAGCTTCGCGCCCAGATCGAGGCCTCGCCGCTCCTCCTGCGGCAGGGGCCGGACTATGTGCTGCACGCCATCCTCGATTTCGTCGTCGACGGCTACCAGCCGGTCGTGCAGCAGATCGAGGACAATGTGCTCGACATGGAAAAACACATGCTCGCGTCGTTCCTCGAGCGCGAGCAGATCCGGCGCCTCTTCCGCCTGCGCCGGCAGGTCATCCTCTTCCAGCGCATCCTGGCGCCGACGACCGACGTCACCGGCAAGCTGCTTCACCTCGAACTGCCCTGTCTCGATCCGGAGGCAAAGCCGTTCTTCCGCGACGTCTTCGACCATGTCAATCGCGTCAACAACATGCTGACGGGGCTGCGGGAGGTGATCATGTCGGTCTTCGAGGCGAGCAATCTGCTCGAACAGCAGCGCCAGGGCACCATCACCCGGCAGCTCGCCGCCTGGGCCGCGATCCTCGCCGTGCCGACCGCGATCGCCGGCATCTACGGCATGAACTTCGAGAACATGCCGGAGCTCCAGACCCGCTACGGCTATTTCGTCGTGCTCGGCGCCATCGCCGGCCTCTGCGCGCTGCTCTACTGGCGCTTCAGGCGCGCCAAGTGGCTGTGAAGCCGCCGCCGGCCGGCCTGCGCCGCCGCCGGAGTCGCGTGGCACGAATGTTCAAGACGGCCGGGTGCTTGCCGCGCTATCCATCAATTTCGCTGATCGCCCGCTCAAATTAATTCGCTTTTGCTTATCGATGGGCGGACGTAGGTTCGGCGTCCGACACTCCGGAGTAAGCCATGTCCATTTCGTCCGTCACCGCCGCGCCGGCCAGAAGCCGGCCCATGCCCTGGCTCATCATCGCCGCCGGCTCGCTCATCGCCGTGCTCACTTTCGGCCCGCGCTCGGCCATGGGCTTCTTCCAGCTTCCGATGCTGCAGGATACCGGCTGGGACCGCACCACCTTCGGCCTCGCCATGGCGCTGCAGAACCTCGCCTGGGGCCTCAGCCAGCCGTTCTTCGGCGCGATTGCCGACAAGTTCGGCACCTGGCGCGTGCTGCTGGTCTCCGGCCTCGTCTATGCGCTCGGCCTCTTTCTCATGTCGCTCGGCTCCTCGCCGCTCTGGCTGCATGTCGGCGGCGGCGTGCTGGTCGGCCTCGGCGTCGGGTCCGGCTCCTTCGGCATCCTGCTGTCCGCCTTCGCGCGCAACGTCACGCCGGAGCAGCGCTCCATGGCCTTCGGCATCTGCACCGCGGCGGGCTCGGCCGGCATGT